>JBLHMK010000061.1:0-14729 GCA_047621945.1 Flavobacteriaceae bacterium
TCAAATAGACTAAAATGGTAATCGTTTCAACAATCAAGCTGTGTAGGCTAGCTCCAATACTTGCTATGCAGTTGAATAAAATGGTTGAGAAGCCATAAAGCCAAAGCGCAACCAAGGCGATGTACATGGGGCCAATTGAATTAGCTACTAAGCCTTTCTCTGAAATCAAGCCTAAAAGCACTTTAGGGAATATAAAAGTTGGTAAAGTGAAGAGGAAAATCAAAATACTACTAATCAATATGATTCGTTTTAGCGTCGGGATGATTTCATCAAATTTTTTCTGTCCAACTAAATTACCAATAACCGTATTGGTACTTGATGCTAGGGCATAGGTAGGTATTCCAAGTAAGGTATAGATTTGCTTAACATTATTAGATATAGCTAATTCGGCTTTACCCATTTTCTCAATCAAGGTAAAAAACACCACCCAAGCAGCTAAACCTATTAAGGTTTGAACAACTAAGGGGAATGACAAGTTGGTTATCTTGTAAATGATGTCTTTGGTAATCTTCTGAAAGTAAAACAAATGATTCTTTTCACGCAATTTCAGCACCCCTAATCCAATAATCATTATAGCTGTTGATAGAACTTCAGCTAGGTTACTGGCATAAGCTGCTCCTTTTATTCCTAATGCGGGAAAACCAAAATGTCCAAATATTAACACCCAGTTCATGAAAATATTAGTAACGGACATGGTGATAATTGCAACTGCTAGAATTTTCGTGCGACCAATCCCAGAATAAAAGGCAATCATTGCACTACCTAAGAAACTAGCAAAGAAGCCCCATTTTCGAATATTTAAGAAGGCATATGAAGCTTCAATAACTTCAGGGTCTTGAAGGATAGCTTCAAGAATAGCTCTTCCCCAAAAGAACAGTATCAACCAAAGTAAAGTGGCTACTCCCATCAAGACCACAAGCATATTGTCTAAGATTAGACCAATAGATTTGTGTTTTTTTTGCCCATCTTTTTGAGCAATAAGTATTTGAGCACCACGGGTGTAACTAAAGCCCGCCATGAAAAAGAATAGGTAAAGTAAGGAGATGTATCCAATTGCAGCTTGCTCAGTTACCCCAATTTCTCGCATGAAACCGATATCGGTTACCGCAATTAATGTAAAGAAAAAATTACTCACCATTAATGGAAAAGCAATTTTCAAAATACTCTTGTAACTGTAGCTTAAATTCTTCATGAATTGTATAGTTTGCAAAGAAAGTAAAAGTATTTTGCCTAAGCCCAAAATAGAAGTCCAAATTTTGCGCTTTACCCTTTTTTAACGACTACTTATTAAAGCAAATCCTACGAATTGTAAAAAAATGAATGTACTTTGACTGAAATATTCTTAAAATGTTTTTATTTTGTGGCTAAATATTAAACATAAGACCAAATCATATGAAATTAGGAAAAGTCGTTGTTACTGTCGCTCTTTGGGTAATTGTTGCAGGTTTAGGGTTTTGGCTCTATAAAATTATTCAAGATCCAGTTCAGTTTGAAAAGGATTATAATACAAGGTATGAAATGACCACAGAGCGTATGGAAGATATACGTGTAGCTCAAGGGTATTATTTGAAATCAAAAGGGCAATACGCTGGAAATTTTGATGACTTAATTGCAAGTATCAAAAATGATTTAATTACTGAAGTAGTAGTTAATGGTAATGCAGATGATACCTCTATTGTTACTACTTACGATACCTTGAAATACTACATCAAGGATCAAATTGAATTCCAAGCCACGAACAGTATAGACTCTCTTCGAAGAGTACCGTTGGTAGGTGAAGATTTTGACATGCAAGCAGATATATTGAAATTGCAAAGAGTGAAAGTTCCAGTTTATGAAGTAGTCGCGCCCAAAGCGAAGTATCTGAAAAACTTGGACGAAGAATATTGGTCAATTAAAGACGATCTAGTTATGGGGTCAGTAATTGACGCTACAGATAAAGGAAATTGGGAGTAAATAGAAGATATTGATTTTTACAAATCCATCCCAAAGTAGGGAAAGTACCTTAATAGTAGAATGGGGCAAACATAGTTTGTCCTTTTCTGTTTTTCACGAGCAAGATAATCGGGTGTTACATACAGAGGTCCTTGACCTTGAAAAGGAGTTAAATGATTATGCCATTCAAGATTTCGAGAAGCTGTTTAAAGCGCTTGATATCTTTGCCTTCTCTTTTGAACGTTTAATCTGTTTAATCGATACCACGCTTTCCACCTTAGTGCCTAAGCCTGAGTTTGATGCAACAAAGAATGAAGCACTACTCAATTTTGTTCACGATATACCATCGGGTAATTTTCTCTATTTAGATGAAGAAGTTTTGTCGAGCGATTATAACTTGGTTTACGCATTTCCAAGTGCCTTGAAAGAAGCTATGGAGAAGCATTTTGTGAATCCTGAGTTTTCGATTAGTCAAATGGCCCTGTTGAATTATTTCGCCAAACTAAGCCAGTTAGACGAGCTCTTTACTATTCACTTAAACGATAGTGAGCTGTCTATTTATTATTACAAAGAGAATAAGCTCTTGTTTTTTAATGCATTTAGCTATATCAGTGCAGAAGATATTGTTTACCACGTCTTAAATGTGTTAAACTCTCTAGGTTTAGATAACGAAAGATGTCTAGTCTATTACAGTGGTCTCTTGCCAGAAGATGCTGAAAACATCAATTTATTGAAGCAATATGTGAAATTTTTGAAGCCGCTTGAACGGACGAATAGAATCAATTATGCCTCAGCAGTGGAAGCTATGCCTACTCATTATTTTATTCAACATTACGCTAGTTTTTTATGAGAATTATTGCAGGTAAACACGGTGGACGCGTGCTAAGAGTGCCCGAATTTTCACCGACAAGACCAACAACAAACATTGCCAAAGAAGCCTTGTTTAATATGCTAGAGAATTATTATAATTTCGACAATATCCGCTTCTTGGATTTGTTTGGGGGAACGGGTCAATTGTCTTATGAAATTGCTTCTCGAGGATGTACCGATATTACTATTGTAGAGCAATTTCCTAAGTGTGTGACGTTTATTGAAAAAACGAAGGTCCTTTTAGATATTGAAGGAATGAAAGTTATGCCAATGGACATCTTCAAATTTATGAAGCATAGTAGAGAAAAGTTCGACCTCATTTTTGCAGGTCCTCCTTATCCTTTACCCACCTTGCCAGATATCCCGGATTTAATTTTTGAATATGACTTAGTGGAAGGCGAAGGCTGGTTTATAATGGAGCACAACCCTCAACATAATTTTAAAAAACACCCGCATTACCTGAAGCAGAAAAAGTATGGTCAAACTATATTTAGTATCTTTACAAATGCAGGTAAAAACTAAAACCCATGTCGAAAATTGCTGTTTTTCCAGGATCCTTTGATCCCATTACTGTAGGACACGAAGATATCGTAAAAAGAGCCTTGCCGCTTTTTGATAAAATCATTATTGCTATTGGAGTCAATACTCAAAAGAAATATCTCTATTCCTTGGAAACTAGGTTACAATGGTTGAAAGATGTTTTTGGGGATGATCCAAAAGTGGAGATTACAAGCTATGAAGGCTTGACAATCAACTTTTGTAAAGAAAAGAAGGCAGATTACATTGTAAGAGGAATTCGCTCATCAGCGGATTTTGAATACGAAAAAACCATCGCACATTTAAATAATGCTATGGAAGAGACTTTGGAAACTATCTTAATCTTATCTAAGCCAGAACTGAGTTCTATTTCATCTACTATTGTAAGAGAGATTATCAAAGGGAAAGGAGATGTAAGCAAATTTGTTCCTGCTTGCGTTCAGCAAAGTATTCAAAATTCTAAGTAATGAGACAGCTTGGATTAGTTCTGCTAATACTACTTGCACTTGTAGCTTGTGAGCAAGAGAAAACTTTTTCTGATATAGAAGGCAACTTCGCTATAGACTTCGCTGCGGAACCTGTTATCACGGTAGATTCTTTCGATACTGAGCTTGGAGAAGTGGTCTTACATTCTTACATGCATGAATTCTCACAGACAGAAGCGCAAACGCTTACCTATTCTGATTATCCTGTAAGCTCGCAATACATCAAAGACCCTTATAACTTCATTGATGGAGCCAAAGAAGGCGCATTGAGGAGTTTGGGGATTACAGAGATTTTAAAAGATGAGCAAATAGAACTTAAAGGGGTGCCCGGCGTGGATGTGATAGGGCATAATGGTGAAGATTTACATATTCATTATAAGCTTTTCTTAAACAATAATAGATTGTATCAAATTGGATTCCTCAAAGAGGGAGAGCTAGAGGAAACGGCTGCAGAGTTGGAATTTATGGAAAGTTTTGTATTTTTAGACTTATAGATGCGAACAAAACGTAATAAACAATAGTTAAGTGTACAAGTTGGGTTTCTCAACGTTAAAAAAAGAAGTAATTTTGCATTATGCAAGAAGGGAAAAAAATATCCGGATTCTCAAAACTAAGTAAGACTGAAAAAATTCAGTGGTTAGCTCAAAACTTTTTGTATTCAAATCCAATTGAAGTAGTAAAAGATTTTGCTAGCTTCTGGCATGACAATGTCGAAGATCAAAAGGTGTTTGAAGGCTTTAGTGAGAACACGGTATCTAATTTTCACATGCCCTTCGGTATTGCTCCAAACTTCCTAGTGAACGGAAAGGATTATGCCGTACCAATGGTAACAGAAGAAAGTTCTGTCGTTGCCGCTTGTGCAAATGCAGCTAAGTTTTGGTATGAAAAAGGTGGTTTCAAAGCAGAAGTGCTGAACTCTGTGAAATTAGGCCATGTACATTTTACTTATCAGGGAGATGCAGAAAAACTGAAGGATTTCTTTCCTCAGTTAAAATCAAAGTTGATTCAAGGCGTAAAACATATTACGCATAACATGGATAATAGGGGTGGAGGAGTTTCTAATATAGAACTTCTAGACCTGAGCGATAAAGAAGACAAGTTATTTCAGCTGAAGTGCAGCTTTGAAACAGTAGATTCAATGGGGGCTAATTTCATTAACTCATGTTTAGAAGCTTTTGCTGAAATACTGCTTGAGGAAATTCAATTATCACCACTTTTTAGCTTAAAGGAAAAAGACATTACGATTATCATGTCGATACTTTCTAATTTCACACCTGATTGTGTAGTGAGAGCGGAAGTAAGTTGTGCAATTGACCAATTGGGTTATTTCAATGATGGAGCCATGAAGCCAGAGGAGTTTGCTGAAAAGTTTGCTACGGCGGTGCGTATTGCAGAAATTGATCCTTATAGAGCTACAACCCATAATAAAGGTATCATGAATGGTATTGATTCTGTTGTGATTGCAACGGGAAATGATTTTCGTGCCGTTGAAGCTTGCGCGCATACTTATGCAGCCAAAGATGGACAATACAAAAGTTTAACGCACTGTTCTATAGAGAACAATATCTTCAGATTTTATATTGAAGTACCCTTAGCTTTAGGCACTGTGGGAGGCCTTACAGGCTTGCATCCCTTAGCAAAGACCTCTATGGAATTGATGGGTAATCCAAAAGCTCATGAACTCATGCAGATCGTGGCAGTTGTTGGATTAGCTCAAAATTTTGCAGCATTGAAGTCTTTAACTACTACTGGTATTCAAGCGGGTCATATGAAGATGCACTTGAATAATATCTTAAGTCACTTCGCAGCAACAGAAGAAGAAATTGAAGTAGCCTTAGTGTACTTCAAAGACCGAGTGGTTTCTTTCAGCGCTGTTAGAGAATATTTACAACTTTTACGAACCGTTTAAATTTTTAGCATGGATGCTCAACGCTACTACGCTCATGGTAAACTGATGTTGACTGGGGAGTATGCAGTATTAGATGGAGCGAAGGCTTTAGCGATACCTACAAGATTCGGCCAATCTCTTGAAGTTTCCGATCTATATGATACTTCTTATCAAATTGAATGGCGCGGTTTCACCAGCCAAAATGAATTATGGCTAAGAGCCGATTTACCGCATAACGACTTGCAACAAGAAGAAGTAGTTCGATTGCAGCAAATTTTAAAAGCAGTAGACGATTTAAACCCTTCTATATTTTACGAAAAGAATTTAGCCTTTAAAACGGTGCTAGAGTTTCCTCAAAATTGGGGATTAGGTAGTAGCAGTACATTGATTAGTTTATTGGCTCAGTGGGCTAGTATTGACCCTTTTCAATTGTTAGAAAAAACATTTGGGGGAAGTGCATATGATATTGCTTGCGCAACGGCTAGTGGTCCTATTAGCTATGATCGGCAAGAAGTGGTAATGCATGTGGAGTCTGTAGAGCTTTCTAAAACATGGACGAATAATGCATACTTCATCTTCTTGAATCAAAAACAAAATTCAAGAGAGGCGATACAACATTATAAAAGTTTGAAGAATACCAGTGAAGTCGTAAGTACGATTAATGTCTTCAGCGAAGCCTTGCAAGAAAGTACCGATGTACAAACTAGTATAGATACTATAATTGAGCACGAAAAGGTGATGAGTAAGGTCTTGAAAATAGAAAGTATCAATACCGCACGTTTCAATGATTTCAATGGTGCTTGCAAGTCCTTAGGGGCGTGGGGCGGCGATTTCATTATGGCGATTACTAAAGAAGACGATAAATACGTGAAAGATTATTTTGCCAAGAAAGGTTTAAACACCATTTTTGCATTTGAAGAAATGATATGGATATAGAACACAATTATAAGCCCATTAATGTGGCAGATGCTATTCATTTATATGAAGGAGAAGTAGCTTGGAGAAGTCCATCAAACATAGCCTTAGTGAAGTATTGGGGCAAGTACGGTAGACAATTACCAAGTAACCCTTCGGTAAGTTTTACACTGAAAAATGCACATACTAATATGCGCATGAGCTATAAGCCTGGAAATGGGCAAGTGGTTTTATTCTTTGAAAAGGAACGCAACACTGCCTTTGAAGCGCGTATTGCTAAGTTCATCAAATCAATAGAAGATATCTATCCGTTCCTTCAAGGATTGGATTTAGAAATTCATTCAGACAATTCATTTCCTCACTCAGCGGGAATAGCCTCCTCTGCTTCGGCAATGTCAGCTTTAGCTTTATGCTTATGTTCTATCGAACAAAAGGCATTTAACACCTTAACAGATAAAGACGAGTTCTTAGAGAAAGCTTCATACTTATCTCGCTTAGCGAGTGGTTCAGCTTGCCGATCGGTTTATCCTAAGTTAGGTCAATGGGGAATTCATGAAGGAATTCAAGGAAGCACTAATGATTTTGCTATTGATGTAAGTGATCGAGTTGATCCTATCTTTCATACCTTCAAAAATTCTATATTGATTGCTTCGGCAAAAGAGAAATCAGTCAGTAGTTCAGCAGGGCATCAATTGATGGAAGATAACCCTTATGCCGCTGTTCGTTTTCAGCAAGCCAATGACAACTTAGCCAAACTCATGCAAGCCATGAAGGAAGGGGATGTAGATACTTTTATGTTAATTGTAGAGGAAGAAGCTTTAACGCTTCACGCCTTAATGATGACATCTACACCCAGCTATGTGCTAATGAAGCCAAACAGTTTAGTATTGATAGAAAAGATAAGAGCTTTTAGAGCGGAAACAGGCTTGCCTGTATGCTTTACTTTAGATGCAGGTCCAAACTTGCACGTCTTATATCCCGAACATATAGCCACTCAAGTACAATCTTTCATCAAAGAAGAATGTCAAGCCTTCTGCGAAAATGGCTTAATCATCGAAGATGAAGTAGGCGAGGGGGCGATTGCGATATAACCTCACTCAAACATAATCCAACACTATCCCGACCATTGCGAGAAAGCTGAAGCAGGAGTTACGCCATGCCTACCGGCAGGCAGGCGGCCGTCACGGGTGTTTCATTCAAATCAATCCAATAATATTCTTATCATAACGGTTTTACTAGCCTTATCATCGCAATCTCTGGAGTTGCCATCACCATTGTCACTCACAACGAAAATTGAATTGCCATCGTAAAAGATTCCCTCCACATTCACAGCAAAAGAATGTCTCAAAAAATAGATTTCGTCAGTAAGGGATAAGAGTTGACTTGGATTTGATTTAGTATTTGATAGAGAGCCATAAGGGATATACTCAATTTCTCGTTTATCCAATGAAGGCTCATCTTTAAAATGGAATGACTTTAAACATAGTAAGCGCCTTCTATCCTTATCAATAGCTAGTCCGGAATATCGCCACTTTGAATTTTTATGCTGAACTAAAGTTTTGCTTTTATACTTCAGATTTATAACTTCTCGTGAATCAGTTATATGGAAAGTGTATATCTCACTTTGATGATCTTTGTTTCTTTCTCTTAGAACGTACACAATATTGGAGGTCTCGTCAACCGCAATGCCTTCGACACCATAGTCGTCTTGAAATGAGCTGATATCTTTCCCATTAATTTTAACTTCTCTAATCTTATTGGTTTTAAAATTCAGGGAAAATAGTTTTCCTTTGCTCTCATCAGTCATTAACAAATAATCTTTGTAAATACTCAAACCCTCAATTTCTAAGTCATCCTGCAGGGTATCCATATTTAAATCAATAGTATGAACATGTGTCATATTCTCTTTATTTATGACAAATATTTTTCCGCACCTTTCAGCTGCTAGATATAAGTTGGTGTCGTTTCCGGTTAAACCAGAAACTTCAAACTCCCTATCAAAAAAAGAGGGCAGGTCTAAAAATTGAATTTGCTGAGCATGGAGTCCAAAGTGAATTAGACTAAGCAGGCATAGTGTTAGTGATTTCATTAATTGTTTTAAGTATATATAGTTATCTATTCATCAGGCTCGGCATTAATCTATCCGCATCTGTACATTTAATAACTCATTTAATAGAAGTTTAGTTTGCTGTTTACTGACTTATTCAACTTACTTAACACTCTGCATAATTAGTTGAGCAATACGTGAGTCGTCCTTCATACTTAGTCTTGTTTCAGCGCTTTTGTTTGGTGGTGCAATTACGTCGACCGCATAAATGCAAAAGCTATCTTTTAAATCGATGTAAATTTTCTAAACATTTCTTCCTACTCCATTGAACTTTTGGCCCCTTCTCTAGTTTCTACGGAGGGGATTTATCACGGTTTAAAGTGAAATCAAAATTAATGTCTCCATTTTTTACTTTATGTACGGGAGCCCCTAAAAGCCCACTTTGTGGAGTTTTTAGAACTATCTAATCTTGTCCAAAGGAAATATTAATGGTGAAGAACAATGTGCATAGGATTAATAACTTTTTCATTTTGATAGGATTTAATTGAGGTTAACAAGTGGTTTATGATTTCTGTTACCTCAAAAGCCCCAATTAAAAATCACCCTCACAATACCAATATTTGGGCATAATCAGCTTCTAGCCGATCTAAATCAGATTATTTTACGCATCTAAACTAGAAACTCAGCACTCAATACTTAATACAATCAATCCTATTTTTAAAAGCTACCTTTGCACTTTATAAAAAATGCCGTTTTCCCATGAGTACAGAAATTAAACTAAATAGACCCACACCCATTACCCCAGATAAAGAATTAGAGGTGTTTAATAAGTATTCAGATTCTAAAGAGACCATCAAACTTTTGGAAGCAGGTACTTCTGTTTTAGTTAATGATTTTTATAGTAATGGAATGACGATCATCAGAGAGATACAAACGCATTTGAGAAAAACTATGCCGAATAAGTCTTTTCAAGAACAACGTGATTTTCGGTCGGCTTATAGAAAACTGTCAAGTTTGGTTTTAATAGAAGTCAATAATCACAAGCTGAATGTTAAGAAAGCGCCTTCGATAGGGTGGCTAAATAAACTATATCCTGAAAAGGAACCCTTCCTATTGCCTTTTCCACAAGTTCAAGGAATGAATAGTTCTTGGCAGTGGTATCAGAATGGAATATTGATTCCGGTGTTAAGAAATAAAATACATCCATTTTATGGGACGTATTTCCCAACTCGTTTTGACCATCTAATTCTTTTTGATAATTGGTTGAAACGCTATGAAGGTCCTAAGAAGTCAGCTATAGATATTGGAATTGGGAGCGGAGTACTTTCCTTTCAATTAGTTAGGCATGGTTTTCAGAAAGTTTTTGGAACGGATACGAATCCCAATGCGATTGTAGGACTCAAAGAGTTTATGGGGGAGACCAAGTTGTCTCGAAAAATTGATTTAGCTCACGCACCTTTATTTGGCTCATTCGAAAAGGAAACGGAATTGATCGTTTTTAATCCACCTTGGTTGCCTGCAACAGATGAAATGGATTCGAACGATGAAGCGATTTACTACAAAGACAAACTCTTTCCTGAGTTCTTTGCAGAAGCCAAGAAACACTTGTCGCCTGATGGAAAACTAGTTATTATCTTTTCTAACCTTGCTCAAATCACTGAGGTAAGTAAAAGTCATCCTATTCAAGAGGAAATAGACAAAGGTGGGAGATTTAAATTGGATAAATCCTTGACCAGACCGGTTAAGGCTGCTTCAGATAAAACTAAGCGCGACCAGCATTGGCGTTCTTCTGAAGAAGTGGAACTATGGATTTTGACGCATAAGTAGGAATTTTAATACACCTTTCTTCTCAGATCATAAGGTCACCTCGACGATAGGAGAGGTCTTCCATAAATGCAAGGAATAATAGCATCTCAGATACTTATTATTCAATGTAACTGACAAGTAACTTCTAAATGTATTTTTTTGCGAATGACGAAAGCTCCCTTTTTTTAAATGGAAGAATTCTCCTATCGTCGAAATGACCGGTAATAGATGTTGTCATAACCGTTGATGAACACAATATATATTGTTATTTAACTTGCAGAGACGCCTTTATATCATCGACTAATAAAGCTAATTTCTCAATAGAAACATGTTCCATGATTACCACTTTGAACCACTTAGGATGGCTATGATTATCAGGCACTAATCCAAACTTGTGGGCAATAGTATGATTCACAAATTCTTCCCGTATCGTTACAATATTTGAACCTTGGTTTCGATAATATTTAACCTTCAATTCCTCCATTTGTTTGCAGAACCACTCTGCTCTTTTTTGCAAGATGAAGATCTTTTCATGCCATCCATAAGGACCGTTTTTGGATAAAATCATCCAGACTGCAATGGCGTTTGCTCCAGAACGACTTCCTATTAGGGTAAAGTCTTCTCCTTCCACATAACTAGCCTCTTTGGTATTGGCATATTTGATAAAGCCTTTTCTTATTAGAAAGATGCCTGTTCCGTATGGCGACTGTGCCATTTTATGTGCATCTAAAGTAAAAGAGGTGATGTATGGGTTCTTGAAAGTTAAAGCACTTTCTTCATTAGTGAAGGGATAATAAAATCCTCCATAAGCACCATCGATGTGAAGCTTGAAAGTGCAGTCTAACTGTTTCAAAGAATCAGTGAGTACTTCTATCTTGTCAATTGAGCCAAACATGGTAGTCATCATATTCACTACTACGATAAAATACTTCTTACCAGCACTTTTAGCTGCTAATAGGGTTTCTTCTATTGTCGTCTTGCTGAATTCTCTCGTGTCTTCGTCAACTGCAATCTTGAAAATATCTAGAGTGAGAAGGTCAGCAGCTTTATCCATTGAATAATGGGAGTCTTCACTGCATACAATAGATATTTCACTAGGCTTAGCACCCAGCTTATTGCGGAAGTAATTTCTATATATCCATATAGCTTGAATGTTTGCTTCCGTTCCTCCAGATGCTACGTAGCCATCTTGTTCTTCAAAATCACCTTTTAAAATATCGACAGCGCACATCTCAATTAATTCTTTTTCAATGGTATGTGTTCCAGAGAAAAAAGGTTCAGATTTACCTAGTGTGTGGCAACCAATATGGTTGGGATTGTTGACCAAAGCGGAGATGAAAGGGGCATCCTTTAAAAAGGAAGTGTCTTGATGAAACACTTTGTCATCTAAATAAGATGCTGGAATTCCAAGTATATTGCTTTTATCATAATTGATGTTCTTGTCAAGCGCATCAAACACAATTTTCTTAATTTCTTCTTGCTTCCTTTTTTTCCAAATTTTCGTCATTATTCTCTTTTACAATACACCTCAAACACATGTACCAGTCTCACCAAATTGATTCTTGGTAAAGGCCTGCAAAGTTAGGAATAAACGCGGTATTTAAATTTTTGTCAAACTTATGTTCTCATCCTTAAAATCCAAATGAAAATTCTTGTCACTTTCTTGAAAACTAATTTCAAAATCAGCAGAGTGTGCTTTCTCTCCGGTCGGGAACCAATCTTTCAATTGCTTATCGATACAAATGAAAAGTCCTTGTTCATTGCCAATGGCACAGAAACGCTCTATGTCACCACTAAATATTGGAATCCCAGTAGTTGCCTTTAAGGATAGATAAATAGGTTCAATGTTATTAACAGGCATTCCTATTTCGGAAATTTCCAATAAGCACTCGCTATTGAATGCTCCATCCAATTGATTGTTTAAATTCTTGCGGGCGATTAATTCTACTATGTTTTTATCCTTATCATAGAAGTATATAGCCTTGGCATTCCAAAAATCAAAATCTTGTATCTCGTGTTGACCATCTTTTAAAATAACCACGCGCTCTTTTAGCCATTCCAAAGCTTCGGTTTCCATATTGGAAGGGATGTTTATGGCAAAGTGATAGGGAAGGGATTGCTTATTTTTTAAAAGGGTAAGAATTGATTTTCCAATTTGAATCTTTGCTTCAACCGGCGTTCGTTTGATTAATTCTAGTCCTAGTGTGCTTGAATAAAACTCAACTTGCTGATCTAGATTACTGGAATATATTTTTAGCTCGTTAATTTTCATTTGAGATGGCTTAGTATAAAGATGCTATTAATTCTTTAATTTTCTGAATGGCCCATTCCTTTGGGTGCAAGAATAGGGTCTTACGATAAGTTTTCAAAATAGTATAAATTTTCTTGAATGATAAAATATAATGTTTTACTTTTGCAATCCTTTTTAGCCGAGGTAGCTCAGGTGGTTAGAGCGCAGGATTCATAACCCTGAGGTCGGCGGTTCAATTCCGCCTCTCGGTACTATAGTAAACGCTGGATGTTTCAACACATTCAGCGTTTTTCGTTTCACGTTGCCGGCACAAGAATGATTAACATGCTTTTTTATTGTTAATGAAATAAATCTCTATAAATCAATATGGTATGGATTCTAGAAGATGTTTTTAATTTGTCATTCCTTGCTCTTTCTTCAAGATTGCGTGTTTCTTCATTTTTTGGAATAGAATCTTTCATAGGAAGAGTCAGAGCATAGGAAAGCTTAGAATGGAAGGGAAGTTTTGATTTCGTAAACAGTGTTACCAGTTTTTAAAGTCATAAATAAGCTACTTAATAATTGCTAAGAGTCCCAATTAAAATTAAAGTGCTAAGCTATATTAAGATTGACACAATATTTAAGGCGGATG
Source organism: Flavobacteriaceae bacterium (assembly GCA_047621945.1). GTDB lineage: Bacteria > Bacteroidota > Bacteroidia > Chitinophagales > UBA8649 > JAFMKE01. The sequence goes on from JBLHMK010000061.1 coordinate 13,366, forward strand.
CGCCGGCACAAAAAAGATATAAAACATAAAATTATAAATATATAATATTCTGAAAAACAATGACAAAATTAAGTGAAATATTGTTTTTAGAATTCATAACCCTGAGGTCGGTGGTTCAGTTCCGTTTCTCGGTACCAAGAAATGCGTTGAGAGTTAATTTTAATTTCAGCGCTTTTTTTACGAACTGTTTTAAACCTTAAACTTTCGCATAGTTTTTGCGTTAAGCATTCATCTACTAGCCCTTAATATGACTCAATTATGACACAAAAGGAATGTTCTAGATGCAAAAATGATTTGCAGTGCAACACAGAGGACATCTCATCTTGTGCTTGTAATCAACTTGTTATAAGTCCGCGAACAAAAGATTTCCTCAAAAAGACCAACTACGATTGCTTATGCAATAGCTGTTTGAGTGAATTGAATGAAACCTTTCAACAAATTGATGAGGAAGATGCTTTAGCTGATCTTGAAGAAGGAAAACACTACTACATAGAAAGTGCTTATGTGGTATTTACGGAATACTTTCATATCTCTAGAGGGTATTGTTGTAAAAGTAACTGCAGGCACTGTGCTTATGGCTACAAACCAGAATCTAAATTACCAAACATTTAAATATACTTGCTCTCTTTGAGCATGGTCATCACTTCTAGAGTGCCGCCAGTTCTTAATTCTACATATCTTTTTGCTTGTTCACAAGCATTTTGATAAACGCCTGCTTCTTGTAGATTGCTAATAGCGTTATTCAAGTCCATTTCATTGTATACCACTTGTGCAGCTTCCAGAGTGACCAGATCCAGTGCTTCTTTTGACTTGCTATGATTAGGTCCATAAATTAAGGCTTTTCCATATACGGCTGCCTCTAACACATTATGCACGCTTACTCCAAATCCACCACCTAAATAACAAATGTCGGCATAGCGGTAAAGCAGGGATAGCTTACCTACGTTATCAATGACTAATACAGAAGTGGATTCACTAATATTTGGTTCAGAAAGTAATGCGGCTGTTGGAAAGCTGTGTTTGATTTGAGAAATACGATGAGGATTCACATCATGTGGAGCAAGAATAACTTTTAAATCTTTATGCTTGTCCAATAGTTGCTTGATCAATGCCTCATCTCTTGGCCAACTGCTTCCAACAATTAAAGTTTGTTGACCATTCTTAAATTTTTCAAGTACTTCATTTCTAAAATTCAATTTACTGATTTGCATTACTGTATCGAATCTAGTATCAAAAGCTATACTTACATTTTCTAGTCCTTGTTTGGCTAAGAGATTTAAAGAGTCCTCATCTTGAACAAATAGATGGGTAAAGCTTTGAAGCATAATTCTGTGCAAGATGCCGTAAGGCTTGAAAAATATTTG
>JBLHMK010000062.1:0-14654 GCA_047621945.1 Flavobacteriaceae bacterium
AATAATATAGAGGAGGCCAAAGTGCTGATGCTTAAATTGGGTAAAGACTTAGGCTTGAAAACAAAGTGAAATGGATTTAAAAGAATACAAGATCGAACGCTTGCAAGAGCTAAAAGCACTCTTAAACAAAGAGAATGAAGAGCTTCAAGAATTCGTTCGATTAGCAGAGATAAAGAATCGATGGTTTTCTCAAGATCATTGCTGGCAAATGATAGAAGCCATAAAGAGCAATTACTTAGATGCCGACAAACTGGATTATTGGTTGAGCGACTATTCATTAAACCCAGTCGACAAACAATTAGGGATAATTACAGCGGGAAATATTCCCATGGTAGGCTTTCATGATGTATTATGCGCATTCGTTTTAAACGCTCCTACTCACATCAAGCTTTCTTCCAAAGATGAAGTATTGATGAAATACCTTATTAAACAATTACAAAGTTTAGATATTACATGGAATGCTGAAATCATTGAGCGACTTCAAAATTTTGATGCGGTAATTGCAACGGGAAGTGATAATACGAATAGATACTTCGAGCAATATTTTAGAAAAGTGCCCAATATCCTCCGCACTAATAGAAACAGTTTAGCAGTTCTTACAGGTAAGGAAACTCCCCAAGAATTTGATTTACTAGCAAGCGATGTTTTAGCCTATTTTGGTTTAGGTTGTCGCAATGTTTCTAAGATCTTCGTACCAAAAGACTTTGATATCATTACCCTGTTTCCTCATTTTGATCTATTCCAAGAATATGTGAATCATAATCTGTTTAAAGACAATTACGATTACAATCGGACGCTGTTATTAATGAATCTTGATAAGCATTTAGCTAATGACTTTCTTATTGTAAAAGAGGATGAAAGCCTTCATAGTAGACTAGCCACCGTTCACTATAGTTTTTATGAAGATTTAAACGAAGTGCAAGACTATATTATCGAACACCACGAAGACCTGCAAGTTGTGGTAAGTGCACCTACAGACTTATGGAAGAGTGTTGGTTTTGGACAAGCTCAACAGCCTGGATTAGCTGATTACGCGGACCATGTCGATACCGTAGAATTCTTATTATCTTTGTAATATGCCAACTTATTTCAACAAAGACTATCACAGTTTTTTCGAGGAACTTGCTGCCAATAATAATAAAGATTGGATGGATGTTAACCGCAAGCGTTACGCGGAAATAGTAAAAAAACCTTTTGAAAATTTTGTAGAAGCCATTCAACAAGAAGTAAGCTTATTTGATGAAGAGATTAACATCAAACCAGGCGATGCCATCTTTAGAATAAATCGAGACATTCGCTTTAGCAAAGACAAGACACCCTATAAAACTAATCGTACTGCTATCATCTCTAAATTTGGTAGAAAGGATAAAGTTTATCCAGGATTTTATGTTTTCGCGTCTCCAGAAAAAGTAATGGTTGGTGGCGGTACTTATTTTCTTGAAAAGCAAGATTTGTTCAAGGTGCGTCAAGAGATTGCCTATAATTTAGATGAGTTTGATCAACTTATTAATGAGAAAGAATTCAAGAAGAACTTTAAGGGAATCTTAGGGGATAAAAATAAAATAGCTCCCAAAGAGTTTAAAGAAGACATTGAAACTCAACCCCTACTGCTCAACAAAGGGTTTTATTTTATGAAAGACCTCCCTGCAAACTTAATCTTTGAAAAAGACGTTATTAAGCAGATAACTACATTTATGAAAACTGCAAAACCATTCAATGACTTTTTAAGAAGAGCCCTTTCTTAATCCATTGGAATTTTTATTTAAAATATTGTTAGCCCCCTTTACTTTGCTCTATGCAATAGGTATTGCTATTCGAAATTTCTTGTATAACAACAATTACTTTCGAGCAATCTCCTTTGACATTCCAGTGATTAGTGTTGGGAATTTGAGCACAGGAGGAACAGGCAAAACACCACATGTCGATTACCTAATAGATTTACTAAAAACACATTACTCTTTAGGCGTATTAAGCAGAGGTTACCGCAGGAAAACAAATGGCTACTTAGATGTACAAACTAGTCATACCGCACTAGACGTTGGCGACGAGCCCCTACTTCTCAAATGGAAACATCCCGAAGTAGCAGTTGCTGTTTCAGAAGATAGAGCCTTGGGGATCCCTAGTTTAGCTAGTCAAAAACCACATTCATTTACGGTTCTATTAGATGATGCTTTTCAACATCGAAGTATTCGAGCAGGGCTAAGCATTTTATTAACTCCCTACCATGATTTATACACAGATGATTTCTTGTTACCGATGGGGAATTTGCGTGAGTTTAAAAGTGGAGCAGAAAGAGCAGATATCATAATAGTAAGTCATTCCCCTTCCAATCTTAGTCAAAGTGAAAAGGATGCCATAAAGATTAAAATAGCTCCAAAAGATTATCAAAAAGTGTTCTTTTCCTACCTTAAGTATTATCAAACTTATCAAGTGTTTCAAGAAGAAATTTATCCGATAATACCAGAAGAAGATAGTCACATTCTTATGCTCACGGGTATAGCGAATAATTCTAAAATGAAGGACTATTTAAGTACTTTATGCGACAAGATTTATGAGCGCAAGTTTGCAGACCATCACACTTATTCTGATCAAGATATTGAATCTGTGATTAACACCTACAACGATCTAAAAGCACCTAACAAATATATCGTTACCACGGAAAAGGATTTAACGAGGTTATTTCCTTTTGCCCATTTGTTTAATAAAGCAGGGATTAAACTCCTTTGTTTACCGATAAAAGTTAATTTTGCAGCTGAAGAAAAGAGTCGATTTAATCAAGTGATTCATTTTTTTATTGAAAAAACCATTGAAGATTATTTAACACCCGAAGAATAAAAGTATGAGTGTCATAGAAAACATTGACAGTACCGTAAAGTTCATTAAGTCAATTAGCGATTTTCAACCCGAAATAGGTATCGTTTTAGGTAGTGGCTTAGGCAATTTCACCAATGAAATCGATGTTGCCATAGAAATTCCTTACGAGGACATCCCTAATTTCCCGGTAGTAACTGTTAAAGGTCATTCAGGAAAACTCATCTTCGGAAAAGTAAGTGGAAAAAGTATTATAGCTTTTAGTGGTCGTTTCCATTATTATGAAGGATATGAGATCGATGAAGTGGTTTTCCCTGTTCGTCTTATGAAGTATTTAGGTTGCCATAGTGTAGTTATCTCTAATGCTAGTGGAGGTATTAATCCTGCTCAAAGTGTAGGAGATTTAATGATTATTACTGACCACATTAACTTACAACCCGTTCACCCTTTAAGAGGAAAGAACGATGAAAATCTAGGACCTCGCTTCCCTGACATGCTAAATGCATATCATGACAAATATGTTGCTATAGCAGCTAAAATTGCAGAAGAAAACAAGATTACTTGTCATCAAGGAGTTTATGTTGGAGTGCAAGGACCAACTTTTGAAACACCAGCTGAATACAAAGCTTTCCATTTAATGGGAGGTGACGCTGTAGGAATGAGCACGGTACCTGAAGTAATTGCAGCTAGACATATTGGCTTAAAAGTTTTTGGAATATCAGTAATCTCTGATTGCGGTTATCCACCAGAAGCTATGGTTGATATTAATCATGACATGGTGATTGCTGCAGCCAAAGAAGCTGAACCAAAAATGAGTTTAATCATCAAAGAATTGTTAGCTAGAATCTAAGGAAAATAAGATTGAAAAAATCCTTGCTCCATACTATCCTTTTACTTTGCTCAGTTGTTGGAAGTGCCAACTTGTTTGGACAAATAGCTGAAACGAATTACTACTACTATAAAGATAGGCCTCAAGAGCTTATCCCCATTGATACAGGCTTAAACAATATGGAAGCCTACAATTTCATGATTACACCCACATGGGATTATTTCAATTTGGGTAATACGGGACAAGCACATCAGTATCTTGCTTTAGATTGGAACGGCAATAGAGGATTCAAAAGTGGAATGACTTCTTTCGACCAATATAAATACCGCATCGATAAAATTAAGTATTATAAAGTGGAAAAGCCCATATCCGAAATCACTTATTTTATGGGGTCTAAAAGAGAAAACATCTTTGGAGCAAAGTTCGCCCACAATGTTAAAAACAGGCTGAATTATGGCTTAGACTTTCATCGGGTGTTATCCAATGGAGTCTACAATAACATTCGTGCTAGAAATGGAAACTTTGATTTTTACGCTCAGTTATTTTCTAAAAACAATCGCTATGTTTTAGGTGCAGAAGCAAGCTTCAGCAAGCTAAAGTCAGAGGAAAATGGAGGCCTTATTCTAGACTTTGTAAATAACCCAGAATTAGCCGAACCTAATAAAGAATTTTATGCAGTTAATACTGCTCAAGGGCTTACGCAACACAAGAATTTCCAAATAGAAATTAGCAACACTTACCATTTTGGTTTCCACACCTTCGATAGTATAAACGATAGTTTAGCGGTAAGGAAATTCCATCCTAGCTTTAGTATAAGCCATGCCACTGGAACGCAAAAAAACACTGTCGAATATGTAGACAAAGCTGCAGACAACAGTATTTACAATGATTACTTTCAAGCAGTTGATTCAACGTATTACCGACTCTATTATCATCAAATACCGAATCGGATTTACTTCTCCTATTCTGGACTTAAAGCCAAACGAGATAGTGCACAATATATGAACTTACAAGCCGAAGCTGGAGCACAGCACGACAACATAGAACTTTGGCAAAACGGCAATGAGTTCACCACGAACAACCTGCATGTTTATGGTAAGATCCAAGGAAATCCCTTCTCTTTAAGAAAGTGGGATTATCAAGCAAGTGCCTATTACTATTTGACGGGCTATAATCAGAATGATTGGCATACCCATGCAAGTTTTAGTTATGACTTTAATCAATTTGGGCAGCTAGCCGTATCTGGATTAATTGAGCAGCAAGAAGCCACCTGGATTGAACATAGTTATGCCTCATCAAGTTTAAATTGGGAAAACAATTTTAACAAAAAAACGAGAAGTCAAATTGCATTAGATTATACCCTAAGCAAACACCAGTTTCGCATACATGCCGAATACAACACCTTAGGCAATTTCATTTATTTTGATGAAAACTCAAGGGCTCAACAATTGAATAGTACCCTATCCTATTATCAGGCTTATGCGAGTAAAGCTTTACAATTTAAAATTCTTCACTTTGACAATTTCATAGGTGTGCAAGGCAACAACAATCAACAAGCCTTGCGTTTACCAAAAATATTTTTGAAGTCTAGCTTATATATTGAAGGCTACATCTTTAAAGGTAAAATGCTAGGTCGCTTTGGTGCGGACCTCCGATACAACAGTAATTTCGCCGCGAATGCTTGGAACCCAATTATTGGACAGTTTCACATTCAAAATGAACAGACCATGCATTATACGCCTGTTTTAGATGTTTTCGTAAGTTTCAAAGTGAAAACCTTACGTGTTTTTGCCAAGGGTAACTATTTAAATGAGGGCTTGATAAAGAAGAATTATTACACTGCTCTTGGATATCCTGATAGAGGAAGGACTTTTGCTGGTGGATTAATCTGGCGATTCTTCGAATAATTAGACGCCTTATTATATAATCTCCTAATAGAATGAGCGTTCTTTATACGATGAACTTTCTCTCACACTATTACTTACTTCCAGAAAAAGAAAATACAGACAAAGTAGCCGGGAACCTCCTACCCGACCTAATGAGAGGATTTACAAAAATCTATCATCAAGAAATCAAACCTATCCAAGAGATTAACCAAAGCGATATCGTGAAAGGAATTCACTATCATTTGGAGACAGATGCGCTCTTTCATCAACATCAATTTTTCATAGATCATTGCAAAGATTTAAAACAAATTACGGCATCATACGACCTTCCTATGACGAAGAATTACATTGTATCTCATGTTCTTTTAGAGCTTATAATTGATCAATGTCTAATGGAAAAAGAAGCGAACTTAGCGCCCGCTTTTTATGAAAGTTTATCTCAAGCTTTAGAAGGTGAGTTAGAGGAGAAAATAAAAATGACAGTATCCCGACAAAATTCTAAAAAAATAATTAGTATTTTTAGGAGTTTTACGGATAGTCAGTATGCGTACTCGCTTCAAAAGAATACAGGTATTCAGGAAGCGCTGCATCATATCATTGGAAAGAGAATAGGATTAACTTTTCAAGAGGCCAATTGGGGGAAAGCTATTCAAGAGGGAAAAGAAAAAATATCGGAAGCTTTGCCTTCCTTTTTAGAACATTTAAAAGACGAGCTTAATTATGCTTAAAAAGATTAGTATACTTTTTCTACTATGTGGAATGCTTACTGGCTTAAATGCCCAGAAAGCACGGAAGTATTCAAACGAGTTTCTAAACATCGGTATGGGAGCTAGCGGTATGGCTATGAGTAATAGTCGAGTAGCTGGTACAAGCGATTTGTTCAGTATGTATTACAATGCAGCTGGTTTAGCGCACATCAAAGACAATTTTCAAATTGGCTATATGCACAGTGAGTACTTTGCTGGTATTGCGAAGATCGATTATCTAGCTGTGGCCATTCCTTTGGAGAGTGAAAAAAGAAGTTTGGGTATTACCTTCTATCGATTTGGAATAGATGACATACCGAACACCTTATTCTTGTTTCCTAATGGAACAGACAATCCTCCTGATTATAGTAGAATTAGTCGATTTACAAATGGAGAATATGCCGTACTCCTTTCTTATGGTCAGAAACTAAAAGTAGAAGGACTCTCAGTTGGAGGTAGTGTGAAAATTATTCACAAGAAAGTAGGTTCGTTTGCCACTGCTTGGGGGTTCGGGATTGATGCCGGGATGCAGTATCGAAAAAAAGGTTGGCGTTTTGGAATCAATGCAAGAGACATTTCAAGTACCTATAATGCCTGGTCATTCAACTTTACCAAAGAAGAAGCCGATGTATTGCAAGCAACAGGAAATTTAGTGCCTGAGAATTCATTAGAATTAACCTTGCCGATGATACTTATTGGTGTGGGTCACCAATTCAACATCAAAGACAATTTTTATATCGAACCTGAATTGAATGTAAATATTAATACTGATGGTAGAAGAAATGTACTGTTTAGAACAGACCCGATTGGTTTTGACGCATCTATTGGACTTGAACTTAATTACAAAAACATTATCTATTTACGCACAGGTATTGGCAATTCTCAATGGATTACCCAGTTAGATGGCAAAGACAAATTAAGCGTACAACCCAACATTGGTGTTGGACTAAATATTAAAGGCTTTCATATTGACTACGCCTTTACCAACTTAGGCGATCAAACAAGTGGCAGTGGTCAAGAGCAAGTTTTTTACAGCAATGTAATCTCTGCTCATTTTGGATTTCCTAAGAAGAAAAACGAGGCAAACGCTGAAGGATTATGAAAAAAACTCTACTATTCTTTATATTCATCATTTCAAATATTCAGCTTTGGGCTCAACCCTATGGCAATGAATGGATAGATTATAATCAACCTCACTTTAAATTCGAAGTAGGCCTAGAGGGCATGCACCGAATTCCAACAAGTGTAATCAATCAATATGGTCTTAATTTCATCGACGCTGATAATTTTAAATTATTCCGAGATGGGCAAGAAGTACCTATTTATATAAATGAGACCAGCAATGTGGTGAATTTCATTGAATTTTATGCTTACCCAAGTGATGGTAAGTTAGACACTCGATTGTTTAAAGACCCAGAGTGGCAAACTCATGATAGATTTAGCATGTTCGATGATAATGCCGTTTACTACCTGACATGGAACAATGTAGGAGGTAATTTACGAATTAACGACATAACTAATAACTTAGTTAATCCTCCTACCAAAGAAGCTTATTTTTGGAAGAAGGAAAGAAGAAGATTCACTAATGCATTCAGTGTTGGTCAACCCACGTATGTAGGAGGGTCTGGCAATTCTACTGCACTATACAACTCAATATACGATCTTGGCGAAGGATTCTATTATAGCCAACAATTTAATAATTCTAACTCTACTTTATCTTTTGATTTCAATACCCCAAATGCGGTAAGTAACATCGATGCCGAACTTTATACTGTGGTAGTGTCATGGTCTTCTAACGGTCATAATTTTAATATTAAGTCAGGCTCAAGCAATTTATCCAATCACCAATTTAGCGGTTATAGTCTTGAAAAAAATGCAGATGTAATACCGGCTAGTTTAGTTGGTTCTGTCACTAATATAAGCTTTGAAGCCATTCCTACTACAACAGGTACCAACCGAAACAATCCATCATTGATCGAGTTTTTTTATGCTAGAAATTTCGATATGGATAACGCCAGTTCATTTGTCTTTGATGTTGAAGGAAATGGAAGTCCACAATACATTGAAATAACTGACTTAAATGACCTAGGTAGCTCGCCAGTCCTTTACGATGCTAGCAATGGTTATCGTTTAACTTCAATAGATGCACCAGGTTCAAATACGCATCGTTTCGTATTGCCTCCGGCTTTAGGCAAAAGAAAGCTTGTTATAAGAGCAGATCAAAGTTCCACATATAATGCAGTTAGTAGTATGCAACAATTGGCTTTTACAGACTTCAATCAAGCTGTCAATCAAGGAGACTATGTTATCTTAACCGGGAGTGCATTTTTTGACACCCCTGAGGTAAATGCATATGTAAGTCATAGAGAAAGTACGAATGGCGGAAGTCATGATGTAGTTAAAGTTGACATTAATCAATTGTATGATCAGTTTTATTTTGGCGTAGACAAACATCCTCAATCAATTAGGAATTTCATTGATTTCATTACGGATAATTGGACACCTACCCCTCAGAATTTATTCATCATTGGAAAAGCCCGGGAATATAAAGATTTCAGATATAGCACATCCATTCGAGCCGCATGTTTAGTTCCTACTTTTGGAAATCCGGGTAGTGATATTCTCTTAGCAGCAGATACTAGCAGCTCAGTTCCAAAGATTGGAATAGGCCGTCTAGCAGCTACAAACACAGACCAAATTGATCTATATCTTCAAAAAATTATTCAATATGACAATGAGTATTATAACTTTGGTGATCCTTACCAAACCATTGCGAATAAAGACTTTATGAAACAAGTCATCCATTTAGGTGGAGGAACAGATTTAGCTCAACAAAATATTTTTAGGAATTATTTAAATGCCTATGCTAGTGCGATCCAAGGAACTTCTTGGGGAACCCAAGTACGTTCCGTGTTTAAAAACTCAAGTGCACCTATTCAAACTTTACCCTCCGAACTGATTCGAAATCGTGTAAATGATGGAGTCTCATTAATTACTTTCTTTGGTCACTCTTATGCCGGTGGATTTGACCTTAGTTTTGACGACCCAGAGAACTATACGAACATAGGTAAATATCCTATATTTTTAGCTAATGGTTGTAACTCTGGATTGATTCATGCCGCTCAACAAAGTATTAGCGAGCGATTCGTTTTTCAAGATCAAAAGGGAGCGATAGCTTACCTATCGACAACAGATTTATCGGTCTCAACTTCCTTAAACAACTATACAAGTAATTTGTACAAAAGCTTAAGTAACTCTCAATATGCTCGTTCACTTGGAGAAGTAATTCAGCAAACTATCGCTAATGTTGAATTTTGCTGTGGTGCTCTAGCGATAGATATGATGGTTGCCCGAGAAATGACACTTCATGGCGACCCTGCTATTCCAATCAATCAATACCAGGAACCAGACTACGCAATGGAGGCTCAAAATGTGTTTTTCACGCCAAATAACATTACGACCTCGCTGGATTCCTTTGAAATCAATCTAGTTGTTTACAATCTAGGGAAAGCCATTAATGATTCTATAGATGTCGAAGTTGCAAGAATTTTCCCTAGCGGAAATCAAGAGGTAGTATCCATACGATATCCGGCACCCTACCATAAGGATACCTTTAGTATTAAAATACCTGTTAGTAATGATAATAGTGGTTTGGGATTGAATAAGTTCAACATCTATGTAGATGTCAATGATGATGTTTCCAATGAATTATCAGAAACCAACAACTACCTACTTAATCAAGCAGAAGTATTTATTGGTTCTGATGACATTTTCCCTATTCACCCTTATGAGTTTGCCATTGTGCCTAATCCAACGGTCACCTTGAAATCGTCTACGGGAAATCCGTTCGAAGTTGAAAAATGGTACGTTTATCAATTCGATACTTCTGAACTTTTCACTAACCCTTTAGCAGAGCAGAAAATACTATCTTCTGGAGGAGTTGTAGAATGGGTGCCACCTATAAACCTAGCAGACAGTACCGTCTATTATTGGAGAGTAAGCTCGGATAGCATTTATACCGGTAATTTCAAATGGAGATATTCTTCATTTATATATATCAACAATGAGTTCCCAGGTTGGAATCAATCTCATTACTACCAATGGCAGAAAGATAATTTTGAAAACGTCTACCTAGATACTGATCGTGCGTTCAAATTTATTAACGTGCCTAAAGAAGTCTTTGTTCGGGCAGGTAGCTACCCTACACTCTTCTTTGAAGAGATGGAATGGAAAATTGATGGTGCACAAATGCACAATTGGAAAATGAATAATTGTGGAGGAGGTGTAGCATTCCCGAATGGCCTTTCTATAGCCCTCATCGACAACGAAACTGGAGTAGCCCTTCCTATAGTAAATAATAGTTCAACAGAGAGTTATGGACCTTATGGAAACATTCACTGTCTAGGAGTTGAGAATGTTATTACAGTTGCTAACTTTAGAGCCACAGGACTTACCCCTGCCAATCACCCAAGCCCTGGTGTTCCTTGGTCTGATTTAATCATGGATTATTTAAACAATGCTCCTAATAACTATTATGTATTGGTTTATTCCATTAACAATGTGAGTTACCCTTCTTGGGATCCTAGCTTAATAAGCTATTTGAATAATTTATCTTGTCCAGTCACTACTGCTAATAACGGTGCGATGATTTTCGCTTATCAAAAAAATAACCCTGCCTTTACTCCGATCGTAAACTTTGGTCAGAATTATAGTGAAGTAATAACGAACACTTTTCAAATCAACGGAACTTGGACATCGGGTAATTTCAAAAGCCCGCTAATTGGACCAGCCCTAGAATGGGGATCTTTCCATTGGGATTTTGAAGCTTTAGAAGATCCTACACAAGATGAACAAAGTGTGAGTATCTATGGAATTAGTAATAACATAGAAACAGAATTACTGACCGTTCCTGCAAGTGTTTTAGATACTTCCTTAACAAGTATTAGTGCTGCTCAATATCCTTTTATACGACTTAAATTAAACACTTCAGATAGTAGTGACCGAACGCCTAGTCAAGCTGATTTTTGGAGAGTTTTGTATAAGAAACCGCCCGAAGCAGCAATTAATCCTTTGAAATATTTCTCTATCAATAAGGATACTTTAATGCAAGGTGAAACTTGGGAAATGTCTGTTGCTATAGAGAATGTTACTGATGTAGATATGGACAGTTTAACGGTCAAACAAACCTTAACTACCTCTTCTAATAATGTAAGTGTTACTTTCAATAAAAATGATTCCCTAGGCGGTTTCGATACGCTACATCTTAGTTTTCAACAAAACACATTGAACGGGTTTAATGGGGTAAATAGTTTAGTCCTAGAAGCCAATCCATTTGAGCAAGATTATCAATTGGAACAATTCCATTTTAACAATTTTGCCAATTTTAAATTTGTTGTTGAGGAAGACGATATCAATCCTTTACTTGATGTAAGCTTTGATGGACGCAAAATATTAGATGGAGATTTAGTTTCTGCTAAGCCTGAAATTCTTATCCAATTGAAAGATGAGAATCAATTCTTAGCTCTCGATGATACCACATTGATTAATCTATATTTCAGGTATTTAGGCTTAGAAGGAAATTCTCCTGAATCATTAATTCGGGTAAGCTATGCGGATCCATTAACTCAATTCATTCCGGCTACAAGCTATAGTAAGAATGAAGCCAAAGTAATTTTGAACCATGAGTTCCCTCGAGACGGCCTGTATGAGCTCTTAGTTCGCTCTACAGATAAAACTGGCAATACTTCAAGTAGTACGGATGATAGATTGACTGACCAAGTCTATTACGATTACAAGACTTCTTTTAAAGTTGAAAACCAATCGAGAATTTCGAATGTATTAAATTATCCAAATCCCTTTACGACTAGAACTCAATTTATCTTTACCCTTACAGGATCAGAATTGCCTAGCAATTTTGACATACAGATTTTGAATATTAGAGGAACCGTTGTTAAGCAGGTTTCTCAAGCGGAGTTTGGCCCTATTCATATCGGTTTAAATAAATCAGAATATTGGTGGGATGGGGAAGATGAATACGGCGATGCACTTGCCAATGGAGTCTACTTTTACCGCGTTCGAACTTCTGTGAATAACGAGAGTATTGACCACTACAGCATAGAACAAGTCGATAAATTCTTCGAAAAAGGCCTTGGTAAGATGGTTTTGATTCGATAAGCTTTATTTTTTATCTATAATTTATTAACTTCCGTGACCTTTGTAATATTTCAAGGCGACACCTTACTGTGCACATACCTTATGAAGAAGATCATCTTACCATTTCTAGTTCTATTGATTTGTCTTAATTCTTGTAAAAAAGAAGATTTTGTTCCAAAAGATATCGTACCCTTCATTGACGGAGATGTACCTGATGATTTAAAAATTAATCAGATCCAATACCTAGGTAGTCACAATAGCTATCGCTTGAAAACAAATCAAGAATTGTTTGATTTCATTACTGACCTATCTAATATCTTACCAGCAGAGTTTAACTCTATAGAGCTAGATTATGAGCACCTCCCCCTTCAAACTCAACTTCGAAATTATGGGATTCGTCAATTAGAGATCGACCTCTATTTAGATCAGCAAGGTGGTTTGTTTTATAGCAGACGTGGCAATGGGTTTATTGATCAAGAATTGGAATCAGGGATACCCGAACTATTACAGCCTGGCATCAAAGTCATGCACATTCCAGATGTAGATTACCATGCGCACCAATTGACTTTCATCGATAATTTAAAAGAAATAAAAACGTGGTCTGACCGCTACCCAGAACATATTCCAGTGTTCATCTTAATTGAGTTGAAAGAGACTTCGATTCATAGTTTTTTACCAACAGGCGGTTTTGCTCAAACAGAGAGTTGGGAAAACGCTGCCGCACTAGCTTCACTAGAAAGTGAAATCTTAGCTGTATTTGATCGAGAAGAGATTCTTCTTCCAGATGATGTCAGAGGTAACTATAACACCTTAAATGAAGCCGTTTTGAATGATAACTGGCCGACTATTGGTGAGTCAAGAGGGAAAGTAGTTTTTTTACATAACAATAATAACATTACGAATATCTACACGATGGGCGCTCCTAGTCTAGAAAACAAACTTCTCTTTACGAATGGTACTCCAGGAGATGATGATGCAGCCTTTGTAATGAGCAACCAAATTGAATCTACTTTTGGGGAAATCAACATACTTGCAGAACAAGGGTACCTGATCAGAACCCGTTCAGATGCAGGAACCTATGAAGCTAGAAACAATGACTATTCTAAGTGGACGCTAGCTCTTCAGAGTGGAGCTCACTTTATCTCTACCGATTACTACAAAGCAGATGACCGTGCAGGAGATGGGGTATGGAGCAGCTTTATGGTTCAATTCAATAATGGTCTTTATCGTCCAAACCCAATTACTGGGCAGTAAGCTTTTTATTTAAAGCTTCTTCTACTTTAACGTCTACATTTAAATAGTTGACTCCTTGCCAAAAACTTTGATCCTGAAACTCCTGGATAGAGGAAGGCAGCACATTGTATGGTGAAGGCAAATTGTAAAATTCTGTTTTAGGAAAGTTATTCAATACGCGATAGTCTAAATGCAAGGTTCCGTTTAATACCTCTCCCTTTCTACGAGATACTTGTCCCTTTAAATCAAAGCCAGCATTAGCAACTACCCAAAATCCGTCTTGCTCTTTATATTGAGCATTGAAGGAAATATCTTCGATGTTGATTTTGAATCCCGCAAGCTTAGCCAGCAAGCGAAATTTCAATGGCATAAACTTTTGCAAATCAATTCCTTGAGGACTCAAGCTCGCTTGAATCTCCGTGATAGCCATGCTTGCCGTATCAATGTACATTTCACCTTGATATAGGGTCTTCTTTACATCCTCTTTTTGATCAAAGCTGATGATATACAGGACCAAGCCGCCCTTGATAGCCATTCCTACATAATTATAGTTGTAGTTCTTAAAGGCATTACTTCCAAAGATTCCTTGCTTGTCTTCTTGTAAATCAGTTAGATCTGGATTAAAAGCCAATAGAATCTCTGCAGTCTGTGAAACGTAAACACTATCCTCTAACAAGTTTTTAGCAACGATCTTCCCAAGCTCTTCATAAGCCGACATATCAATAAATGCACGAGCTTTTTTCATCACTACATTACGGGGTAGTTTCTTCCTGTGAAAAGTATTTAGAAGATGGTACTTCCCTTCCTCCAAAATACTAAGCTCGCCATTCGTAACTAAGCTTTGTCGGTAAAACACTTCTTGACCAACTGGATTTGCATAATAGTTGTCTGGAATCTTCTTAATGGCAGCTTGTACAATTTCGAATGCATTCTTTGGCTGCACAATTACTTCATCTATTTCTTGTTCATCAACAGTTAAAAAGATTTCGTCATTCT
>JBLHMK010000063.1:0-14646 GCA_047621945.1 Flavobacteriaceae bacterium
TGATGGTGAGAAGTTTTTAAATAAAATCAATTCCACAGTTTCACTTGATTTGGTATTAATGGATATTGAAATGCCCGTGCTAAATGGCATTGATACTACCCATAAATTAAAGTTGACCTACCCCACATTAAAGGTTATCATGCTGACTGTTTTTTTTGATAATGATGAAAATATATTCAATGCTATTAGGGCTGGTGCGGACGGGTATCTTTTAAAAGAAGTAAAACCAGACACTTTGTATAAAGGAATTTTTGAGACTCTAGCAGTTGGTGCAGCAATGAATCCATCCATCGCTGTGAAAACATTAAAGCTCCTGCGAAACCCAGTTGATTTTGATTTAGAAAAAGATAAAAATGAAGTTGTTTTAAGTGCTCGCGAAATTGAAGTATTAGAGCAACTTAGTCAAGGTTTGAACTATACCAAAATAGCAGAAAATATTTTTCTGTAAGCATATACGATGTGTAAACACATTGAAAACATCCATACTAAACTGAAAGTACACGCTAAAATTAAAGGAGTACAAAAAGCAAGGCGTAATAATTTAATTTAGTTAATTGTTGTCGTAATCAATCTCTTTAAGGCACGGTCATGGAAAACAAGAGGGCTTATTTTCGAGTATACCTTCGAATAATCAATCCAAGCGGTCTATCATAGTTGAAATAACTCTGCGCCCAGTTTATTAATATAACCAACTTATTCCTAAAACCCACTAAAGAAACTAGGTGAATAAACATCCACACAAACCACGCAAAGCGACCTTGGAATTTCCATTTCGGTAAATCAACGACTGCCTTATCACGACCAATGGTTGCCATAGTTCCTTTATTATTATAAACAAAAGGTTTTAAGTCCTGCCCTTCTGAATGGAGCACAATGTTTTTAGCTAAATGCTTCCCTTGTTGAATGGCCACTTGGGCTAACATAGGCAGTCCTCTGGGTGACTTTTCGTTTATATAAGCAGCAACATCTCCAATGGCAAAAATATTTGAAGCATCCATTACTTGATTGAATTCATTAACAGCAATTCTATTCCCACTAACAATCTGTTCACTCAAACCCTTAATAGGATTCCCCTTAACCCCAGCTGCCCAAATTACCAAGTCTGTTTTATAATGCTCATCACCTTCTAGATAGATAATGTCGTTCTCATATTTCACCACCTTCGCATTTAACTGAACTTCTACACCAAGTGATTGCAAAAACTGCAAACTCGCTTTAGACGACTCCTCAGACATAGCGGAGAGCAACTTAGGAGAGGCTTCAAACAAATGAACGTGAACATTGTCAATGTTAATTTCTGGGAAATCTTTAGGAAGTACATACTTTTTCATTTCAGCTATGGCTCCGGCCAACTCAATTCCTGCAGGCCCTCCGCCTACAATAACCATATTGATTAGTTCCTCTTGCGTATCCTTAATTTCACTAATAGCCTTTTCTAGTTTTTGCATAATAAACGAACGTAGATCTAAAGCATCAGTAACGGTCTTTAAGGTAAAGAAGCTATTTTTAATGGGCTCGAAATTGAAGAAATTGTTTGTACTTCCCGAAGCAATAACTAGATAATCATAAGCAATTTCGCCAATACTGGTATGCAAGATGGTATTCGCATTATCTATGCTTTCCACTTCTGCTAATCGAAATTTAACATGATCGGCATTTCTAAAAATCCTTCGTATTGGATAGGCTATACTATCAGGCTCAAGTCCACCAGTGGCCACTTGATACAATAACGGTTGAAAATTGTGGAAGTTATTCATGTCGATCAAAACCACTTCAAGGTCTTTAGATTTAAGACAGTTAGCTAATGCCAATCCACCAAATCCTGCACCAATAATTACGATACGCTTCTTCATATTAAGTCTTAAAGTATTGCTGATACAACAATAAAAATTGGGAATTAATTCATTCGAATAGCGCTGGCATCTTTTGCGCGCAAAGCCCTACAAAACAAGCCCTTGAAAACTGTGTAAGCTGATTTATTGAAGTCTCGCTACCAACCGCTTGTGTGTAGTTTTGAAAAAACTATTATCATTAAATATTCTAGCTAATAACAAAGATCCTTCAATTTCAGCAACGGCCCTTTCTGCCAATTCATTGGCTACATTTTCCGAATACTTAGAGCTATATACTTGCTTTACTGCATCGAAAAAATCTTTAAAGAAAGCTTGAATAACGGGTTGAAATTCAGGTATAACCAATGCCGTTTCCACACCTACATTACCCAACATTTCACCAGTTTCCTTATTAATGAAAATACTATCTGCTCTAGAGAACATTTTGTCCAAACGTACTACGGGATCTACTGTTTCATCGTAAGCAATAGCAAAAATTTCTTCTTTAAAGAAGCCATGTACAAAGGCAATCACCTTCATCATTAATTCTTCCTTACTGGCAAAATAGTGATATAAACTTCCTTTCTGTATTCCACAAGCTTTTGCGATATCAGCCATACTTGTTGTATGGTAACTAGTTTGTCTAAAAAGTTTAAGGCTTTCCTTAATTACTTTTTCTTCATCTACTTTCTGTTTTGCCATTAGCTTGAGGTCTTCTTGAAACGTGAAGTTATAAAAGCTTTTTGAGCAAACCAAACGAACGTTTGGTATAATGTTAATTAGTCTACCACCACATTGTATAAATAACTATTAATATACCAACAATAACTAATGAGGCAAGCTTGAATACCGTAGATGTTTTATAGATATCTTTATCGGTAACTAAAGCTTTAGGATCATTTGCTTTTCCATTATTGAACAAGGATATAGCTACCATTAATAATGATAAGACTACAAATACAATCACCATTCTATTCATAAATGGCAACACACTTGATTCAAAGAAGTAGGACAAAAAGAAGGACAAAGGAAGCGAAATCAAAATAACAGAAATAGCTGCTTTAGATGAAGACTTCTTCCAGAACATCCCAAAAAGAAAAACGACTAATATCCCTGGGCTAAAGTGGCCAGTAAACTCTTGAATACTTTTAAAAGCCTGATCAGGACTTGGAATAGAAAGCGCTGTTATCGCACCTAATAACAAGGCAATTGCAGCACTAGCTTTCCCAACTTTTAGCAAGGCTTTATTGTCAGCCGATTTATTAATGTATGATTGATAAATATCAATCGTGAATATAGTAGAAACGCTATTTACAATAGAACTGATTGATGAGCCAACCGCAGCAATTACCGCAGCGAAACAAATTCCTTTCAGCCCCACAGGAATATAGGAATTTAGAATCCAAGCGTAGACCTCATCCCCTTTAGCAACATCAGCGTGAACCGCAAAAGCCACGATACCCGGAACAACAACAATTACGGGTAAAAGAATTTTCAAAAAAGCCGCAAACACAATCCCTTTTCGAGCTTCACTAATATTCTTTGCTCCTAATGCTCGTTGAATGATATATTGATTGGTTCCCCAATAATAAATATTAGCTATCCACATTCCCCCAAGCAAAACACTTAATCCGGGTAAATCTTCCCATGCATCCACTAAGACTCCATCATCATTATTATACATGAGTTCCCCTTTAAAGAGAATCAAATTAAACTTATCAGAAGCTTCACTAGTTAACTGCTTAAAGCCTGCAAAAAATCCGGCTCCATCACTGAAGGCATCAATGGCTAAATAAGTGGTTAATAATCCACCAAGAATCAACACAACTACTTGAACAATATCTGTAAGAACTACTGTTTTAAGTCCCCCGAATATGGAGAATGATGCAGAGTAAACCACGAGAATCAGAACTCCCAAGCCCAAGCTAGTGCCTAAGGCTACTCCCATAGTCAGCGCTCCTAGATACAAGACTAGTGTGATATTGATAAATACAAATAAGAATAACCACATCACTGCCAATCCGGTTTTCACTTCTTTATTATATCTCTTTTCAATAAATTGTGGAAGCGTAAAAACACCTTCCTTTAAAAAAATGGGAAGCATAAACCAAGCGACCAAGATGAGTGTTATGGCGGCCATAAACTCATAGGAGGCCACTGCCATGCCTATTTTAAATCCACTACCTGACATTCCAATAAACTGCTCAGCAGAAATATTGGAAGCAATTAGAGAGGCACCAATAGCCCACCAAGGCAAAGACTTACCTGCCAAAAAATAATCCTCAGATGTTTTACTATCGCTCTTGTAAGAAAGGTAGATTCCCAATAAAGCCATTAGCACTAAGTAAGCAATAAACACGGTCCAATCGAGCGAAGAAAAATTCATACAAGGGTTTGTTAATTAAAAAGCATCACGCTTGGCGTGATGCTTTCAAATATAAAATTTAATTCCTTTAATTATAGGATAAAAATCTCTTTAGATTTCGATGGATCCAATCCTGGGACATCCACAGAAACTTTAAATTCATGTGCATAAGGATGACCTGAATTCATTGCAGCTCCAGAAACAGGCAATTCAAAATCAACTTCCATTGTTTCACCTGGCTTGATTAACTCCTCATTCTTAACTACTTCAATTTTATTAACTGTATTTCTTACTTTTTTATCTACTGTTTTCTTTAAAGAATCACTCCATTCTCTTCTTGTCAACACTTCAATATGCTCGAAAAAAAATGCTTTAACAGGCTGTTCTGTTGACCCGCCAGTTAAAACTGCTTTTCCTGTAATTGAACTTCCTCTTTTGATTTGAGAAGAAGCCAATGTGAATGCTAATTTTGGTTGACCGATACCAACCATTCCTTTAATTTTATCAAAAAATCCCATAATGTGTTTTTTAAGGTTTAATAATATCTTAAGTTATAAAAATTTATTTTTTAAGCGGCTAAACCAAACGTTTGTTATTAAAAGTATTTAACTTGCGTCTATGCAAGATTCACCATCCTCTCGGGCAATATTCTCTGCATCAACATTTTACCTTTTATTAATTGTCTCTTTTTTCATTTCATTTTTGGGGCTTTTTATCCCAATAATGGAAGTTGATGCCAGCCAATATGCGAGTATGAGTTTGGAGTTATGGCAGCGTAATTCTCTACTCCAACTGACCGACCTAGGGGAAGCATACTTAGACAAACCCCCTCTCCTTTTCTGGCTATCTGGCTTAAGCATTTCTTTGTTCGGTCATTCTTCATTTGCTTTTAAGCTGCCGTCCTTTCTAATGGCTTGGTTTAGTGTTTATGGTCTCTATCAATTTTCAAAATTATATTATAAGGAAGAGATTTCTAGACTAGCGGCTCTAGTTTATGCTTGTACGGTTGCCTTTCTATTATTCACTAATGATATCCGAACAGATACTTTAATGATTTCATTGGTGGTTTTGACGGTTTGGCAAGGATCTGTTTTCTTAAAAACCAATCAAATCAAAGCTCTTTTCTTAGCTACTGTAGCTGTTTCTTTTGCCATGCTTGCTAAAGGACCCATTGGATTAGTTGTTCCTCTCTTAGCTATCGGACCTCAGCTTCTATTAAAGAAAGAATGGAAAAGCTTATTACGATGGGAGATCATCCTACTACCTATTATCATATTCCTTGTACTTAGTCCAATGTTAATTGGTTTATATCAACAATGGGGGTTCCACGGCATTCAGTTTTTCTTTTGGGAACAAAGTTTTGGTCGAATAACGGGCGAAAACGTTTGGGAAAATGAGGCCACTTATTTCTACTTTTTACATAATATCGTTTGGGCTGTTTTACCCTTTACCCTTTTCTTCATTTTAGGAATCATCAATACCCTTAGCAATTGGAAATCACAAAAAGAGTACATCAGCTTTTTCGGTTTAGTGCTTCCCTTTATTGCCCTATCCTTATCGCATTACAAATTGCCCCATTACATTTATGTAGTGGTTCCTTTTGCAAGTATCCTAATTGCAAAGGCCATTTATCATTGGTTAGAAAACAACATTAAGTATAAAGATTTGGGTCTTTACTTCATTCAATTCATCCTCATAGCAGCCATACTAATTTTACCGATTTTGATTTTTACAGCCTTTCCAGCTTCTATACTTATGTATGGAATCTATTTGCTTGGTGCGTTAGGGGTATTCTTTATCTTCTACCTGCTTCAATTTCAAAAGCAGGCATTTATTCTGGCTAGTTTTAGCGCATTTTTGTTAGGCGCATTCATCATTAACACTCACGCTTATCCTAGCTTATTAAAATATCAAGGAAGCAGTGAAGCAGCCATGTATATAGCTAAAGAAGACTATCCAGCCGTGCAACTTTATCAGCATCAAATATGGTGGCGCGCTTTTCATTACTATAGTGGTGGACCTGTTCAAGATTTCCATTCAGCGGACTTAAGCCAGCATGACGCTTTTGTGCTTACCACACAGGATGGGTTTGATGAACTTAGTAGTAGTTATTCAACTGAAGTACTCCATTCCTTTCCTCATTTTAATGTAACTCGTTTAAGTTTAGACTTCCTTAATCCTAGCACACGCCCCAATAAATTAAAAACATTATACCTTATTAAAATTCAAAAAAAATTATGAAAAAACACCTTTTTATCGCTTTACTAGTTAGCTCTTTCTTGTCACTTCAGGCACAAGAATTCCCACCAATAGACCCCTTAAACATTAATATTGCTAGAGATGAATGGGGTGTTCCACATATTTTTGGAAATACCGATGCCGAAGCTGCGTACGGTTTAGCTTGGTGTAACGCTGAAGATGCGTTTGCACCAATGCAAGAGATTCTAATTGTAGGGAAAGGACTTATGGGTAAGTATCAAGGCATAGAGGGTGCCGAGGCAGATTATTTTTCTCACGTTATTCAAGCTAATCAATTAGTTGAAGAAAAAATCAAAACACTTCCAAATGACTTTCTGCAATATTTAGATGGTTATGCTCAGGGTATAAATCGTTTTGCTGAGCTCAACCCAGAAGGAATTAAAGTGAAAGGCTTATTCCCTGTTGAGGTTAAAGACATCTTAAAGTCCTATGTGGTCATCATGTCTTTTCTAACTAATGCTAGTGGTGCGCTTGACCAAATATACAATGGGAAATTAGATGAAATCAAAACAGGTTTAGGCTCAAATGCCTTTGCCATAAACAGTACCAAAAGCGCTGATGGCGGAACCTACATTTGTATTAACCCTCATCTTGAAATGGTAGGTAGCTTTTCTTTTTATGAAGCCCATATCGCGAGTAATGAAGGTTTAAATATGTCAGGATCTTTATTCCTTGGTGGAACATCTGTATACATGGGAAACAATGAGAACCTAGCATGGGGAATGACTTGGAATTATTTTGACCAAGGAGACATCTATAAATTGAAGATGCATCCAAAGAAAAAACGCCAATATGAATATGACGGTGAATGGAAAAAACTAGAAACAAAAAGAACAATTCTTCATGTAAGAGTGGGCAAAAAAATAAGCTTACCAATTCCTAAAAAATCTTACTGGAGTGAGTTAGGTCCTGTGGTTAAGTCCAATGAAAATAAAGACCAATACTACGCTTTTAAGTTTCCCGCATTTTTAGATATTACCGCGCCTTACCAATGGTACAAAATGAATAAAGCTCAGAATTTTACTGAGTTTAAAGAAGCGCTTGACATACTAGGCATTGGTATGTTTAACATTGTATACGCAGACAAGGAGGATAATATTTATTATGTCAGTTATGGACAAGTACCCGTTAGAGAAGATAGCCTAGTTCAGCTAGCAGTAATACCTGGAGACAAGTCTTCAAATGTTTGGCAAGAACTACATACTGTTGAGGAGTTACCACATAATTTGAATCCGGATTGTGGTTTTGTGTTTAATACCAACAACACCCCTTTTCACTCAGATTGTGAAACAGATTTGGCCTACAAGCTTCAATCTCCAATGTATATAGATTTACGTCCTTCTGACAACAACCGTTCTACCCGTTTATCTGAGCAATTAGAAGAATTAGATAAAATAGACTTTGATCAATTTCAAGCCATCAAGTTTGACAATAAGTATTCAAAGGAAACTTATTTAGTTAAAAAGCTAGCACCCATATTAACGGTTGACCCTAGCACTTACCCTAATATTGAAGATGCATTGACTTGGATTCAAAACTGGGATTTTGAAGCAGATAGCAATGATATAAGCGCTGCCTTATTAATGGTATCTATTGACCACCTTTTTAGAAAGAAAGGCTATGGCGATAAGCAGTTTGTTACCGACTTAAAAGTGACAGATGAAGAATTGTTTACGGCAGTTCGAGATGCTAAAGCTTGGTTTATTGAACATTACGGAACGATTGAAGTACCACTAGGTAAAATATTCAAGGCAAGGAAAGGAGAATTAGAAGTCACTTCACCGGGTTTTCCAGATGCTTTAGCTGCCAATTACGGCAAAAGACAAGATGACAAATACGTTTTAGAATATGGAGACACTTACACCCACTTTGTAAAATTTGATGCCAATGGAGTTGTGGAAATGAGAACTTTAGTTCCTTTTGGAAACAGCTACCACCCTGAAGACGATCATTACTTTAGTCAAGCGGATTTATTCCGTCAACAAAAGACAAAGGAAATGAGTTTAGATAAGGCGAAAATTATGGAAGAGGCTGCAAAGATTTATCATCCTAGGTAAGCTTCCAAGCTCAATTTAAACGACTACTAAATGAAAATTTATCCGAAGCTTTTCGCAAAATTTTAAGACACCTTCATGCCTAGTTTTGAAGAAAAACTCAGTCATGACAGGCACCTCTACTTAAAGGATTTAAGGAGTAAAGTTTATGACGTGGATTCTGGTACTGGAATTAACTTTGAGTTTTACAATGAGAGTGCAGAGGTAATGGCTATTGAGCCAGCTTTAGACCTGCTAAACAAATCGAAGGCTAAGATTAAAAAGCAGATCGAATTAATCAACGGACCCGTTCATAGATGGACTCATAGAACCCAATAGTATAAATGCTATTGTTTGCACTTTAGTATTGTGCACAATTCCTGATCCTGACAAGGCATTGTCACTTTTCAATAAGTGATAAAAAATGGAATGCGTCCTTTCAACATTTTGTCAATCCACTATGGACTAAATTTGGTGAAGGATGCAATCTACATAGGAATACAGATAAGCTGCTTCACGAGCATGGTTTCCATTCAGGTAATCAGGTATACTTTTCAATCTAGGTTGGAGAATTGTAAAGGGAATTTATTCTTTAAAGGTTTGAGAGGTAGTTATCAAGAAAAATTAGTCGATTATCGATCCAGTTATTGATGATAAGCTGTTCTTCTGCAAGACTTTGATTTTCACCCCACAATCTTGTTTCCGTTCGTTCAACATCTGCTTTTAGCAGAATCTCAAAGTTAGCAGCAAACTTCTGTTTCAATTCACTTGAAGAAAATTGAACTTGGCGAAGATCAAGCCACCTAGCCTTTACTTTGTCCTTAAATTGAGCAGCATTAAGCTGAATTAAACGATGAAACAATCCATTTGTAATAATCACATCTGGACCTAAAATATCACCATGGTGATACCGTGACCAAGTAGCATCCATATCCCACGGCAGCACTTCAAATGGCTTACCAGTTTGCTCTTGTAGGAACAACCAATTCTTTCCTACGTTATCATATCCAGAACAAAGGCTTATAAATAGGTAATAATCAACCATCAAGTCAATATTCAGATAAGATTCTATATTTATATTGACCGCAGGATCACTCCCATTAACCATCAGGTTCACTAAACCTTCAAATCGACCCCAGTGTAATCCTTCTTCCGGTTCTGGAATCTTTTGTTCCCAATTTCCCCAATAAGTATTTTGATGATTAGATAAAGGAAGATTGTAGAAGTACGTATCTCCATCATTAAGCTTTCCACTGATTAATAAAGACTGAGGATTGAGTTGCATATTTTCTTTTGTATACTTCTCATTCAAACAATAGATCCCTAAACTTTCGTAATTATAAAAGACTTCCACAAATTCAGATCGAATGCCATGATAGTTTAAACTTGATCCGGCGTTCACTAGGCTATTCCATATTTCAAAACTAGTTTTATTTCGAAGCTTTGATTTATCTGCGTACATAGCATCCAAAATCCACGCTGAACTTTCATCCATATCAAAGAAAGACAATAGCTTTTCATCTTCGATATTCAAGCTATTAAGGCCTTTAAAGCCATAGGAACTCTTGGGGAAATTAACAGAATAAGCACCTCTGACTTCAACACCTACTAAAGAGTTAACAGATTCTTTTTGATTGTTAGGATAATTTAAAATTAAGCGCGCAAGTGATTTGGGTTCATCTTCAATCGGCGAAAGACTTACTATTTGAACTATTGGTAAAGTGGTAAAAAACAACTGAAAGCTTGTAGTTGCTCCATTACTTTCAAAAACCAAATTATATGCTTTGTTTATTTCAATTGAACCCCAATCATTGGTCATATGATTATGTAGTTCTATACCTTCAAAATAAACTTTAGATTCATCTTGGAAATCAACTTTCGGACTAAACTGATTGACTTGAGGAGATGGAATTGAATATTTAAATTCCCTTATCGACATATCTAATACACAAGCTTTATTATTGATATTAAACAACAAAGGAAGCTCTAATTTCTCGTTCGCAGGACTATCAAAGATTAAGCGTTCTTTCGTACAAGAAGCAAAGACAGTAAAGATAAAGACAATAAAAAGGACTCGTCTATTCACGCCTAAAATTAAAGGTGTAATACAGCTTAGCAAAAAAGAAATTTAGCGGATTGTTATCACCTAATTCTCTTTCGTAAGCTAAGGCAAAGTCAAACTCTCCAAGGCGGTTGGTCCATTCATTGCCAAGCTGCAATCGTAACTGATTAAAGTAGGGTTTACGATATATTTGAATAGCTCTAAACAACTCTAAGCTAATATATGGCTTATGCCTATCTAGCTTAAAATAAAACGCAAGCTTGTTTCTTAAATTTGAGCTAAGTTCTCCTACTAGAGTTCTATCAGTATTTAGTGCGTTATTGAACAATTGTTGAAATCGTAATCGGTAAGACAATCCGAACTTTTTAAGCAACTTAGTCTTAAACCGGATATCCATATTATACCTAAAATCCTTAGCATAGGATTCATCCTTCTTCTTATTTAAGGAAAACCTGAAGTCGCTAGCTAGTTTAAAATTCTTATTGATTTTGTAGGCAAAACCAAGTTCCGAAACGGCCCTATCTACTTGTGTAAAGCTTTGAAATAAGCGGATATCTTGTAGAACCGAAAAGGTGTATTTATCCTTCAATTCAAATTCAACACCAATACCAAGCCAAGCTCCAATATCTTGAACCGTTTTAATTTGTTGTGCCTTCGTATTCAACCCACATGATAACAATATACTTATTGCTATAAGTCTGAAATTCATATTTCGCAAGCTAAGAAGTTTAAGCGCAATAACTAAAGATTAATTGTGATTAATCTACCCATTCGGCTAAGAACATGTTCGTATCTCTTGTGCCACCATTATTACGGTTAGATGAGAACACGAAATACTTGCCATCTGGAGAAAACATCGGGAAAGAGTCAAATGTGTTATCGAATGTAATTTGCTCTAAACCAGTACCGTCAATATTTACCATAAATAAATTGAACGGGAAAGCTTTCGTCTTATAATTTGAACAGAAGATGATTTTTTCACCTGAAGGATGAAAGAAGGGAGCCCAATTTGCTCCACCTAAATCACTTACTTTTACTTTGTTACTACCATCAATATCAGACACATATAATTCCATTGCACTTGGCTCTACTAAGCCTTCAGCTAATAAACCTTTGTAATGTGCTACTTCTTCATCTGTTGTAGGTCTAGAACTTCTCCATACCAACTTAGTGCCATCTGGAGAGAAAAATGCTCCACCATCGTAGCCTAAGTCATCCGTAACTTGAATTTCTTCTTTAGTGTCTAAATCTAAAACATACAATTCGATATCACCGCTTTTAGTTGATGTGTAAACAATTTTATTCTCAGTTGGAGAAGTTGTTGCTTCCGCATCATAATATTCATTATCTGTTAGCTGCTCGATAATATTCCCTTCTCTATCTGCTGTGAAAATTTCAAATTCAGGATACAAAGGCCAAACATATCCCATGCTCTTATCCGGCTCAGGAGGACAATTATCCATTGACAAATGTGTTGACGCGTATATAATAGAAGTATCTCCATGCAAGAAATAAGAACAGGTAGTTCTTCCTTTTCCAGTACTAAGCATATCAAAAGAAAACTCTTCTCCTTCAGCAGGAATATTCCCTATGAAAATTTGATCGCACAAAACATTACTCTCGTCATGTCTTCTTTGGAAAACTAAAGATTGTCCATCAAAGCTCCAATAAGCCTCTGCATTATCTCCTCCGAAAGTCAACTGACGAAGATTTTTCAAGTGTACTTCTTCCTCATATCGTAAAGTATCAAGGCTAGCAACTTCCTCTTGAACGGTTTGTTCTGAAGCTTCTGAAGAATTTGATTGACAAGCAAACATTAAAAGGGCCACTAAGGCTAAACTGAAGTGAAATTTATTCATTGTATTCATTTATTTTGGCGCAAAGGTAAGGCCTAGGCAATTAAATCTTTCAACTTTTCCTTAGAATATATTGTAATCTCACTTGTATTCGTATCAATCAATCCTTCTTCTTTGAAAAAAGACAGGGTTCTAATCAAGCTTTCTTTTGTAGTTCCAAGCAATGCAGCTAAGTCTTCTCTAGAAAAGACTATCTTAAATGGATCACCTTGGTCAGATAATCATCTGCAGCCAATCGCATTACTTCTCTAAAATCACTTTTCTCCGATTTCGCACTCATAAATATGAATGGGAGATGTTTGAGTTTTTCATTCTCTGCGACTATTTTCAATACTCCAAAACCATCTAGACTCGGCATCATGATATGGCATAAAATTAAATCGGGCTAACAATCAAGGGCTTGCTTTACCGCTTCTTTTCCATCTTTCGCTTTCCATACTTCATAATTAGCTAGTTCCAATATTTCGGAAATATTACCCTATCAATTTTAGTTCTATTTGTAGTAACCCTTTTCGTGCAAGCTCAAGATATTGATGCAGGAAAAACTTTATTTAAATCAAATTGTGCGGCGTGCCTAACACATGGAAAAGGAAAATTAACTGGACCTGATTTAAAAGATATAAGTGAAAGAGTAAGCCATAAATGGGTTGCTTCTTTTGTAACTAACTCATCCGATGTAATTGCTAGTGGCGACGAATATGCGAACGCAATTTTCAAAGAATTTAAGAAAGTTCCAATGACCGCTCACCCACATTTAACAAATGATGATATCACCAATATCATTGGGCACATCGATGATGCCATTGCTGCGAAAGCCGCTCGATTAGCTATAGTTGGGGCCGGTGAACAAGTTGGTGGAAATGATTAGTCAATCATCAATGACCCTGTAAATAGCGCAATTGATATGCCTGAAGTAAAAATTGTATTTGGGGGTAGTGTATTTAAAGTTTCATCTATATTAATAAGTTTATCATTTATACTTGTTAGATTGTTGAAATAAATATAAATTTGTACAAAATAACTTAATACGATGGAACCGAATTTAACGATTTACCAAATAGCAATTAGATATATAATTATGGCTTTGTTCACTGGGATAGGTGCTGGTTTAACGTCTATTGATGGATTTCTTGGTACCCTGGGTTATGTATTTATGGTAATCGGGATAGGCCTCTTTTTAGTAAATATCTTAGGATACGATCCTACTGTAGGAAAAAACAAAGACGGTAAAGAAGAAGCTAAAGAAGACTTTATAGAACAGTAAACTATTCATTTCCCTGTTCATAAAGCATTAAAGCTATGGGAAATAGTCAATTTATACAAGACATTTATGTCAAGGAGAAGTTTGGGATTACTCTCAAACTTTTTCGTTTAGACCTACTCCACCCTGCCATTCAAGGAAATAAATACTTTAAGCTACTTCACAACGTGGAGTATGCATTGGAAAACAAGCTATCTATTGTAACTATGGGTGGTCCGCATAGTAACCACATTAACGCCGCTGCATTAATTTGTCAATCAGAAAACATTCCGTGCTACGGAATCATTAGAGGCACAAACTTCAAATATCTTAGCCCTACTTTACAAAAAGCCCAAGAAGCGGGCATGCAACTGGTGTTTGTTGATCGTGAACAATTTAGAGAAATAAGAAAAACTCATATAATTGATCATCTAGATGAGTTCAAAGCAAAAACGTTTAAGTATCATTTCATACCAGAAGGTGGGAGTAATGAGCTTGGCGTTCAAGGAGCTGAAGAGATACTAAACAATCTAAGCATTGAATATGACATGGTCTTTTGTCCAGTAGGAACTGGAGGCACCCTTGCTGGAATTATTCGATATCTAAAAGGAGATAAACGAATCATTGGAATTTCTGCCCTTAAGGATGACTATCTGGTGGATGAAATTAAAAAGATGCTTAAACATGAATATTCTAATTGGCAAGTCAACTTTAATTATCATTTCGGAGGATATGCCAAGTGGAATCAAGAATTGATTGATTTCATTAACAACTTTAAAAGGGAAACTCAAATCCCTTTGTGTCCAATATATACAGGTAAAATGATGTATGGTATACTCGATCTCCTAAACAAGAACTACTTTCCAAAAGGAAGTAACATTTTGGCCATCCATACTGGTGGACTTCAAGGAATAGAAGGCTTTAATCAAGCCAACAATAACATCTTGATTTAAGCACCCTTATCCTCAGCAGGAGATTCGTTATTTACAGGACCTATAG
>JBLHMK010000064.1:0-14230 GCA_047621945.1 Flavobacteriaceae bacterium
TTAACTTCCTTATGCAGTTCTTTATAGCTAATATACAGTTGATCTTTAGTGGATAAAGACTCCTTATCTGTTATGATTACCGTTGAGTTCTGTTTAAGCGATAAAGAACCATTGACTTCGCCCAGCCTAATTTTAGGGCCCTGCATATCTGCCAAAATTGCGATGTTTAATCCAAATTCCTTATTTACGCTTTTGACCATATCAAACCCCATTTTGTGGTCTGAATACGTTCCATGCGAAAAATTGAATCTAATAACATCTACCCCCGACTTAACTATCTCTAAAAAAATTTCTCTTGAGCTTATTGCCGGTCCAAAAGTGGCAATCATTTTTGCCTTATTTACTGGAATTTCCATATTCTTCATCGTAGAACAAAACTACTAAAATTAAAAGTCTTTTTCTATGCGTTTTAGCTCTGCAGGTTTAAGTTTGTGCAACTCTAAGGCTAACTGAACATCTGGTATGTTCTTGATTTTAGTAAACAAGGACCCAATATCAATAGTGTCTTCGTCTATAGTTTTAACCATAAAAAGAAAGTCGAAATTTTTGAAAGCCTTCAGGTACAGGCCGCCTTGCTGCTTGTTTTGTAAAAGAAAATATTCAAATTCACTTTTCTCATCTTGGTAATAATACTTCCCGAATTTTTGAGCGCTTTCCTTGGATTTGTTTTCACTAAGCAAATCTTCATCTCTCTCAAGGTTGAGGTGTAGTTCTTGGTTGATAAAGAAGGAAATTCGGTAATCCTTCAGGACACTAGCAATGGCAATTATATAGTAATTTACCTTGGGTTGATATGTGATTTTTTGGGTGCCCATAACTTTATGCAAATTAAGACAATTGTTGATTGCAAACAAAAAATTGCGTGAATTGATAAAATAAATATTAAATTTGTAACTGAAACCAAAGAAAATCAGAATGTCTAACGTACAAGAAAAAATAACTAAAATCATAGTTGACAAATTAGGTGTAGAAGAATCTGAAGTAACGAAGGAAGCTAGCTTCACGAATGACTTAGGAGCAGACTCTCTAGATACCGTTGAGTTGATTATGGAATTCGAAAAAGAATTCAACATTTCTATTCCGGATGAAAAAGCAGAAACCATAGCTACTGTAGGTGATGCTGTAAAGTATTTAGAAGAAAACGCATAAGCACAATACATTATGG
Organism: Flavobacteriaceae bacterium; assembly: GCA_047621945.1. GTDB lineage: Bacteria > Bacteroidota > Bacteroidia > Chitinophagales > UBA8649 > JAFMKE01. The sequence goes on from JBLHMK010000064.1 coordinate 1,166, forward strand.
AGCTTAAAAGAGTAGTAGTTACAGGAATTGGAGCTCTTACTCCAATTGGAAACAACCTTCATGATTATTGGAAAAATTTAGTAATGGGAGTCAGCGGTGCTGCTCCCATTACTCATTTTGACACTAGTGAGTTTAAGACTAAATTCGCTTGTGAGCTGAAAAATTTTGATATAGCCAATTATCTTGATCGTAAAGAAATAAAACGTCTTGACGAATTTTCTCAATACGCTGTTGTCGCGGCAGATGAAGCGATTAAGGATGCAGGTTTATTTGAGAATGAAGAGGTAGACAAAGACCGCTTTGGGGTTATTTGGGGTAGTGGAATTGGCGGAATCAATGTCTTTCAACAAGAGATTGGTGGCTTTTATACTGGAACAGGTACACCTCGTTTCAATCCCTTCTTTATCCCTAAAATGATTATTGATATTGCTCCTGGGCATATTTCTATGCGCCATGGACTTAGGGGGCCTAATTTTTCAGCAGTGTCAGCTTGTGCGTCATCGACCAATAGTATGATTGATGCCTTCAATTACATTCGATTAGGTATGGCCGATTTGTTTGTGACGGGTGGGTCAGAAGCAGCAATCTGTGCAGGTGGAATGGGAGGATTTAATGCCATGAAAGCTTTGTCTGAAAATAACGATAATTACGCAACAGCATCCCGACCTTTTGATCGCACTCGTGATGGTTTTGTGATGGGAGAAGGTGCTGCAGGGTTGATTTTAGAAGAATACGAACACGCTAAAGCTAGAGGTGCAAAAATTTATTGTGAAATGGTAGGAGGGGGAATGAGTGCAGATGCTCATCACCTAACTGCTCCTCACCCTGAAGGCTTAGGTGCCAAAAACGTGATGATAAATACGCTTAAAGATGCGCAGTTGAAACCTGAAGACGTGGATTACATCAATGTGCATGGAACCTCTACTCCTCTTGGAGATATGGCAGAGCTAAAAGCTGTAAAATATGTATTTGGAGAACATGCCTACGACTTAAATATATCATCAACCAAATCTATGACTGGCCATTTATTAGGTGCTGCAGGAGCTCTTGAAGCTATTGCTTGTATCATGGCGATCAAAGACGGAGTTATTCCTCCAACAATCAATTTCGAGCACCCGGATGAGCACATTGACCAAAAATTAAACTTGACGCTTAATAAAGCTCAAAAGCGCGAAGTCAACGTCGCTCTTAGTAACACGTTTGGTTTTGGTGGACACAATGCTTCTGTGGTCTTTAAAAAGATCTAAGGCTTGGCTTGGCTAAAAAACATATTCGGGTTTTTGTCTTTCAAAGACAAAGACCCTTTTTTTGTGCAAATGCATAAGCTCACCGGTATTCGGGCAAAAAATATAGAGCTCTACAAGCTTGCCTTCAAGCACAAATCCAAGAATCAAGAGAATAATGAACGCTTGGAGTTTTTAGGCGATAGCATTCTCGATGCTATAATCAGTGAAATAATCTATAATCACTTCCCGAATAAGGATGAAGGGGAGTTATCTAAACTACGTTCTAAAATGGTGAGCAGGAACATGCTTAATACCCTGGGAAATAATTTGAACTTACTATCTATTATCAGTTATCGAGAAACACATACTAAAGATGGACTAAACAATACCGTGGGAAATGCTCTAGAAGCTTTAATAGGTGCTGTTTATCTTGATCAAGGGTATCCTGCTTGTCAGGTGTTTATTGAAAAAAAATTAGTTGACCCTTACATTGACTGGCACCAACTAGAAGCTAAAGTCACGGACCACAAGAGTTCACTATTTCGTTATTGTCAGAAAGAAAAAAAGCACTTACAATTTGTGCTTCTAGAAGAGAACGCCATAGACGACCCCAAACGCTTTCATATCGGTTTAAAAATAGACTACGAACAAGTAGCGGATGCATTTGGAAAAAGTAAAAAAATAGCGGAGCAGTGCGCCTCTAAGGTTTTCTTAGATCAGCTTACTACCAGTGAGATAGATATTGAGTCTATCTAACTTATTTGCTTTCCAAAAAGCTAAGTACTTTCTGCCAGACATCAGCCTTAGCTTCAACATCTCCTTTAATTGTTCCCCCCATAGCATAGGGAAATTCATAAAGTACTTCCGTAAGATATGCGGGAGGTGTAATATTGTGCCCAGCTTCCTCGTATTGGTAATTGTAGCATTTATAAGGGAATTCTTTCGCTTCAAGTCTTGCTTCAATCTTGTCCGCCATTAAAGTAGAAGGCCATACTTGATCATCTTTTCCTGAAAACAAAACGATGTTACCTTTGATGTTTTCTACAGGTATTTCCATGGTAGAATCTGCCGTTGAAATAGCCTCCATATAAGCATTCAAGAAACTTGTTTTGCCCTGTTCATCTCTTTCTGGAAGCGCTAAGCCGTAAGGCACAAAGGGCACTGGTACTCCATCCATCGTCCATGCAGATAATTTGTTAAAAGTAAAGGACTGATGAACATATGAGCTTGGCGCAATGGCAAAGACTCCGTTAATGTCTTCTCGGTGACTTGCATATAATAAAGCCAATTCAGCTCCCCTTGAAACTCCGAGAATGTAGACTTTTTCATGCTTGCCAATTTCACTTTCTATATACGTCCTTGAGCGGTCAATTATCTCCATTGGGATTTTAAGCAGTGTCTTGACTTGATTCTCTCCTCCGAAATAAGAAATAGCTGCCGCAGAATAACCTTTAGCTGCCAAAACTTTTGCCAAGCCATTTGAAAAAAGGTTGTTTCCCTCTGATCCGCCCAAAACCAAGATAAGCACTTCGCTAGATTCTACTTGATGTACATCAACTTTAAGATCTCCTTTATTTATGATGTAGGACAATGCATCCTCGGAATGATTAATTCTATCCACTTGTTTTTCAGCCAATACCCTTTCATGTTGACTTACTTGAATAAAAAAGCATTCCTCGCAAGGGATGTCCTTCAAAAATTTGGCGGAGTCTTGAATATCTAAATAAGAAAACAGGCCTAGAGAATCCTGTCCAATATAAGCTCCTGATAAGGCCTCGTCATGGTCAAGCGAAATCAAGCCTTTCTCGTCTGATTTAAACTCTGCATAGCTATACAGAAGCTGATTGTCTTTCAGTTGTTGTAGGTGAACCAAGTAACTCTCATTAGGAGTCAAGCCAGCGATCTTAATGTCAATATTATCGCCTAAAATAACGGCGTTTTTGTTGGTGTTAATTTGCACTCCGCTTTGGCAAGAAAACAACAATAAAAGAAGTGTATAAAGAAGAACTCTAAACATACTATTTGTTTTAACACTATATAAAAACGTATCCTCGTATGGCTCCACTACTTCCCTAACACACTTCTTGCAATCAACTCTTTCATAATTTCATTGGTGCCGGCATAGATTCTTTGCACTCGACTATCAGCCCAAGCACGAGCAATGTCATACTCCCAGATGTAGCCATAACCACCGTGTAATTGAAGGCCTTCCTCAGCTACTTTATATTGTAGGTCAGTTAACCAGTACTTCGCCATAGAGGCGGTAGCGTGATCTAATTTTCCTTCATTATGTAAGCCCACACATTTATCTAAAAACACTCGCCCTATTTGAATCTCTGTTGCCATTTCAGCAATTTTGAATCGGGTGTTTTGAAATTTGTCTACGGTTGTTCCAAAAGCACTTCTTGACTTAATATATTCAACCGTTTTTGCTAATGCATTTTCCGCTTGAGCAATAGCACCGATGGCCACAATTAATCGCTCTTGAGCTAACTCGGTCATCAAATATGAAAAACCCTTTCCTTCTTCACCTAACAAGTTTTCTTTCGGCAATTTGATGTTTTCAAAAAACAACTCACAGGTATCTTGAGCATGTAAACCTACTTTTTCAAAGGGTTTCCCTTTTGTAAAGCCTTCACTATTAGCCTCTACATAAAACAAGCTAATGCCTTTAGCTCCTTTAGTTGGATCTGTTTTAGCCGCAACTACTACCCCACCTGCTAAATAACCATTGGTAATAAATGTTTTGCTTCCGTTTAATAAATAGTGGTCACCTTTATCCTCTGCCGTAGCCCGCATACCTTGAAGGTCGCTTCCTGCTCCGGGCTCTGTCATGGCAATGGCCAAAATGGTCTCTCCACTTATACAGCCAGGAACAACTTTCTCTAGTAAACTTTCTTGTCCGTAGTGAATGATATAAGGAAAAACAATGTCGTTATGTAATGGGTATCCAACCGCTGGACCAGCACAACCCGTTAGGCCTAATTCTTCTGCGAAAATTGTATTGTATCTAAAGTCATGAATATCTAGTCCTCCGTATTTCTCCGGGGCTTGCATGCATAAGAAGCCAGATTCTCCTAGTTTCAACCAAGACTCCTTGCTTACCATTTGATCTTTTTCCCATTGCGCATTAAATGGGGTAATCTCCTTCGCTACAAAATCGCGAACAGATTGTCTAAATATTTCATGTTCTTCTGTATAAATATCTCTTGTAACCATAGTGCAAAAATAGGTAAAGGCTTTGAATAAATCCTTATCCTATAGAATAGAACCCTTTCGAAGCAAAACAGTTTTTGCTAAAGAACTAAAATATATTATATTAGTAGGATATAAACTACCCTCCATGATTAAAAAGTTGCTCTTCGTTTTTGTGCTTATTTTTTCGCTTCATTCCGCTAATGCTCAATGCAGTGAACAAGACGAAGTTAAGGTATTGCTTATTGGTGATAGCTGGGCTTTCTTTATGGGCGTTGATGGTACATTTAACAATGTTTACGAAAGTTGGGGACATAACAATGTGAAGTTTTTAACTACCCTCGATGTGGCAGTTAATGGTGCTCGAACCACAGATTTCCTTACATCGAATATGCAAACCGATATTAGAAATATCATCACTCTCAATCCAGACATTGACGTGATTCATTTAAGTATTGCCGGCAATGATGTTTTAGGTCAATGGGATGTAAGCTTTACTCAAACAGAATTAGACGCCCTTATTGATGAAGTTTACAGTCAAACAGATTCTATTATTCGATTTTTAAAGACCCTAAAACCAGGGATGAAGATTGTTTTTAGTGGGTATGTGTATCCCAATTTCGAAGAGGTAATAGTAGACGCAAACCCTCTCGGCAATAATCACCCTTTCTATAGCAGATGGGAAGGAATGGGCTTCCCCTCTTTCTTAGAAATAAACACTATTTTGAATGATTTCTCCGAACTCATTGAGGACTATGCGGATGCAGATCCGCAGGTAGAATTCTTCAAGGTTCCCGGCTTACTTCAATACACTTTCGGACAAACTGTTCCACTAGCAGTTGCCCCAGGAGGAAGCTATGCGCCGTTTACACAAGCCATGCCTTTTGGAGACCCCAGTTACCCTTCTCCTCAAAAATCCATGCGAGATTATTTTGGAATTACTAGAGATTGCTTTCACTTGTCGCCTAAAGGATATCGAGATTTAATTGGCTATCACACGCAAAAATTCTATCACAAGTTCTTCATGGACGATCAATACCTTTTTGCAAACTCAAGTGTTAATGGTAGCATATCAAGTATGCAAGGGGTTTCTAATGATTTAATGCTTGGTGTAAGTGCGGGAGAGGAATTTGGAGCAATCCTAGATTTCAATACCCAAGATATGAATTGGGACGCTGTAGGTGAAGCAGAAATTTTTCTGCAGGTGAAAAGCCTATATGCTGACAATCCACTTAATGAAGCCTTACGCTTAAGTATTGTAGCTGGAAATTTGGGTTCAACCGCGATGGTTGAAGGCGCCGACTGGACTGCATCAGTAGATGCTGAAGCAAGTGCTTGTGTGTTTGGAAACAAAAATAATGTAGACAATTGGATAAGAATTAAAGTGCCTAGTGAGTTTATGGCTTATTTAAAAAACAACAGCAACACTCAATTCTTACTCCAGTCAAGCAACACTGTAGAAGGAATCATTGAGTTTAATAACACCAATGATCCCGATTTTGCCCCCGTGTTAAATCTAAAATATGATGAAACCTACGTTGGCATACAACAAGTGTTTAATGACGACCTTATTCTACTTTTTCCCAACCCCGCTCAAGATTATATCAAATTACGTGGGTCGAAAAGCACCATCTATAAAGTATTGATTTACAATGCGCTTGGGCAAGTTGTTTTGGAGCATTCAAACCGCTCAAAGATTTATGTGGGTGATTTGCCTCCGGCGTATTACCGAGTAATGATTAATACTTCGAATGAAGTTGTTGTGAAATCTTTCTTAAAAAACTAAGTACCCGGAACAAGAGTCGAACTTGCACGGCATTGCTGCCACCACCCCCTCAAGGTGGCGAGTCTACCAATTCCTCCACCCGGGCATTTAAGAGCTGCAAAGTTAAGTCTATTTCCTTTTATCTTCCTAATTATTATCAATTCAATCTCGTGCCTAATACGAGCTTTTTCATAAACACTTGCTTTTTGCCCTTTTCATCAAACAGTTCGAGTAGCACAATATAAATTCCGATGGGAGCCCGCTGATAGTCATTAGTCAACCCTGACCATTTCCAAGAATTCTGATTCCCTAGAGAATGATTTTGAGCAATCAATCGCACTAAGCGACCTTGAACATCATAAATATTTACGTTAGCGATTTGCCCAATTTTATCTGAGGAGTACTGGATCATGCAGAAATCCTTGTATCCGTCCTCGTTGGGACTAAACACTTCTGGCTGCACCTTAAACTCTCCTTCCCCTTCGATGCTTAAGGTCTGTGAATTTTGAGCTGTAGGCGTTCCAAAACCATAGGTTTTAGCACTTGAATGCCAGTTGCTTTTCAAGTTGGTAGCCTGTTCAGGATTAATGCGCTCCAAGGAAACGCCATCATCTAGATCTTGCGTTGATAAATGCCAACTTGATCGATAATACAAGCTATCCATTACCCGTCCATTGGGGAAGTAAAAAACCAAAATCCCCTCATCATCTGGTAAGTTGGGGATTTTGTTTTCGTGAAGCCAAGCAGGCTCAAACACATTGTATTGAAGTTTCACATTAGAGGTGTCGCTGGTAAAAACGTGATATTCATGTGGACCAATTACTGTGGTTTCTATATCAAAACCTTCCTTTTCTTCGCTTGGAAACAACACCTCATATTCTGTTAAGCTAAAGCCCTCCAAACGAATTTGCTTTTCACTTTTATTGTAGATTTCAATATAATCTACTCCTCCTGTGTAGGGGTTAAACAACACCTCATTAATGACTAGGTCGCCTTTGGCAATTTCATCTAAATAATAAAAACTAAACGAGCCTGCAGGGACAAGATTTCCCCAACAATCCACAAGACCTTGAACAGAAAAACTATAATATTCATTAAGGCTTAAGGGGGCATCAAGTAAAACATAAGCGCTCTGATTGTAGTATAAAAATGCTTGTTCAATGCCATAGCCTACCAAGGTGCAATTTTGCTCGTCGAAAGCCGGTAAGGGCTCGGTAAAAAAGACCTGAAGCGTCGTGTCGTTTTCTATTACAACTTCGCGTACCTGAAGTTCTGATGGAGGGAAGCTCATGTTTTGTGTCGAATTTTCTTGTCCAGGACTTGCCCCCTCCACAGCCATAGAAGGAAACCAATTATACAAAGAACCACAGGTAGAAGTAAGAGCTAGTCTTTCTAGGCTAAATCCTCCATTTACTTTTTCATTACCCAAACTATCATATATCCCTTGATAAAAAATAGGCGTATAGCTCACGCTGTCTATTATTTGTAGGTACTCATTAAGCAGCTTAATGGCATCTCCTGTATTATTTAAAGAAGGGAAATTGGGAACGCCCAGCACCTCCCCATACACATCGAAACTTTGAACAGCAGAAGTCTTGCACAGGATCAAAAGACCGTTTGGTGGAAGAGAATAAGCTGGGAGCTGAACCGTATCTGTAGCGTCGGCAATTTTCCAATCGACAAGATGAACGGTATCCGTGCTTAGGTTTTTTAACTCTAGAAATTCTGCCTCTGGCATTCCAAAACTAGGCGTCTCATCTGCATAAATTTCATTGATTCTCACCTCATCTATGTTAGCAGATACCGAAACGTTGAAAGTGAAACTAGTGTCTAGGCTGTTTCCCCATAAATCATCAAGCAAAAGACTAAGGTGATGGGTGGTATTCGTTCCTATCGCCTGCAAAAAATATAACTCCACACCCTGCTGATTATACGTGAGCTGCCAAGGGGAGCTTGTTCCATTTAAAAGGAAGTTAGACGGATCAACGGCACTTGTACTGTCTATGTTTTCATTAAACGTTAATTGCAAAGTATTCAAATTAGGAAGCGTGTACCCTGTTAAAATCGGAGCACTTAAGTCCTGATAGACTTGAGTGGAACTATAAAACTCATCAAACCAAAATTTATCTGATCGGGTGGAAGTGTAATCGCACAAAACGCCGATGTAGGAAGAACTCAGGAATTCATTATCATTGCTTACTCCTTGTAAACTCCAATTATTGAAACTGACTGAGGTGTCCGCATACAAGTCAAACATTCCTAGGGGATCTCGATGAACTTTAACCCATACATCAACAACGCTCGTGTTGAGCAAGTCATCTAAACCATCAATTATCTCTACGCTCGTATTGCCTGACTGTTTGTACAAACTCACTTCATCTTCCAAATTGCCAATCATCACATAATAGCCGTTTAAGGGCCCCTTAAGATCTGCTTGGTCACTCAGGAGGTAAACCTTCGCCCTATTCGAACTAGAGGGATTAAACCCCAGTTGTACCCGGAAAGACCAATCACCATCAACTGCTCCTGAGTGTGCAGTAGTTAAATAGCTTTCACTCGTTTGGGCTGGTGCATTTAAATGCAGCATATCATTACTCAACTCAAAGCTATCTAGGTTGCCTAGCCAAATTGGGCCATTAGTTAAAGAGCTATCGTTAAATTCCTCTATAAACTGTGACCAAAGCATCGCCGGAAAAAGTAACACAAACATATAAATTATATTTTTCATGTATTAAAAATAAATATAATTTATTGTAATAAAAGAAAATTTTAAGAAATTAATTAATTGCTTGTAATTTTGTTAGACAATCGAGTAGAATGAAACTAGCATTAATCGGAGCAACAGGCACGGTGGGAAACGTCATGTTACAAGTTTTGGAACAAAGAGATTTCCCATATACAGAATTAATTTTAGCCGCTTCGGAGGCTTCTGTTGGAAAAACCTTGTACTGCAAAGGGCAGCCGCATTTTTGTGTTTCTGTGGAACAAGCATTAGCCGCAAAGCCTGATATTGCCTTGTTTTCTGCAGGCGGAGAGCGGTCTAAAGAATATACTCCACAGTTTGCCGCACAAGGATGTTATGTCATTGACAACTCGTCGGCTTGGCGTATGGATAAAGATGTGCCGCTTGTGGTTCCAGAAATCAACATAGACGCCATAAGCGCTGAACATCGCATTATTGCAAACCCCAACTGTTCCACCATACAAATGGTTGTTGCACTAGCTGGTTTGCACAAAAAATACGAAGTAAATAGACTCCTCGTTTCTACTTATCAATCAGTTACCGGAACTGGGGCAAAAGCCGTCAATCAACTTTTTGCTGAACGAGAAGGAAGGGAGGCTGAGATGGTTTATCCTCACCCTATTGACTTGAACTGCATTCCACATGGTGGCGATTTCGATGAAAACGGTTACACCAGCGAAGAAATGAAGTTGTATAATGAAACGCAGAAAATTTTTAATGATTACACCCTTGAAGTAAGCGCCACAGTTGTCCGTGTACCCGTTGTAGGTGGACACAGTATGAGCGTAAATGCGTACTTCGGCAAAGCGTTTACTTTGCCAGATGTTCGAACTACTCTACAAGAAACACCAGGGGTAATCTTGCAAGACAATCCAGCAAAAAACGAATACCCTATGCCTCGTTTTGCTGAACATAAAGATGAAGTCTTTGTGGGGCGAGTTCGCAAAGATTTTACGTATCCGAATAGTCTCAACCTGTGGATTGTTGCTGACAACCTAAGAAAGGGTGCTGCCACGAATGCTGTTCAAATTGCAGAGGCTCTATTGCCACGATTCAACCCATAACCACTCCTTACTAATCTACTATCTTTACGCTTGAAATGTTCTCAAAAAAAAGCGGCACATATCTTTTAGGCTTAGTCATTCTGATCTCCTTTTTAGTGAGACTTACCCTCTTTGTGCAGGAACGCGACTTGTTTATTGATGAAGCCAATTTAGCGGCAAATATTCACGAGCGCAGTTACACCGAACTACTAAGTCCTTTAGCCTACGAGCAATACGCCCCACCCCTGTTTTTATGGGGAGTTAAAGCCAGCACTCAAGTGTTTGGTTTTTCCGAAAAAGCCTTGCGTTTGTTGCCCTTTGCAGCTGGAATACTTTCCATCTTTTTATTCAGCTACTTGTGCTATTTACTCTTAGGAAAAGAAGCCGCCATCTATCCGCTTGCCTTATTTGGAGGAGGAATGGTTTTCCTCCAATATGGCACAGAGTTAAAACAATATAGTAGCGACTTTTTGCTTACGCTAATATTACTTCTTGCGGCCATTTTAACAAGGAAAAAAGAAAAAGGTTGGGGGTATATTCTTCTTTGGATATTCTTAGGTTCATTTGCCATTTGGCTATCTATGCCTTCGGTTTTCATATTGTTTAGTATTGGCGTATTTTGGGTCTTGGACCACAAAAGCAAATCCACCTTTATTAAAAGTAGTTTCATTGCTAGTTTTTGGTTGGCACAGTTTGGTTTATATTTTTTTCTGGTCTTGAAAAATCAAATTTCTTCAGACTACCTGCAGGATTTCCACATGCACTCCTTCCTCAAGATTCCCTGGAGTTTTGAAAACATCTCGCACGACTACATGCTAATATCCAGTGTTATTAAGCAGTCTGGCGGACACACTTTCTTAGCTGTTCTAATCAATGGTTTGTTGCTAATAATTGGAGGTGCTCATCTGGTGCGTAAGGATAAAAAAATAGCCTCCCTTTTCTTAACTCCTTTTGCCTTACTTCTTCTAGCTGGCTTACTTAATAAGTACGCCTTCGTTCCCCGTCTGCTGTTATTTATTCAGCCCTTAGTTTTGTTGCTCATTGCTTTTGGCCTGGCTTGTCTATTTAAAGTCAAGAACTGGCCCATTCGCATTGCAGTAATTGTATTGTTGCTAGTGAACATTTTCAATCACCAGAACTTTAAGTATCTCTATGAGCCTTACGAAATTCAAGAGATTCATTACGCTTTAAACGTGCTAGAAGGCAAGCAAACCCTTAAACAGTCTGACCCCATTTGGGTGCACCTCGGGGCGGTGCCTGCGTTTCATTTTTACACGAAAATTTCCCCAAAGAAAAAGAGATATAGCCGTTTAATCAATCAGGCTAAGCTTCTTTCTTGGGATACGGATTATGGTCAACTATACCAACAAAGTATAGTTGGTGAGCGATTCTGGTTGCTTATGACCAACTATTTTCCAGAGGACAAAGCCTCTGTGCTTTCAAGTTTCGAAGGGGCATTATTAATAGAAAGCCTTGATAAGCCGGGTTGCTTGCTGTTGCATTACGAAAAACAATAAAAAAAGGGGGAAGCTAATGCTTCCCCCTTTCAATTATACGTATTTCTATTACTTAGTCTACCAAGTCAATATCAAATTGAACCAGTTGAACAAATTCTTGAACACGCGCATTAATCTCTTCTTGAGTTAAAGTTTGAAGACGCTCAGTGCCAAATTTTTCCACACAAAAAGAGGCCATCGTACTACCGTAGATAATTGCTGTTTTCATGTTTTCGAATGAAATGTTTTTTGTCTTTGCAATCCACCCTACAAATCCACCTGCGAAAGTGTCACCTGCTCCTGTTGGATCAAATACTTCTTCTAGCGGCAATGCTGGTGCAAAAAACACCTGGTTCTCATGAAATAACAATGCGCCGTGCTCCCCTTTCTTAATCACTAAGAATTTAGGTCCCATTGTTAAAATCTTCTTAGCTGCTTTAACTAAAGAATATTCATCGCTCAACTGACGCGCTTCAGCATCATTAATAGTTAAAACATCTACTTCTTTAATAACTTCATTCAGCTGTTCTGGAGTTGAGTCCATCCAAAAATTCATCGTATCCATTACTATTAATTTTGGACGAGGATTCATTTGCTTGATTACATTCAACTGTAACATTGGGTCGATGTTTCCCAACATTAAGATATCTTGATCTTTATAGCTTTCCGGTAAAACCGGGTTGAATTCCATTAATACGTTTAGCTCTGTTGCCAAGGTATCTCTAGTATTCATGTCCATGTGGTATTTTCCAGACCAAAAGAAAGATTTTTGACCTTCTTTTATCTCAATACCTGAGGTATCTACCCCTCTATCTTGAAGCTTTTTAAGCGCTGGCATATCGAAATCATCACCAATAACTGACACCATATTGATGTCTTTAGTGAAATATGAGGCTGCCCAAGCGATATATGTTGCCGCTCCACCTACTATTTTATCCGTCTTTCCGAAGGGTGTTTCTATTGCATCAAACGCCACTGTACCTACTGTTACTATACTCATTGCTTATTTTTTAATGAAGCTGTAAAAGTAGAACAAAAAATAATGATTAAAAAATTTAGACAATGTCTTGTAAAAATAAAAGATTCACTTATTTTTGCATTCCGTTTAAAACCACACCTTGTGAAATTAAGCGGATTCCGTTTGACCCACGTGAATTATAGTAAATTCCTTCTTAGCTCAGCTGGTTAGAGCATCTGACTGTTAATCAGAGGGTCACTGGTTCGAGTCCAGTAGAGGGAGCAAGAAAAAGCCACGAACAGTTGAATTTCAACGATTTGTGGCTTTTTTCGTTTGCATACAATTTGCATAAAACAAGGCTCTAAACACCTTTATTTGGGTGTTTTATGAATATCTACCTCGAACAATTAATATTCATGATGGTTAGCTTATATAACCACGTTTAATAATGCTGTTAGCCCTTTTGTAACAATCTCTTCAAGGTATTTTGCTGTATAGAATTAGGGGAATGTGTTAACAATCAATTTCGCTGAGTTTATGGATATGTAATATTTATAGGACATCCTCCTCCAAAAACAACAGATATTTATACCCACGTTGCTATAAATCATATTAAGATTATAAAAAACCCGTTCGATT
>JBLHMK010000065.1:0-13785 GCA_047621945.1 Flavobacteriaceae bacterium
TTATCTATTATGTAAATTTACTGATTAGGTATTAAAACAGAATATAAATGATGTTATCTGGTAAAGTCATAATATTTAAGATTCTTTAGAATAGGGAGACCCCAAAGGATAGTATTTATTACCTTCTATTATGCAAGTTCACTTTCTAACCCACCTAGGTTATAAACTTTAACAGACAATGGGATTGCCAACTCTTTAGCACGTTGATTTAATACTCGTTCAACCTCTATTTCGTTGTGATTAGTTACGATTACTAAAATTATTGAGAAAGAATCCTTTTGGTTTTCCTTTAATGACTGATATGCCATGCGGAAACTATAAAACATTTTATCCCAAATAGGACTGGTGAAACTTTTTGTAGAATGCATGATCTTAATTTCAATAGCAGTTAAACTAGGACCATTTACAGCCACCCCATCAAACATAACTCTAGAATCTCCCGCTTTTAGCGTTACCTCTCTTTGTATGGGAGTACCTAGTTGCTTCTCAAGTTTACCAAGAATTAATAATTCTACCATTCGCCAGTCTAGAATCTTCTTTTTTTGAACTTTAAAATCAAAAATTGGTTTATCCTTCTCATCTAGGTTAGCGATGTGTTTGATTGACTGGCCTAACTCAAACTCTTTGTCCTGATTCAAAGGTTGTTTAGGTTTCTGTTCCTTAATTTCATCTTCAATACTTTCTCTATCCTCTTCAAGTTTTTCGATTGTTTCTTCAATAGTGGGTTTTTTTAACAGATTTACAAAATTATCTTCATTTGAATAATCTGAAGGCGCATAAAGAACCTTGTGATTCCAATTTAGAGTTATAAAGAAGAGTAATATTAAAACCAATGGGAATAACATTAAAAACCAAATATAAATTTGTTGACTTTCTAATTCCAAAAAAGGTAATGCTGCCGCCCCTCCAAGTTCAGCTATACTTGAAAAAATAGCAATAACTGTTAATGGGTTTTTAATTGTTGAAGTTATATTACTCATAATACATGATTGAAATTTTGTACTCAATTTTAACTCTATACACTTCTTTAATCGTAATATTCATATTCACGCTTCACAATGTACTTAGGAACATTGAATCTAAACTGTATTTTCTCAATCCAATTTCCTTTCTCATCATATTTATAAGTATACTTGTCAAAAAGAGCACCAGAATTGTAATAGTTTTCTTCAATTTTATTGCCGCTCTCATCAAATTCATAAGTGGTTCTATAATTTGAATACCCATCTGAATAATCATAATTAGACTCAATATTATTGCCATTTTTGTCAAATTTATAAGTATCCGTATAATTTAAACTTCCATCAGAATTGTACTTTTTCTTTTCAATCGTATTTCCGTTCTCATCAAATTTATAAGTATGCTGAAATACAAATTCACCATCAGAATTGTACGCATTTTCTTCAATCGTATTCCCGTCCTCATCAAATTTCCTTATCATCTTATCTAATAAACTGCCATCAGAATTATACCCAGCAGCTTCAATCATATTTCCATTCTCGTCACGTTTATAAATATGCTTAAAATCTAACTTGCCATAGGGATCGTATGTGTTATGTTCAATCATATTTCCGTTCTCGTCAAATTTATTATTATCCATAGATTCTAAGTCCCCATCGGAATTATAATGGAAATATTCATTTCTATTTCCGTTATCGGCGAACTTAGAAATAATCTTAACGTCTAAATCATTCGAGCGGTATCTATTTTCTTCAATTTCATTCCCGTTCTCGTCAAATTTATGGGTATACTTATATTTTGAACTACCATCAGAATTGTACCCGCTCTCTTCTATATTATTCCCATTCTCGTCATATAGCATTATAATATCAGTGGCTTCAAATGAGTTTTCTTTTTGTCTTTCACCTTTCTCAATTTCCCCAAAACGCTCCTCAGCTATGTACGAAACCTCCGTATTGGATTTAACCTTACCTTTCAAATCATCATCTGTCCAGTCATTTTCTACACCCTCTTCGGAGCAACTATTCAGAGATAAGACCAACATTAGTCCAAACAATAATTTCGGCATTTTATACATATATATCTATTATTTATTTTCAAATATAAGACCAAATCAATCTAATTGCATGAAATATCACTCTAAAATAGACGGGAGGGACGATACTCTCAAATTCTATACTTTTAATCCAATTGGCTAAGACATATAGTGTTAAAATATAATTTTGAATGATTACCTTTATAGTATACAATTCGAGTATATGCAATGTCTATCAATTTGGACTTTACAGTTATTCACACATTGTGTTTAACATGAAATTATTGTAACTAAAAATGATTTAATGAAAATAACATCAGGAGATTACGAAGTGCTGTATTCGGGAACAGTAATAGGAATAATAAATAACCCTATTGAATTTCAATTCACTAAAAAAGAAGGTTCGATAAAAATAATCATTGTTTTTAAATCAGACCATTCTTTAAAAGATTCACTTACTGAATTGAATGTTGTCGACGAAAAAACTCTGGAAATGGTTTTGATAAATATGGATGATGTAGGAACTGGAAACACTGAAACCATGCATTTAGGAACGATACAAAACAGAAATCTGTATATAAACTATAGAGTTTATTCAATTCCGCAGTTAAGTAAAACCATACATTATACTTTTTATTTAGGAGAGGAGGTTGCAAATGATAACTGATCCAAAAAATAGCGCCATCAACCCTCAAAACAAATTTATAGATCAAGTCAGAACAAATACAAAATCTGATTTAATAGAAATTACTGAGGACAAACTAGAGAATATATTATTAAAACATTTGAATAAATTAAATAAAGTAAGAGGGTGGCTTACGCCGTTTTCATTATCAATAACTATTCTAATTGTTCTTTTAACTGCCGATTTTAAATTGTTTCTTGGAATTTCTGAAGAAATCTGGGGTGCTGTTTTCGTATTAGGATTCATAATATCAATTATTTGGACATTGGTATCTGTTTTTTTAGCCATTAAATGTTCTAAAAGTTCAACCATTAGATTTCTAATTAATGAGATTAAGGATCATACAGGATAATTGGTTGTATATTTTATCATTTAAATTTCAAAACGACAACCGAAACGACAACCAAATATTTTTTTTAAACACAACTTATTGATTATCAATTATATGTTCGAGTTTGTGTGGGACCACTTTTAAAAAAAAGCACTTACAAGAATATTGTAAGTGCTTTTTTTGTTTATGAGTATTGCTTGTTTAAATAATCTTTAGCTACTTGGTGTATTATGTAGCTGAAAGCTACAAAGCAATTCATACTCCTTAGCTACCGCTTCGCTCAAGCTAAGGAGAGCTGGGGCCTGAGAAGTTTTTTTAGTTGATAAAATTCAGCGCGTTTTTATAGCCTTAAACATCAGTTTTCTCTTCATGTTCAAGCCTTTTAGGATAAAACAGACAGATTCACTAAATAATTAAATAATTTAAAGTAGGTAATCTTGTCTATATCTTATGAAATCAGTAAATTAGAATCTCTTTTTAACTAAAACTAAAAACCCATGAAGCATAAGGTATCTAAGTCCCTACGTGAAATTCTCAACACGGCTTCCATAAACAACATTTCACTAGGCTATAGGCTGTTGTTCTTGTTCTTGTTTTCACTAGTATTTCAAGAAATTGACGCCCAGAATTGCCCTGGGTATCCTTCAGTAATCTCAAGTTCCGGCGTTGCTTGTGCAGATCAGAACTATTATATTCAAGTATCCAATTCTACTTGTAATGGTAATATTACTTTTAACATTACAGGAAATTATGGCTCCCTAGACGGGACAGAAATTTCTTGGCAAGTGGTAAGTAATCTGACAGGAAACGTATTAGCAACCGGTTTTGGGTCTAGTGGAACAAACTTCAATTCTACTGTTGGCCCTCTAAATCCAAGTGTAGAAGGGCAAATATTCACTGTTTCTGTCTATGATTCGTTTGGAGATGGATTTAATGGTACGGGAGGAATACTGGAAGCCGTGCAAGGATTAAATGTGCTTAGCTCTGTAATAGGAGATTTCGGGGATTCTGTAACTAATATTATAGGTCCCTCAATTTCCATATCAGATGCCACCATGAGTATTACAACGCCTTCAGGAATTATAAGTTCCAGCGCAAGTTCTTGTACCGATTTTAACGTTCCTGTCCAATTAGACAATACTAATTTTTGTAATATTATTAACGTAGATCTTCCTTGGGAAGTAAGGTGTGACGCAACAAATGCCTTGTTGGCAAATGGAACTCACAATGTAGCAGTTCATCCGCAGCTACCAGCTAGTTCTGATGATGTCGTAGATATTTCCTGGAACGCGACCACCTGTCAATGGGATGTAAGCGCACAAAATGATTGTAATACACTGGACATTGGCAGTATTTTCACTATCAGTCCAAATCCCGCCACGCTACCTGCAAATACCTGCGCTGCTGGCAACCAAAACTTTGATATTAGTTATACAGGTTTATTAGGCGGTCCTAATTGCTGTTTAACAGCAGGTCCATCCACTCCGATAACCTATACGGAAAGTCAAACCATTACTAATGTTCAAGTTACAAGCTCTCCGTTTGGAGGCATCAATAACTCTGCTTATTTCATAATCCCGGCTAATGGAATTGGAGGTGTAGCCACTTCTTTAACTATGAATGTTAGCATGAGCGGCTATACTTTTCCTGACCCTCCTAGCACGAGTACTGATGATAGTTATTGGGTTACTGTATATGTTGACGGCAATCCAATATATGACGTGCAATACATCAACACCACTGGATTTTCTCAAGGATTCAACTTAGCTTCTATTACTAGTGGATATGATGAAAATAGCATTATAGAAATCTATATTTACCCAAATAGTTTTGCTGCAGGAGGTATAAATACTACCTTCATTCCGGGAGGAGGGTTTCTTTTAGAAGGAGAATGGAGCGCTTCTACTTTTGCAGTAACTTTTAATGCTTCCTTTATAGAGGAAATACCAACTGCTGTATCTTGTGTTTTTCCAACAACAGAATCCTTAGTATGCTGTACTCCATCTAACATTGGCAACGGAAGCGATAATGTTTGCTCAGGAAGTACTGGAAGTTTCAATACTTGGAAGACTTCAGTTGAAAACGCGAATCCTAATTGCTTAGTTTTTTCTAGCGTTACGCCAATAGCAGGAGCTACCCTTCCTGACAATACTCTTCCTACAGGAGTAAATAACTCATGCGCTCCAATAACACAAAGCGTCAACGCTTATGCTTATTGCGATGTGAATGGAAATGGAAATATTGATGCAGGAGATAGCTATGCACTCTTAAGTTCATTCGTGCTAAGTATCAATCCTGCTCCACCAAGCTTCGTAACAAATAATGGTGCTTGTGGTATTGCTCCTTCAGCTTTGCTCAACTGTGGAGGTTCCAGTATCTTAAGTGATATAGGTATCGCTCCTAATGGTCTTCCTTGCGGAACGGGGGTAAATACCTCTACTATTACTGGCACATTTACAGCTGCTCAAATTGCGACTGCGTTAGGAGGTGCAACTGCCTCATGCTATTTTGATCAAAATTATAATCTGACTGCTTCTTGCAATCAAAACTCACCAGTTTCCAGCACGGATTTGCGTTCAGCATGTACAAGCTTTGTTTGGATTGATGGCAATACCTACAACTCAAATAACACTTCTGCTACTTTCACTATTTCTAATGGAGCTAGTAATGGATGTGATTCGATAGTTTCACTTAACCTTACCATCAATTCAATTGCAAACGGTTTAGATGTAGTTTCTTCATGCCTACCTATTATATGGATTGATGGCAATACCTACAATGCCAATAACAACTCAGCCACTTTCACTATTTCTAATGGAGCTAGTAATGGTTGTGATTCGATTGTAACCCTGAACTTGACAATAAGCTCCGCTCTTAATGGAACGGACGTGCAAACATCTTGTGGTGCCTTTACTTGGATTGATGGAAATACCTACAATACCAATAACAACTCCGCCACTTTCCTTATCCCCAATGGAGCTAGTAATGGTTGTGATTCGATCGTAACCCTGAACTTGACAATAAGCTCCGCTCTTAATGGAACGGACGTGCAAACATCTTGTGGTGCATTTACTTGGATTGATGGCAATACCTACAATGCCAATAACAACTCCGCCACTTTCCTTATCCCCAATGGAGCGAGCAATGGTTGTGATTCAATTGTCACGCTAAGCCTCACTTTTAGTCCTTCCGTTAGTGGCATAGATGTGCAAGCGGCTTGTGGCTCGTTGACTTGGATTGATGGGAATACCTACAATTCAAGCAACAACACTGCAACTTTCCTTATCCCCAATGGAGCTGGTAGCGGTTGTGATTCATTAGTGACTTTAAATTTGACTATTTCACCTGCCCCGGTTTTGGCGGGAATTGTTGGTGGAAATTCCGTGGTTTGCCAAAATGAAAGTTTTGCCCTTCAAACGAGCTATATACCTCAAGGAACTTATTATTGGGAAGGCCCGAATGGATTCACCTCCAATGACAACCCTGTTTTTGTTCAAAACGCCGATTTAACGAATACTGGAATTTATACGGTTTATGCAGTAAATGGCAATTGTGTTTCAGATACTTTAATTACAGATGTTGGAATTTTTAGCTTCAATAACTTATCAGTTTCTACGGATGCAATAGACTATGTGCAGGGAGAAACGGCAAGCATAACAGCAACTGGGGCCATGTCTTACCAATGGGATCCAGTAGACTATATGAATAATCCAAATGGCTCAATAGTAACTTTGAATGACATGCCTCCTGGAGACTATACCTACACGGTATATGGAATGGATATGAATACTTGTTTAGATTCCACTACCGTGAGCTTTACAGTTCTTCCTAGAACGGAGCTACTTATCTATGATGTTGTTTCTCCGAATGGTGATGGCTATAACGACACTTGGTTTATAGGCTATCTTGAAAATGTCGATACATACGTCATACGAATTTTCGACAGAGGAGGAATGCTCCTACACGAGGTATTCAACCAATACAACAACGACTGGGATGGAAGCTATGAAGGTAACGACTTACCCGAAGGGGCCTACTATTACTACATTGAGGCAGGGACAGATATTTATAAAGGCGGAATAACTATTGTAAGATAAGAAAAAGAAATAATCATGAATAAGCTAACTACAACACTAATCGTCGTATTATTTCTTTTCTCTGGAGTAATACTAGCTCAACAAAATGCTGTAATGACTCATTACACCGTGAATCCATATTTATACAATCCTTCACAGGTTGGTGAAAATGGATACGTGAGTGTTCAAAGCCATTACCGGAAACAATGGATTAACATGCCAGATGCGCCCGACACTAAATTATTATCTGCTCAAGGGATGATAAACAATAAATTTGGAATTGGCGGTAAAATTTATTTAGACAAAGCGCATATCATCCAGAATTTTGGTGCTTTGTTTTCTTACGCCTACTACATTCGATTTAAGAAGAATCCTAATAAACATTACTTCTCTCTTGGCTTATCTGCAGGGTTTAAGGCACAGCGTTTGGCCTTTAATGAAGCCACGATTAAAGATGACTTTGATCCGAGTATTTTTTACAATGGTGCGACCAATACGGTTTTCGACTCAGAGGCAGGGCTCACCTATCGGTTTAAAGGACTTCGTATAGCAGGGTTCATAGCAAACTTAGCGCCACATTCTTATCAGTATGAAAGAGCAAGTAGCTACCTTAAATATGAGCCAAGTTATCATGTCTACGGGGCAGTTTCCTATGATATTGCGCTTGGGAAGAATTCTAATTTCAGTTTAAAGCCTTCTATGTTAGTTCGCTATATTCCTGACATCCCCATTCAATTTGATGGCAACTTACTTCTAGATTGGAAGAATTTGTTCTGGATTGGTGGAGGTTACCGATATAAAAACGTTGGTGTTTGGGGTACCGCAGGCTTTAGGGTACACGACATGGTATCCTTTACTTATTCCTATGAGCAAAGCATAGACGGGTTCCAAGCGGCACTTGGATCCACTCATGAGATAACCATTGAGTTTCGATTCAAACCAAACAAAAACAAAGATTTGGCAAAAGAAATGGACGATCGCTATGCTGATTTAAAAAAGAAAATTCTTGTCAAGCATAATGAATTACTAGATTCTATCCAAGAATTAAAAGAAAGAACAGATTCATTGGAAAGTGCCCTAAATAATACGAATGAATTAATAAGAGAGCTGAAAGAAACCGCAACAAATACAGTTTATAAAGGCAATCAGGTAAAATATGCTGCTTTAGGAAAAGTAAATTATTTTTTAAATTCCGCAACTATTCATTCCGCTCAAAACGTTGAAGCAAAGCCAATTATGGAACAAATTAAAGCGCTTCAAGAAGAAGGAAAACTTATCCTAATTAGAATAGAAGGAAGCGCAAGTATTGAAGGATCAGAAACATACAATCTTCTTCTATCAAATAAGCGAAATGAATCCATGAAAGAATACCTAGTTGAGAACGGGATAAAAGATGATTTAATAACTACTTCTTCAAAAGGAAATTCGGAAGCCTTGGTAAGAGATAATGCATTTGAAGATATAGAAAATACTGAGCCAAATCCAGAAGATAGGTATGTAAAAGTTTATATTTTATTTAACGAATAGACTGATAGTATTTATCGCAGCACAAAAAAGGCTTCCAAAATTTGGAAGCCTTTTTAATTCTAGAGAAAAGCGTAATTTATTGGACTCTAGTCTTGTTAAAGTCCTTGCTTGCGTTCCTTAAACTTGGCAATGATTTCTTTTTTAAACGCTTGCTCAGCCTTGTACAATTTCAAAATCTTCTGCATCGGTAAGACTAGCTTAAATTTTTCAAAATACACCTCTTGAACTTGTGTTTTTTTGAATTCTTTAGCAAACTTTTCCATAATCATTCCTTCAATTTCTCCATCGCTAAGCTCTTCAACATTAGGTCGTTCTTCTTTTCCTTTAGATGGGCGTAGTGCCTTCATTTCATCTTCATAATTATTGTAAACTGGCCAAAAAGCCATAGCCTCGTCTTCAGTAAAGTCTAACTGTTCTGTAATGAATGAAACCTTCATCACTTTCATTTTTTGCTCCATTTCTTCCCTGTTTGGTTTTTCTCCTTGTGCGAAAATTGACCCTATCATTAGGAAGGTAAAAGCCAAAATTCCTAAACTTCTTTTTAAGTTTTTCATTGTTTATATATTTAAGTTAATAATCAAAATAAATCGTCATAGCTAAAGTCATCATTGGCGAGTATCTCATCTTCGAAGTATTCCTCGTCGATAGAAGAGAAGTCAAAAAGCCCTGCATCTTCACTCGCTAAGGCCAGAAGATCGACATCATCATAATCGTCGATATATTCATAAACCCACATTTCTAATTCTTGGTCAGATAACATTTCCATGGATAGTTCTTCCTGAGTTTCTTTTGGAAACCAAATAAAGAAACCAATGATTAAAGTAGCCGCTACACCTAGGGGTAGAATGAATTTGACAACCTTGTCTAAGGCACTGTTTGTATCGGCATCATTCGTTTCAACTTTGTCTAGAAGTTGTTGCTTAAGTTCTAAAGGGATTTTTAAACTTGGTTTATTATACTTAGATAACTCAAGTGCTTTTAAATCCTCCAACTCTTCTTTAATATGTTTTTTATGATTTGGCATCTTCTATTTGTTAGACTTTAACAATTGTATTTGGTTTAATCTTCCTTTAAAAAACTTTCAATTTTCTTTACTGCATGGTGGTAGGATGCTTTCAATGCTCCTTCACTGGTATCTAGCATCTCACTCATGTCTTTATACTTTACTTCATCGAAATACCTTAAAATGAATACTTGCTTTTGTTTAAGGGGAAGAGTTTCTATAGCGTTCTTAAGCTTCATCTCAATTTGATTTCCATCTAGGCCATCCATAGAAGTGGCTTCCTGGTTTATAGACAACATACTAGTTGATATTCTTTTTTGTTTCTTTAAAAAGGTGAAGGATTCGTTTGTGGCAATAGTGAACAACCAGGTGCTTAGTTTGGATTCTTGACGAAAGCCTGCTAATCCCTTCCATATTTTTACAAAAGTGTTTTGAAGAACATCTTGAGTGCTAGCCTCATCCTTAACCATGCGAATAACATGGGCATATAATCGATCCGAATAGTTCTCAACTATGCTATTTATGGCAGCTTCGAACTTTTCATTTTGAATGAAAACGATGATATCTTTTTCGGGTAGATGACTCACTTCACTTTAGACCATTGAATTAATGAAAGGTTTAATCCTATACAAGAATTAAATATAGCTAAAAGGGTTTAGGTTCAAAATGCCTCTGTTTGCAAAAGTGTAAAGCAAAGCGGTCGATTGTGCATTTTTAGATACTTTAGGGTCCAAGTCGTCGTTCCTCTAGACACTTGAACTAGCGAGATTGACGCTAAAGCTAGGTTCTTCCGCTTTCTCGCAATGACGATTAGGGAGGTACTTACTCCTTAACTAAATACATGGTCATTGGAATACCGTTATCTACCATGTTAAGAACTAAGCTGTCTTGATCAAGTCGTTTGATTTCAACTTCTTTTTGTAACAAGCCTTCAACTTGGGTGACTAGGTTTTCCCCTTTAATTTTCCAAGTTCCTTTTTCTCTATGCTCACCACCTTTATAGAGATAGCTTCCTTCTTCAAAAGTGAAGTTTACACGACCTAGGCTTATATCATTCATTTCTCCATTATCATCCCATTGATAACAATTCCAAGTGCCTATCAGGTCTGTTTCTTGGTGAATAGCCTCAGGAGCGCAGGATAGTATAAATAAAAAAACAAATAAAAAAGTAGCTTGAATGATTTTCATGGCAAATGGTTTTAAGTGATAACGATGATACAAGATAGTAAATATTAGAAAGCCTTACTCTTTCAAATATGTCTTGTCGAACCAAAAGGTTCCAAAAGGAATGATCGAAGCTACCGCTGCGATAGCCATGGTTTTAAAACCCCAGTTTAGTTTTTTACCTGTTGGTATAATCAAAACAATATAAACCATGAATAGAACTCCGTGAATCATGCCGCCCACATAGTTGGGCATTGGCATATCTAAACCATACTTTAATGGCATTCCAATAAAGAGCAAAAACAAGTAGCTAAATCCTTCTAAGATGGCTATAATACTCATTACTCCTACAATTGATTTTAACTTTTCCATTGTTCTATTTAATTGAAACGCAAAGGTAGTGCATTCATTTGTTTATAAAAATTAGCTTTTGTTAAATGTGATTTAAAACAACAGGGTCCGCTTTGAGAGACCCTGCTGGGGGCTGAGAGGGTTCGGGACCTTCAAAAGGTTCGGAACCCTGCATAAGTTTAAACAGCTACTCTCCGCGCCTGCTTCATATACAAATCGTAATAGTGCCCCTTCTGTTCGATCAATTGAGCATGACTACCCATTTCTTTAATCTTCCCATGTTCAATCACCACAATTTTATCACAATTCTTAATGGTAGACAAGCGGTGGGCAATAATAATAGACGTTCTATTTTCTATCACTTTTTTAATTCCTACCTGAATTTTAGCTTCCGTCAAGGTATCTATTGATGAGGTCGCTTCATCCATAATTAGAATAGCGGGGTCCTTAACAACCGCTCTTGCAAATGAAACCAATTGTCGTTCACCACTAGACAAATTCGACCCTTCTTCACCCACATCTAAATCTAACTTCGCAATCAAATCATCTGCACCTAAATCTCTAAGTAAAGCATTTAACTCTTTATCGTTTGGAATTGCTTTTGACGTTCCTCTAAGACCAAATAATATGTTGCTTCTTAGGCTTCCAGAAAACAAAAACGGACTCTGCAAAATAACCCCGAGTTGAGATCGAAACGAATGCAATGTTCTTTTTCTGAAATCGATACCATCTACTAATAACTCCCCCCTTTTTGGTTCATAAAATCGTCCAAGCAATGCAGTTAGGGTTGTTTTCCCATGACCGGTTGGTCCAACTAAGGCAATCGTTTCTCCTGGATTAATTTTCAATTGAAAATTTTCCAGAATCATTTTATCTGGCTTATAATAAAAGTCTAAATCTTTAAATTCAATTCCTCCTTTTATTACCTCAAAATCACCTTCAGCTTGTTCATCTGTAATGTCCGTTTTTTCATCAATCAGAGAAAAAATACGCTCACCTGCCGAAAGACTATCTTGAGCCAAGGCATAGAAACGAGCGATGTCAAAAATAGGCTCAAAAATATTTCTCGAGTATCCAAAAAATGCCGCCCAAACACCTAAACTAATACTTGTAGAGATGAAGAGATTTCCTCCATACATAATTACAAAAGCTGCTGCAAAAGCTCCCGTTAAAAATATCAATGGCACATATAAAGCAGTATACAGGGATGACTTAAACGCATAAGTATGCATCTTTTGTGTTTGCCCTCCGTAGCCTTTTATGGCACTCTTTTCTTGTACCGTTGCCTTATTAACAGCCACCCCATTAATATGCTCGGTAACGTACGCAATCATTTCACTATTCTGTTTCCTCGCTTTTCTTGAATACTTCAAAATAAGTAAGCGAATTTTCATGGATACAAATAACAATACAGGCATACTTAGTAATACGCCAAGTCCCAGTTTCCAATTTAATACAAACATGTAGGTAAATGACATGAACACCATGGCGAAGCCCCAAATAACCGAAACAAAACCCCAGCTAATTAACTCAGTCACACGATCGGCATCACTCGTTATTCGAGACACTAACCAACCTGATGAATTCTGATCATAAAAGCTATAAGACAAATGCTGCAGTCTGTCGAACATCATTTTACGAAGATCATAAATAATTCTTTCTTTAATGTTCTCTGCACACCAGATAAAAGCTAATACACCCAAAGCCATAATAATCATCCAAGCTATCAATTGAATAATAATCGGCACGAATACTTTACGCTGTATGACGAAGGTCTCTCCTGCTTGTGTTGCTTCTTGAAGGCTTTGCAAATTTGGGCTTATCACGTCATCTATAAAGTACATCCATATCAAAGGGAACGTTGCATCTGCAACAGCCACTACGACTACGGACAAGACCAAACTCCAAAACAATTTTGGGTAATTTGACTTGGCTAAACCAAACAAGCGCTTCAAAAACGGCCAAAGGGTATCCTTTCGCTGAAACTCTTTTTCTTTTATTAAATTTTCCATTTTTTTTTCTATTTCTCCAAAGACCTTTTAGCCCTTATTCTATTTCATCAATTTCACTTTCCAATACATTTTGGATTTCGTGAATCTTCTTATAAAATGTGCTTTTCTTTAGCACTTCTTCGTGTGTTCCTTCGGCATTAAGTTTTCCGTTCTCCAAAACCATTATTCTATCCGCATAAGGCACTACCGTCAATCGATGACTAATAATAAGCGTAGTTTTATACTTCCATTTAGCATTCAATTCTTCCAAAACACTCCCTTCGGTTGCTGTATCAAGTGCTGAGGTCACGTCATCTAAAATCAAAATATCCGGATCTTGCAAGAGTGTTCTTGCTAAAGAAACTCGTTGTTTTTGTCCACCAGAAAGTGTTACCCCTTTCTCCCCAACCATAGTCTCATAACCGTTGCTGAAAATATTCTCCACTTCTAACAAACTTGCCCAAGCTGCAGCTTCTAAAACATCTTCTTTTTCAGCCTTCTTCTGAGCATAAGCAATGTTGCCCAAAAGCGTTTCAGTAAACAAAAATGCATCTTGCAAAACCAATCCAATTTTACGTCTTAAAACTGATTTATCAAATTGCTTCACATCGATACCATTAAGCAAAATTTGTCCTTTCTCTGGCTCATAAAAACGAAGCAA
>JBLHMK010000066.1:0-13769 GCA_047621945.1 Flavobacteriaceae bacterium
TAGTTTCCTCAAGTACAAGAAGAGAAGACTTGTTAATGGACGAAGATGTCTATAAAAAGATGTTAATCTTAAGAAATCATTTAGGGGATATGAAACCGGATGAATCTATGGACTTTATATTGAAAAACATGAGAGGAACCGAATCAAACGAAGAATTCTTAATCTCAATGAATAGCTAGATAATTATTTTCTAGCGATCCAATATTGAAAAAGCGATCTTTTTATACTGCACCAGCAGATAGAAAGGTCGCTTTTTCAATTTCAGGAGCCATAGCCAAATCCATCATCCTACTTAGTTTTATCATCCTAGCTGCTGCGGCAACCTGGCACTATGGCTTAACAAGTTTACCAATGGGTAAAGAAGTAATTAAAGAAAACAAGCAGATTTACCTAATTCCGTCCAGCTTCTGCTGAACTTTACGCACTTTATAGGCTTGGTCATCGATGTCGAGTTGCATAAATTTGACTTCACTAGAAATTTTAGCTAGTTGGATTTCACTCTGACGAATATAGCTTTCATTGTTATCTATATCTTGATGATAGTTTTCATTTTGCTTTTGCAACTTCTTAAAGTCCTTTTCTAATTCTTTTAATATTTTTTCAGCCTCATCTTTTTCGTCTTCTCCTGCATTCGCTAATTTAAGGACTAATTCCTTTTGAGCTTGCATCTGAATTACTTTGTTGGACTGATCTATTTTATTGAGCGTAATCTGATCTTTTTTTGTAATAATTGCTCGTTCAAACTGATTGATTTCAAACAATTTACTTTCTGTTGAATTAAGTAGGCTTGTTTTCTGTCCTTCCATTTTCTTAAGCACTTTCTCTTGCTCCTTTAATTGGTCCGCAACGGCTTGTTTGTATGCCTCAACCGCAAAATCTCTAACATACTTCTTAGTAGGAATGTAGATTTCTTCATCCATTTCTCGAGAGATCCATTGATTGCCCAATTGGAAAGCGCACACGAGCATAAGCTCACCATCATACTCTTTGAGGTATGAATAAATATTTAGAGGTGTGGCACTAATTTTCTCATATTCTTTATTGAGCATACGGACTTCCCCGTCCATTAATAAGGTTTTTTCTTTAGTATCTTGGTTGAGATATTTATCCCATTCTTTCATTACATCGTTGTAATTCGCTTGTGGGATGAATGTAACAAAGGAGGGTAGTTCACCTACTGAAAAGGTTTTATTCTTTAGGGTAACAACAATCTCTTCTTGGGCAAAAGAAGATAGGCCCACAACTAAAAAGAGAATTAATATCAAATTTCTCATGTAACCATTTTAATAAATAACTATACAAAATCGTACCAAACTCGAATTACATCGAGTAAGCGCATAAATAGAAGGAGTTAATCGGCAGATTTTTCTTGCTCAGGTTCAGCAAAAAATCGTTTCTGAAAAACAATAATTAGGATAATCCCTACACTTATAGCCGCATCTGCTATATTGAAAATGAAAGGAAAAAACTTTTGCCCTCCGTATCCAGGAAACCAATTAGGAATTCTAAACAACTGGAAAGAAAGCATATCAACTACATTGCCCTGCATAAAACTTTTATAGCCGGTACCCCAAGGAACGAAGCTTGCCACTTCATGTGTGCTATCACCAAAGATTAAACCATAAAAAAGGCTGTCAAAAACATTACCCATAGCTCCAGCTAAAACCAAGGCCATAATCGCTATTAAGCCTTTTGACGCATTGCTTTTAACAAGTGTGTAGATGTAATAAATGATGACTCCAATAGCAACTATTCTGAAAAGGGTAAGGCTATATTTACCTAATTCACCACCCCAAGAAATACCCATTGCCATTCCTTCATTTTCTACGAAATGAAGTTTAAACCAAGATCCTAGCATCTTAGTTTCTTGACCTAAGACCATAGAAGTCTTGATCATAATTTTAGAAATTTGATCAAGGAATAAGATGATAGAAGTAATAGCTAATACAAGGACTGTTCTACTTTTCAATACTTATTTGTTTTGAGACTTTTTCGCTTCAATGCTTAACGTTGCATGAGGAACAATAAGTAAGCGCTCACGTGCAATCAACTTGCCTGTTTCTCTACAAACTCCGTAAGTTTGATTTTCAATACGTACAATAGCTTTTCCCAAATGACTAATAAACTTTGCTTGTCTAGAAGCTTGTTGGCTTAAATACTCTCGCTCTACGAGCAGAGAACTATCCTCCAGTCCATTAAACTTATAATCTGTATCAGATGAGCCTGTATTTTTCTTAAGAATTTGATCTTGATAATCCTTAAGTTCAGCTCTTGCTTCCTCTAATTTTCGTTCAATCAATTCCTTGAATTCTACCAATTCAGCATCTGAATATCTTGTTTTCTCTTTTGCTGCCATAATTCTATTTTTTTATAAGTGCTACTTCCAATTTTATCTCATTTACTTCAATAGCTATTCCATTGTCTAAAGAGGAGACTACTTCTATATCAGTAGCTAATATTTCCGCACAAATATAGTTTTTATATTTATCTAATGCAGGAATAAAATCTTCATTGATTAACAATTTAATTAAGATTTTATCTGTTACTTCAAAGTTACTATCTTTTCTTAGATTTTGCACTCTGTTCACGAACTCACGTGCATTTCCTTCTGCCAGTAAATCTTCGCTAATATGAATATCTAGCGCGACAGTTAAACCTTTATCACTTGCGACCAACCAACCTTCAATGTCATCTGAGCTAATGATGAAGTCCTCTTGGTCTAATTCTAATTGCTTCCCGTCTATTTCTATATTATACGCCCCTTGCTCTTCAATAGTTGCAATTTCGTCTTCTCCAAACGAACTCACCACCGTGCTTATTGCTTTCATATACTTCCCAAACTTGGGACCTAATGTTTTAAAATTAGGTTTTATGGTCTTAGAGATAATACCTGAAGTGTCACTTAGGTATTCAATAGACTTAACATTAATTTCGTTCAGAATGTAGTCTTCTACCTTTTCAACCTTCGCTTGTAAGCCTTCTTTGATAACAGGAACAATTATTTTTTCTAGTGGCTGTCTTACTTTAATTTTTTCTTTCTTTCTCAAGGATAAAACCATAGAAGAAATAGTTTGAGCAATTTGCATTCGCTCTTCTAAACTCATATCAATTCTATCTTCCAAACTCTCAGGGAAGTCAGCTAAATGCACCGAGCTAGCTTCCTCTTTTCTGCTTATTTCATTTAAGTTTTTGTACAAGAAATCACTAAAAAACGGGGCAATTGGTGCCATCAATTTGCTCAAAGTGTCTAAACAAGTATATAAGGTTTGATAAGCCATTACCTTATCTTCAGAATATTCTCCCTTCCAAAATCTCCTGCGATTTAAACGCACATACCAATTACTTAAATTGTCATCCACAAATTCCTGGATTAAACGAGCTGCATTCGTTGGCTCATAATCGTCATAGGCAGCTGTAACATTCTTTACTAAACTATTGAGCACAGAAAGAATCCATTGATCAATTTCTTGTCTTTTAGATACTTCTATTTCTTCCTCTTTGAATGCGAAGCCATCAATATTAGCATAAAGTGCAAAGAAGGAGTAAGTATTGTACAAGGTACCGAACAGTTTTCGACGAACCTCTTCTATTCCCGTTACACTAAATTTCAAATTATCCCAAGGTTGAGAATTTGAAATAATATACCATCTAGTGGCATCTGCTCCATATTTATCTAGGGTTGTAAATGGGTCTACTACATTCCCCACTCGCTTCGACATTTTTTGTCCTTTTTCATCAAGGACTAAACCATTAGCGATTACGTTTTTATAAGCAGGCTTATTAAAAAGCATCGTTGAAATAGCATGAAGAGTAAAAAACCATCCTCTAGTTTGATCAACGCCTTCAGCAATGAAATCTGCTGGGAAATTATCACCAAACACTTTCTCATTTTCAAATGGGTAATGCTGCTGGGCAAAAGGCATACTTCCCGAATCAAACCAAACATCAATAACATCTGATTCTCTCTTCATTGGCTTACCCGATGGAGACACCAAAGTAACTCGGTCTATATATGGCTTGTGTAGGTCGTTTATGTCTTCATTTTTAATCCCTAAAGCTTTATCGGCCTTAAGCATTTCCTCTTTCAGCTGAGCTACAGATCCAATACATATTACTTCCTCCCCGTCTTCTGTTCTCCAGATAGGCAAAGGAATACCCCAAAAACGAGATCTGGATAAATTCCAATCTTGCAGATTCTCTAACCAATTGCCAAATCTACCTTTACCTGTACTTTCAGGTTTCCAATTGATTAAATTGTTGTTCTTTATCAGGTCCTCTTTTACCGCTGTAGTTTGAATAAACCAACTATCTAATGGGTAATACAAAATTGGTTTATCTGTACGCCAGCAATGCGGATAATTATGCACGTATTTTTGAACGTTGAAGGCTTTATTCTCCTCTTTCAATTTAATAGATATGTCAATATCTACCGAACGATAATTTTCTTCTTCCTTATAATCCTTCACATATCTGCCAGAGAATTCTCCCACTCCTTCGATAAACTTTCCTTGCTTATCTACTAAAGTTAAAGACCCAATACCTGCCGCCTTTGCAACGCGCATATCGTCCGCACCAAAACTAGGGGCAAGGTGTACTATCCCAGTTCCATCTTCCGTACTTACAAAATCACCTAGAATTACTCGAAAAGCATCGCCTTCTTCAGGTTGTTGAAAAGGAAGCAGTTGTTCGTATCTAACTCCTTCTAATTCCTTACCAGTAAAACTATTTACTACTTTCCATGGAATAGCTTTGCTGCCTTCTTCGTAGGCCTCAAAATCACCGTTCTCTTGGTCTTCTTTAAACCATTTAGCTACTAAGTTTTTAGCAAGCACTAAATGAACCAATTTGAATGTATACGGATTGAATGTTTTTACTAATTGATACTCAATCTTCCCTCCTACAGCTAAAGCTGTATTTGAAGGTAATGTCCAAGGAGTCGTTGTCCATGCAATAAAATAAGTGTCCTCTACCAAATCATCAAACAAGGCCTTAGAATCATCGTTTGCTAAAACCTTAAACTGAGCCACTGCACTAGTATCCGTCACATCTCTATACGCCCCAGGTTGGTTTAACTCATGCGTACTTAATCCTGTACCAGCAGCTGGAGAAAAAGGTTGAATGGTATAGCCTTTATAGATTAGGTTCTTTTTATAAAGTTCTCCTAACGCCCACCAAACGGATTCAATGTAGTCATTATCGAAGGTTACGTATGGATTGTCTAAATCTACCCAATAACCCATTTTTTTTGTTAGGTCGTCCCAAACATTTTTAAACTGAAGGACGGTTTTTCTACACTCCTTATTATAATCTTCTACGGATATTTTTGTTCCTATATCTTCTTTAGTTATTCCTAACTCCTTTTCTACTTTCAATTCTACAGGCAGACCATGCGTATCCCAGCCACCTTTTCTTAGCACTTGATAACCCTGCATAGTTTTGTATCGGCAAAAAATATCTTTAACCGTTCTACCTATTACGTGGTGTATTCCTGGCATTCCGTTAGCAGAAGGAGGCCCTTCATAAAACACAAATGGCTTTTTTCCATCCTTAGGCTCCATGGATTGTTTGAAGACTTTATTCTTCTCCCAGAAACCCGCAATTTTTTGATCAATAATTGCCAAATTTAGACCATCAAATTCTGGATATAAACCTTTGTCTTGAGCGTTTTTCTGCTTCATGGAATCCTTCTATTTTAAATTAGTTGAACAAAAGTAAGAAGATTAGAGAAAGAATGTAAAATATAGCGCTTCCAATTGCGTTTTTAAAGTGATTTTGTTTTTACTTTGTATCTGATGAAAGGACTTTTTTCTAGCCTATTTATAATATTGTTTTCGTTTCAATTTGCCTTATCTCAAAGTATTGGTGAATGGAGAATGCATATTAATTATCGAAATTCAAATAGTGCTGCTTTCGGTGACAACCGGGTGGTTTCAGCCAATGATAAATCTATCTTAATTTATGATTTAGATGATGGATCTATACAAACCATAGATAAAGCAAGGGGTTTGAGCGATTTCGGGGTTCGAGCGGTCTCTTACGATGGAAGCTCTAACACTTTTGTAATTGCATATGATAACAGTAATATTGACCTGCTAAAGGGGAGTACTATTATTAATATTCCAGATATTAAAAACAAGCTTAGCGCTGGGTCAAAAACAGTAAACGATATCTATTGTTATGATAATATCGCTTATGTGAGCACCGATTTTGGAGTAGTAGCCGTCGATTTAATCAATGAAGAAGTTGATAACACTTATGTTATTGGGTCAACTGGTAACCAAACTATTGTTTTAGACTGTACAATCAGTCAAGACACCATATATGCGCTAACTATTGAAGGTCTAAAGCGAGCCAGCCTTCAATCTAACAATCTTTTAGACTATTCTCAATGGGAGCACAACTTCTCGGCACTTCCTCTCGTAAGCGAGATTGAAGTGTATGAAGATACTTTATATGCTTTAGCATCCGACTTATACAAATGGAGCAATAATACTTGGAATGTAGTTGAGAGTGCTTCGGGAAGAACATTCAAAAAATTGAGAGGAAGCGACTTTCTATCGTTTGTAAGCAATAACAGCACTTTAATTTCTTATCGCAACAATACTTTGGATACTTTAGAATCTGGTTTCTTAATTGCACCAAATTATAGTATTCGTTACAATGGCAACAACTATTTCGGAGATGAAAAATTTGGCCTCTTTCAAGGCACTCAATCCATAAGTCCCTCTTCTAGTCCTTTCACAAATGATGGATTTCGAGCTATTTCTATAGACGATAATATGGTAATTAGTTCTGGGGGATTTGATCGACTCTTAAATGGAAACGGAAACGTAGAAGGTGGCTTCTATATTTTTGAGAATAATGAATGGAGCAATCAAAACATCTATTCTTCATTAGCACAGCAAGCTCCTAGTAGGGATTTAAATAGAATGGCCTACAATTCTTTTGACGGCAAATTGTACATTGCCCAGTTTAAAGGTTTGATTGAGTTTGGTTTTAATTCAGTGGAAATTTACAATAATTCAAACAGCCCTATTGATTCCGCGTTGGGAAATACCTTTTTTCAAAAAATTAGTGGAGTTGATATCGATAGCGAAGGAAACGTTTGGATAGTTAATCCAGAAACCAACCAAGCACTTTTAGCTAAGTCATTAGATGGAACTTGGACAGAATTCAGCATAGGGAATGATAATGCAAAGTATAACAATCTCTTTATTGATAGTTATGATCAAAAATGGATTGCTTTAAGAAATCAAGGAATCTTGTTGTACAAGGAAGGAGAAAACATGAGTGCTACAGGCGCTCAGCGGCTTGAATTAAGTACGAATAATGGACAAGGAAATTTACCTAACAATAATGTGAACAGCATTATAGAAGATAAGGACGGACAAGTTTGGGTTGGCACTGATGAGGGAATCGCTATTTTTTCTTGCCCTCGAGATATTTTTGATGGCAGCACTTCCTGCAGAGTTTCCGATCGAATTACGAATACATTAGATCAATTTACCGAGTATCTTTTTGAAACAGACGCTGTAACAGTGATTGAAGTAGATGGAGCAAATCGCAAGTGGGTTGGAACCAGTGCTGGAGTTTGGTTGCTGAGTGAAGATGGCAAGACTGAGCTTCAACGATTTAACACAGAAAATAGTCCAATTCCAAGCAACACGATTTATGACATCACTGTCAATAAAGGAACTGGAGAAGTATTTATTTTGACTGACAAAGGAATGGTTTCTTATTTCAGTGATGCTACTGAAGCTTCTGAAACCTTTGATGAAGTAATTGCCTACCCCAACCCCGTTCGACCCAACTATACTGGATTCATTTCGGTTACCGGTTTAGTACAAGATGCCTTTGTGAAGATAACAGATGCTCACGGTGTGCTAATCGACGAAGGCTTTGCTTTGGGTGGTAAATATATTTGGGACGGAAATGATTACAATGGCAGAAGAGCGAATACTGGCATATACTATGTGTTTAGCGCTAACCCAGATGCAAGTGAGAAAATAGTTACTAAAATTGCTTTTGTAAAGTAAGCTTCAAATTCCGTACTTTTACCTGAGCAATGATTACCAAAGAAACCATAGCGAAAATAAATGACGAGGCCGACATCATCGATGTCTTAAGTGATTTTATTTCCCTCAAGAAGGCGGGAAGTAATTATAAGGCGAACTGTCCCTTTCACCATGAAAAAACACCCTCGTTCGTAATTTCTCCAGCCAAGCAAATCTATAAATGTTTTGGATGTGGTAAAGCAGGTGATAGTGTTAAGTTTGTAATGGAACACGAGCATTTTAGCTACGTGGAGGCCCTTAAGTATTTAGCTGGGAAATACAATATTGCTATAGAAGAGACTGTACAAAGTCCTGAAATGATTGAACAACAATCAAAAAGAGAAGGTCTATACGTTGTTAATGAGTTTGCCAAAGACTTCTTTGTTCAGCAGATGTTTGAACATGAAGATGGAAAAGCTATTGGACTAAGCTACTTTCAAGAAAGAGGGTTTTCGGAAGCTATTATTAAAAAGTTTCAATTAGGTTTTGCCTTATCCTCATACAGTGCACTTACTGATGCGGCTTTGGAAAAAGGCCATCAGTTAGAAATGCTTCAAAAGGCAGGTCTTAGCTCTAAGAAAGAAAATACCAAACTCGATTTCTTTAGAGAACGAGTAATGTTTCCTATACATGGCGTATCTGGAAAGGTGCTTGGTTTTGGTGGACGAATTCTAAAAAACAATGTAAAAGCACCCAAATATATTAATACTCCTGACACAGATATTTACGATAAAAGTAAGGTCTTATACGGTATTTATTATGCCAAAACTGCTATCCGTAAGGAGGATGAATGCTTTTTAGTAGAAGGATATACCGATGTGATTTCATTAAATCAAGCTGGAATTGAAAATGTGGTTTCATCTAGTGGTACTTCATTAACTAGAGACCAAGTACGCCTGATTAAGCGCTATACAGAAAACATAACAGTACTTTATGATGGGGATGCGGCGGGTATAAAGGCTGCACTTCGTGGGATAGATATCATTCTTGAGAATGGCTTAAATGTTAAAGTTGTTCTTTTACCTGAAAATCAAGATCCAGACTCATTTGTTCGCGAAAAAGGGTTGAACGGCTTTGAAGAGTTTGTAAAAACTAACCGGAAGGACTTTATTCTTTTCAAATTAGAATTATTATTAGAGAACGCTCAAAACGACCCCGTAAAAAAGGCGGCATTAGTTGTAGACATCTTAGAGAGTATCTCCAAGATACC
Organism: Flavobacteriaceae bacterium; assembly: GCA_047621945.1. Classification (GTDB taxonomy): domain Bacteria; phylum Bacteroidota; class Bacteroidia; order Chitinophagales; family UBA8649; genus JAFMKE01. The sequence continues at coordinate 9,265 of JBLHMK010000066.1, forward strand.
TGACCCCATAAAGCGTTCAATCTATTTAAAAGAATGCTCAAATTTATTAGGCGTTAGTGAGCAAATCTTGTTGAATGAATCTAACAAGAAGCGTAAAGAAATTCTGAGCAAGCAACGCAAGGACGAGCAGCGGCAGGAAGATCAATTTGTAGAAAATCAAACCTTGGTTAATGAATTGGTTCAAACGGACCAGGACTATATTGAAGCGGGGATTAGTATAGAAAAATTTGAGCGAGATGTCATTCGAACATTACTGGAATATGGAGGAAAGCCATACACAGAGGAACAGTTAACCGCTGAATATATATTAAATGAACTGGAGGGAGTTCCTTTTGACAATGAGCTTCATAAAAAAATTGTAGACACTGCTAAAAGCTTACAGACTCCAGAAGAGAAAACTGAAATCAGCAGTTTCTTTATCAATCATACCGATGAAGAAATAAGCAATTTAGCCATTACTTTGATACTTGGCAATTACAACAAATACGACACCGAATTATCCGAGGGATGGGCTAAGAAAAAGGTCTTTACGCTAAATAAAAATGATATCTACAAAGATGATATTGCCACTGAGTTCTATTGGCTTAAATTTTGGCGAATAAAATTGTTAGAAATAGAGGTGCTTAAACGTATCGAAGTAGCAGATCCCAATGAAGACTTCACTAAGCTACTCTTAATGAAGAAAAAAGTAGATGGCGAAAAACTAAAGTTAGCGAAGGAGAAGAATACCGTTCTAACCCCAAGGTAGCCTATTGTTTTTTTAACTGGATACTTTTTACAAGTGCATCAATTTCTTTACTCAAGGCAAGTAATTCTGCTGCTGCCTGGGTATTTGCTTTGATTACTTTATCTGTCTGTACTGTATGGTATTTCAAAAAGAACTGAGGAAAGTCAACATTATCTATAGGATAAATATCTGGGTAATTTTCCCAATCTAACTTATTCATCTGAGCAAATAAAGCCTTGACTTTGGACTCTTCAATTACCCCAACATGTTTGCCCTGATGGGCTGTAAACCCCTTGCCTTCGTAAGAGACTATACCATTACCAAAGATACTTACTTCATAGATTGGACATGTACCATAACAGCCCGTCCGTTGCAGAGTAATCATGTCTTCCGCATTGGCTTCATAAGTAACAGGTGTATTCTTCGCAGTACGACATGAAAAAGCTAACAACAGGAAACAAAAAAACAGGGTTCTCATAATTACTAATTTACAACTAAGGTTAAACAAAAAGCCCGCCAATTATTCATCAGCGGGCTTCTCAATTTATTTATTTTGGATTCTACATATCCATGTCTTCGTAGCTGTAGATGTACCAGTATACTTCACCGCCATCTAAACCTACTTCAGCATCTTTGTCATCTAAGTACCAAGAAGTATACGTAAACTCTTCGTCAGAATACTCTTCTTCAGAACCATACTTAGCTACAAAATTCTCTTTCATATCTGTGTAGAAAGCTTTAGCTGCAGCGTCATCATAGTTATTGTCAGCATCGTAGAAGTATACGTAACCGTCAATTGAGTTTAAATTATCACTTTCATCAAAGTATAAATCCAAGTAATATTGGTTGTTACCCAATTCCCAGTAGTAATATAAGTAGCTATCAGTTTCATCGTCAAAAGCATCCTTAGGTAATTTGCCTTTAACAGCATCTCTAGAATCTCCTAACTCTAAACCAATAAACTCACCATCGTTGTTTGGAACTACGTCAGCAAAATATTCTGAGTTGTACTTTGCAGTTTCTACTACTTCAGCGTCAGCTGTTTCAGCAGAATCACCACCACCACAAGCAGTGATAGTAAATGATGCAATAAAAGCGATCATTAAAATTGATAAAATCTTCTTCATTTGTTAAAAATTAAGGTTAAGAATTATAAGTTAGTGCTAAAGATAGTGAGTTTACCACAGTTTTCCTAACATTACTTTTGAAAAGAGTTCCAGCCTTGAGCCACTAACTCATGAAGATGGTTGGCTCTAGTTTGAAGCATTAGTCCTTTATCTTTCTCTACAATCTTCCCAATTATAGCAATATCAATTTCTTGATTATTGATTTTGCTTTCATCACTTGGAGAAACTGTAAATAGCAATTCATAATCTTCTCCCCCACTAAGCGCGGCAGTAATAGGGTCCATGTTAAATTCTAGTGCCTGGTTATAGGTTTCATTGTGCACTGGAACATTGGCCTCATAAACATGACAACCTACATCACTTTGCTTGCAAATATGCATTAAGTCTGAAGACAAACCATCAGAGACATCAATCATCGCAGTTGGACGAATATTATGCTCTTTAAAATAAGCAATGACATCCTTGCGGGCCTCTGGCTTAAGTTGTCTTCCGACTAAAAGTTTATGTTTATCTAATTCAGGTTGCATTTCAGGGTTTTCTAAATACACTTGTTTTTCTCTATTTAGAATTTGAAGCCCCATATAAGCAGCTCCTAAATCCCCAGATACGCAAATGAAATCTCCAGCTTTCGCTCCATCTCTATAAATAAGATCTTCTTTCTTCGCTTGTCCAATAGCGGTTACGGAAATATTAAGCCCTTTCAATGAGCTGGTAGTATCCCCGCCCACCAAGTCTACCCCATAAGTATCGCAAGCATGCTTGATTCCTGCATACAATTCATCTAAGGCCTCAACCGAGAAACGATTCGAGATAGCTAAAGAAACTGTAAGTTGAGTTGGTGTAGCATTCATGGCATAAACGTCAGATAGATTAACCACTACAGCCTTATAACCTAAGTGCTTAAGCGGCATAAAAGAGAGGTCAAAATGCACCCCTTCTATCAATAAATCTGTTGATACCACTGTACACTTATCTTGGTGATCAATTACTGCTGCATCATCACCTATTCCTTTAAGTGTAGAATCTTGTTTAATCTCAAATGATTTACTTAAATGATCAATCAAACCAAATTCACCTAAGCTGCTTAATGGAGTATGTTTTTCGCTCATGGCGCAAAGATAGCTTTTAGTTTATTTAACTATCTTTGGTTTGCTGATAAAAAGATAGTCTTGAACCGGAAATCCTTATTTCATCTTAGCATTTTTACTCTTTTTGGATTCAGTCTAATTGGATACATCTTGCTGCACTTCACTAAATCACTTGATTTCTGGGAAATGTTGGCCTTGTCCTATTTCAACATTAAAAGTATAAGCATTGGAATTGGAATTGGTGTTTTAAGCGCTGTACTAGGTCTGGCTCTTGTCCAAATTTTGCCCAATGGAAAGTTAGATCATTTGATGAAAGGGATTATGGAAGACTTAGATCCTCAATGGTACCACATCCTCTTTTATTCGATTTGTGCAGGAGTAGGCGAAGAAATTCTTTTTAGAGGAGCCGTGCAACATTATATTCAACTTTGGCCCACAGCTATCATTTTTGTGCTTATCCATGGCTACCTCAACATTAAGGATAAGACGATGTTCATCTATGGGGTTTTCCTGATTTTTATATCAGGAGCCTTTGGCTATTTGTATAAATTTTTCGGGATTTACGCAGCTATAAGTGCCCACTTCATTTACGATGTAATTATGTTTGCTTACATGAGACGCAAAGATTGATTACTTTCCATTTGTTACCTTACATGAAATTTTAATTATATCCTATGAAAGCCTCCCCCATTATTAGTTTGTTATGTCTAGCTCTTGTCCTTTTCTCTTCCTGTAAAAAAGAAGACCTTGATATTGCTTGCGACGAAAATTCATTTACTGTAGACCAAAATAAAATTGATCGAAAAGTATTAGTTATAGGTATCGATGGGTTTCGATCTGACGTAATGAACGCTAATCGATCTCCCTTCCTTTATTCCTATGCTCAAGACCCTGGCACCTACTTCACGGGGGAAAACATTGTAGAGTATTTAACTTTGAGTGGACCGAATTGGACAAGCTTGTTAACTGGGGCGCATTGGGAAAAACACATGGTTGAAGATAATTTCTTTTCATTCTACAATGTTGAAGAATATCCACCATTCTTTCATTATATCGAACAGGCTAAGTCGTCTATTAATACGGTCTCTCTTTGTCATTGGCTACCTATTAATTCAAGTGTAAATCAAGATTTTACGGATTATAGTCCTATTAGTCTATTTTCAGACTCAGCCATATACGCGGATGGCCTTTCATTAGTTGAACAAAACTATTCCGTTGATGGAGATATCATTTTTCTCCATTTCGATGACCTCGATCATTTTGGTCATTTGAATGGATTTCATGACACTATTCCTGAGTATGCCCAAGCTGTTACTACCATGGATGGATATGCCATGGGATTGGTTAATGCCGTAGATGCTAGAAGAGCTTTGGGTGAAGATTGGATTATCTTTATAGTTTCGGATCATGGTGGTATTAACAGAGGCCATACCGGGTTACCAAATGAACCAGCAGTCAATCAAACCATTTTCTATGCTAATCATCCCTCGGAAACTTTCTTGAGTAATTATATAAGTTCTCAAACCGATTTAGCACCTAGTATTCTCGATTTTCTAGGCATAC
>JBLHMK010000067.1:0-13528 GCA_047621945.1 Flavobacteriaceae bacterium
ATAATGTTTTGGAGCCTTATGGTGTAGCAGTTGTTATTGAAGCACAGCATCTTTGTATGATGATGCGTGGTGTTCAAAAGCAAAACTCTCGTACAACTACTTCATCTTTTAGTGGAGAATTTGAGAAGCAATCTACCAGAATGGAATTCCTAAAATTATTAGGTTCGAAACTTTCGTAATTAGCTTTTAACCTTTGATTTGCGCGCTTACTAGTTGTCTAGATTACTGTTGGTTCAGATTACTAGTTTACTGTTTGGCTGCTTTACGAGTTTACTAGTCAGCTAATTAAATTACTTCGGCCACAACAAAAATACTTCCACTTACCACAATCAAATCCTCTTTAGAGGCTTCCGTCAATGCAGCGTTGTAGGCCTCTTTTACATTTGAGTATGCCTTGCCTTCAAGTTTAAATTCATGTGCAGCTTCTTGCAAGTCATCAGCATTCATACCTCGTGGAATGTTGGCTTTACAAAAGTAATATTGAGCATTTGATGGAAGTAAGGGAAAGACCTTAGTCAAATCTTTATCCGAAACCGTCCCAAAAACAAAGTGTAAGCGCTTAAATGTTGTGGTTTGTATAACGGTATTCAACTCCGTAATTCCGGCTTCATTATGCGCACTATCTGCGATGACCAAAGGTTTTTCTTGCAACTTCATACATCTACCTAGAAAGTGTGTGCTTTGTCGAACGTCATCTAAACCGGCTTGTTTCGCCATATCCCGAATGGTAAACTCTTCTCTTAGTAGCATCGTGGCTGCAAGCGCTGTTTGTATATTCTTTTTTTGGTAGTTCCCACTCAAATCTGTGGTATATGGCAATTTTCGTTTGCCAAAATAGGAAGTAAAGCGACTGCCTCCATAGCTACTATCAAAATCAATGATTTCAAACAACTCTTTCGCATAGAATAGGCTGCTGTTGCATTCCATGGCCTTTTTTACAAAGACAGGATCGGTTTCTTCTTGAAACTCACCAATTAATACAGGAACTTCAGGCTTAATTATCCCCGCCTTTTCAACTGCTATTTTATCAATAGTATCTCCCAGGAACTGTTGATGATCTAAAGAGATATTGGTTATAATAGAAAGGAGAGGAGTGAGCACGTTTGTTGAGTCGAATCGCCCTCCCATGCCTGTTTCCACGATAGCTACGTCTATATCTTGTTTAGAAAAATAATCAAAAGCCATGGCAACCGTAATCTCAAAGAAAGAAGGTTCTATTTTTTCTATGAGGCCTTGGTGCTGCGCTACAAAGTCAATCACATAGTCCTCGCTGACTAGTTCTCCATTAATCTTAATCCGTTCACGGAAGTCTTTGTAATGTGGCGAAGTATAGCAAGCTACTTTGTATCCTGCTTTTTGAAGCATTGATGCTAGAATATGCGTTACGCTTCCTTTACCATTTGTTCCAGCTATATGAATGGATTTAAACGACTTATGAGGATTACCTAAAGCGTTGAGCAAAGCTAAAGTATTTGTTAAGTCCTTTTTAAAGGCTTTATCTCCAACCCGTTGAAACATGGGCAACTTTTCGAAAAGATAAGAAAGGGTTTCTTTGTAAATCACGGTGTGAGCTAGTTTGCTTTAAAGTTGTAAATAATCTTACCTACTTGATTATCTCTTGCACCATCTTCACTTGCCACATTGTTGAACCTAAACTTGTAAGCTTCTTGCATGGCGTAGCTAACTAAAGCCTGATTCGTATTGGTACTATACAGGGATACCAACTCTGCTTTAATAACTTGCCCTTGCTTATTCACGGTAATCTTGATGACAACTTTTCCAAATTCATTGGTAGGGTTACTGAAGTTAGGCTTAGAAACTAATCCTCTACCTTTCAAGCTTGCCCCATCACCAGATCCACCAAATCCACTACCTGCTATATCTCCATAGATATCTGATTCTAGGTTACCGTTAGGGTTTCCCTGATCACCAGGCGTATTTCCCGTTCCTTGATTGGCGTTGTTATTACCATTGAATAAGGCATTTTCATCAACCACTGGTTCAGGAGTCACTTCAACTTCTGGTTCAGAAATCTCAGCGGTATTGGTATTTGGACTTATATCAGTAGCAGGTTCAGTTGTTGCTGCAACTGGGGTGGGCTCAAGATCTTGAGTTATCGCTTCCAATTCATTAGTACTTGCACTTTCTTCAACAACTTCTTCATTCACTACTTCTTCTACAACTTCCGTATTCTCTGCAGTAGGAGTATTATCTTCAACCATGCCCGTTTCCATGGTGCCTAAATTGATCATAATACCCATATTATTCAATTCCTTAGCCTTTTCGCACTTGAGGGCAAACATGAATAAGGCACATAGCAAGATATAAGCAGCAGTGCTTATTTTTGCTATTCGTTGACCTTTTTTATTTTCAATTGCTAGGTTCATACTTTTTAGATGCGCTAACTAAAGCATTTCCATAAAACTACTTTGGCTTAGTAGCCAAAATCATAGGGACTTTTAATTGGTTACCAATATCTAATAATTCCACTGCTTTCTCTAAAGCCACATCCTTATCAATCTTAAGAACGATTGTAGGCTCATCGCTTTTGCTTTTACTTATTTCTCCTTGCAAGGTTGTTTTTACCTCATCATAAACCACTACTTGGCTATTAACCATGTATACTAAGTCATTACTTAATGCAACAGTAATAGATTTACTTGCAGGTGTTTTTCCTGAAGCATTAGGCAAGATTAATTTTAAGGCATTAGGCATCTCAGAGTTAATCACAAAGAAGATTAACAACAAGAAGATGATATCCGTCAGGGATGCCATGTTAAAGGCTGCACTCGCTTTATTTCGTCTTTTCAATTTCATAGGACCAATAGATTAAGTGAATACAAATTATTTTGAAGGCTCTTGAAGCATATCTACAAAATCAATACTGGCAGCTTCCATCTTAAGAATAATCTTGTCAAGCATAGATGTTAACATATTGTAAGCTACAAAACTGATAATACCCGCTGCTAAACCAAAGGCAGTGGTAAACATGGCTTCATACAATCCACCTGCTAAATCTCCAGCGCCAGTATTACCTTCTGCTAAATCTTTAAACGTTGTAATCATTCCTGTTACGGTTCCTAAAAAACCTAACATAGGAGCTGCACCAGAAATAGTGGCTAATACATTCATGCCTTTTTCTAAACGTCCAACTTCCAAATTTCCTTGATTCTCAATACTCGTTTGAATATCTTTTAGCGATTTTCCAATACGAACCACTCCTTTACCGATCATGTGAGCAATAGGGGAGTCTTCTTTATCGCACCAATCTTTTGCGCCAGCAATATTTCCACTAGCGACAAAATCTTTAATTCGATTCATAAAGTTTTCATCAATAGTTGAAGCCTTCTTAATAGCCGTGTAGCGTTCAATGGTTATATAGACTGTAATAACAGAAAGAACAAAGATCAATCCCATCACAAACAAACCAAAATAACCGATTTGGGAAACCATCGTAAATAGGTTAGAAGATGTTAATTCCGGAATAGCTGCGGTGCTATCGACAGCAGCCGTTGTAATTTGCAACAATAATGCGTTCATAGGTTCATTTTTATATTGGAAACAAATGTATAGGATTAATAACTTCTTTGCATCTCCATTTATTGCAACCCCTATTTAATTCTGTCTACTTTTATTTACAATCAAGACGGATTGATCAATGATATTAGCGAATTATTTTAGTTTTGCGGGAAACTTAATTTATGCAAGAAATTAAAACCAAGTTGTTTAATGATTTCTACTATTAAAAATTAGGGCTGATGATCTTGATTGAATGTCTTTCATTGAATTCCTACTCGGACAAAAGTGCACTTGAAATTCACAATCCATATATGGATGAGATTCAAGTTGAGTTCAATGACGAATCATTTAGTCTAGCGCCAAATAGACCTGGTCATCTTTCAAGAAGCATATGTCGATGATAAGTTCAATATGAATCCACAAATAGACTCCACAGGCTCTAAGTTAGAACAATTGGCAAAAGCTAGATACTTTAATTTAAAGCCATACAGCGATATGATCGCTAAGTTTGAAGAACAAAAAATAAAAGAAGAGAAAGAGCGAATTTAGTTTTCCTCCAAAGAACAATTGCTCCTAGTTAAAGATTGTAAATTTGCAATTAACCAAAGTTTTCCAGATCAAATGGAGATCAATTCAAGCATTTCAAATGCGAAATATAAAAAGCTATTTACCTACGATAATTTTGTAAAATATATGGAAGTAGAGTATGCGCAAAGTTATTAACTAATTCACCCCTCCAAAATGTTGATAAATTACCGATAAACCTCATGTTTTAGCCTCATAAATGCTTATTTTTGTAAGCTTGTAAATCGAACTATTTATTATGGCAAAAAACGGAAGGATAATTCCAATTAATATTGAAGATGAAATGAAAAGTGCTTACATAGATTATTCTATGTCAGTTATCGTTTCAAGAGCTATTCCAGATGTGAGGGATGGTATGAAACCGGTGCACAGAAGAGTGCTCTTCGGTATGAATGATTTAGGTCTAGCACCAAACAAAGCACACAAGAAATCCGCAAGAATAGTGGGTGAGGTTCTGGGTAAGTATCACCCACACGGTGATAGCTCAGTTTATGACACGATGGTACGTATGGCTCAGCATTGGTCGCTACGTTACCCGCTAGTTGACGGTCAAGGTAACTTTGGTTCTGTAGATGGTGATCCACCAGCAGCTATGCGTTATACAGAGGCGCGATTTAGAAAGATTGCTGAAGACATTCTATCAGACATTGATAAAGAAACAGTTGACTTTCAATTTAACTTTGATGACTCTTTAAAGGAGCCTACAGTTCTTCCTTCTAAAATACCTAACCTTCTAGTTAATGGAGCCTCAGGTATTGCGGTAGGTATGGCAACGAACATTCTTCCACATAACTTAACAGAAGTTATTGCGGGAATGAAAGCGTACATCAATAATAACGATATCGAAATTGAGGAATTAATGCAGCACATTACCGCTCCTGATTTCCCAACAGGTGGAACGATCTACGGTTATGATGGAGTAAAAGAAGCTTTTGAAACGGGTAGAGGTAAGATTGTTGTTAGAGGTAAAACTACCATTGAAACTTCTGATACAGGTAGAAATAAAATTGTAGTTGACGAAATTCCTTTCCAGGTTAACAAATCAACATTGATTCAGAAAATCTCTGAGTTAGTTAATGATGGTAGAGTTGATGGTATTTCAGATGTCAATGATGAGTCAGATAGAGACGGAATGAGAATCGTAATTGATTTGAAGCGTGATTCTATTCCTAACATTGTTTTAAACACCTTATTCAAGCACACCCAATTACAAACTTCTTACGGAGTAAATAACATCGCGTTGATTGACGGTCGTCCGAAGCTGATGAATCTGAAAGAATTGATTCGTCACTTTATTGAGTTTCGTCATGTGGTTGTTGTTCGTCGTACAGAATTTGAATTGCGTAAAGCTGAAGAGCGTGCACATATTCTAGAAGGTTTAATTATTGCTTCTGATAATATTGACGAAGTAATCAAAATCATTAGAGCATCTAATAACACGGAGTTAGCAAGAGAGAACTTGATGAAGCGTTTCGACCTTTCTGATATTCAATCTCGTGCAATTGTAGAAATGCGTTTGCGTCAGTTAACTGGACTGGAACAAGATAAGTTACGTACTGAGTATGACGACTTAATGAAAACCATCGCCAACTTGAAAGAGATCTTAGGAAGTGAAGAAATGCGTTTTGATATCATCAAAGCAGAATTGGACGAAGTTGTAGAGAAATACGGTGATGAAAGAAGAACAAATATTGAGTTCGCTGCTGGAGATATTGACATTACAGATTTAATTCCTGATGAGCCAGTTGTTGTGACAATTTCACACTTAGGTTACATGAAGCGTACTGCAATCTCTGAGTACAAAACTCAAAATAGAGGTGGTAAAGGTTCAAAAGGAAGTACTACAAGAGATGCAGATTTCATCGAACACATGTTTACGGCCACTGCGCACAACTACTTATTGTTGTTCACAGAGAAAGGGAAATGTTTCTGGATGAAAGTTTACGAAATCCCTGAAGGAAGTAAAGCTTCTAAAGGTAGAGCACTTCAAAACTTGATTAATATCCCTTCTGACGATAAGATATTAGCATACATTCCGATTAAAGATTTGAAAGATGATGAATTCTTGGATTCACACTTTATATTCTTTGCTACTAAGGATGGAACAGTTAAGAAGACTTCAATTAGAGATTACTCTAGAGTAAGAACTAACGGAGTAAATGCCATTACTATTAGAGAAGAAGATAGCTTGGTAAGAGTGGTCTTAACTACAGGTGATAGTGAAATCATTTTGGCTACTAAGTATGGTAGAGCCGTTCGTTTCGACGAAAGTGATGTTCGTTCAATGGGTAGAACAGCTACCGGAGTAAGAGGAGTAAGGCTGGGAGCTGAAGACGATAAAGTAATCGGAATGATTAGCGCAGCTAAAGACGATAAAGAATCTACTGTATTAGTGGTTTCAGAAAATGGCTACGGTAAGCGTACTTTATTAGATGAGTTTAATGAAGAAACGCAAGAATGGGAACCGGTTTACCGAATCACTAAACGTGGTGGTAAAGGGGTAAAAACCATGAATTTAACCGACAAAACAGGTAAGTTAATTACGATTCGTGAAGTAAGCGATAATGATGATTTAATGATCATTACTAAGTCAGGTATTGCTATTCGAATTGAGTTAGAAAACTTGAGAACCTTAGGAAGAGCTACACAAGGTGTGCGATTGATTTCTTTAAAAGGAAAAGATAGCATTGCTGCAGTAAGTATTATTAAAGAAGGAAAGCAACAACGCTTGGATGATGCGGCTGAGGCGGAATTAGCAGGAGAATCTTCAGAAGAAGAAGGCGAAGAAGGAACGAATCCTGATGTTTCAGGAGAGGAAGGAGCTAATCCAGAAGACGGCAATACCGAGAATTCAGAAGAATCTCCAGAAGGAGAGGAGACGCAGGAATAATTGTTAATGTTCTGTGAACAGCCAATTTTGGCAAAATAATTGAAAGAATTATAGCAAATAACAAAACAGATTCAAATGAAAAAATTAGTATTAATAACGATAGGTGTGCTTTTTCTTGGGCAATTAACATTTGCGCAAGGAAGTAAAGTAATGGCGGCATACAATTACTTAGAAGAGTATAAATTGGGTAAAGATGGAAGTGATTTAGTGGAAGCTAAAGAAGCCATTGACAAAGCGGTCGCGCATGAGTCGACTGGGATTCAAGGTAAATCTTGGTACTATAGAGGCATGATTTACCAAATGCTAGCGAAAGATGAAGTTTTGAGCCTAACAGATCCAACATACACGGCTACAGCCTTGGAAAGTTTTGAGAAAGCAGTTTCTTTAGATGATAATAAATTCAGAAACCGGGATGATGCAGTGACCTACATTCGTGTAATATCTTCAGACATCTTTAATAGCGGGGCCGATGCCTACCAAAAGGGTGATTATGCTCAAGCATACAAAGATTTCAATGCTATGAAGAGTATAAATGAAACTTTAACGAAGTATGGTGCGGAACTAGTTGTATCTACGGAAAGAAGCGTTTCTAACGCTGCAGCTTCAGCTGAAGCGGCTCAAATGGTGCCAGAGGCTATTGCTTCATACGAAGAGTTACTCCCGATGACTGATGATGCAAATAACTACGTGTTCTTATCTAGATTGTACAAGAAGAACGGTGAAAAAGAAAAAGCCTTGGAAACACTGGATGCAGCAGCTACAAAGTACACTGAGAATGCAGAGATTGTTATTGAGCAATTGAATTACTTCATTGAAGATGGAAATTTAACTGGCGCAATTGATAAGCTTGATAAAGCGATATCCTTGCAGCCTGAGAATGACATGTTATACTTTGTAAAAGGAAACGCTTATGATAAGAGCGGAGATATGGATAAAGCAATTGTAGAATACGAAAAAGCAATTGAGATCAATCCTGAGAATGATAAGGCCTTATACAATGCTGGAGCGATGTATTTTTTAGGTGCAAATGCATACATCAAAGAGATGAACGATTTGAGCTACAATGAAACTACAAAGTATGATGCTTTGAATGAGAAACGTAGAGAATTGTATTTGAAAGCTAAGCCATACTTTGAGAAAGTATTAGAATTGATTCCTGAAGATGATGCAAGTAAGAAAGCATTATTCAAGATTAATTCAGCTTTAGATTAAGAGTTGAAGAGAGGAGTTGTCATTGATAGCTCCTTTCTTTTTGTAAACCCTATTTAACATAATATAAATTATAGGAATTATATTACTAATAACTGTATAGCTATGCTATTTAGCATAATTCCAGATATAGCGCGAGTTACGAGCCTATATCGTTAGGAATTATGTTAAAAGTTATTAGTGGTGTAACAACGGAGTAAATATATTATACATGCTATTTAGCATAATTCCAGATATAGCGCGAGTTACGAGCCTATATCGTTAGGAATTATGTTAAAAGTTATTAGTGGTGTAACAACGGAGTAAATATATTATACATGCTATTTAGCATAATTCCAGATATAGCGCGAGTTACGAGCCTATATCGTCAGGAATTATGTTAAAAGTTATTAGTGGTGTAACAACGGAGTAAATATATTATACATGCTATTTAGCATAATTGTAGTTATAGCCGATTGGATTTCCGATTTCTCGGAACGGGCGTATCATTCAAAATTATGTTAAAGTCTAATATTAATAAAGAAGGTAAATCATAAGGTAGCAGCAAATCTATCTACTCCCCAGCCAAGTCATTAATCTCCTTATTCTCCAAAAACTTCTTTTCAAATGAGCTCGTCAAGCTATTGACCATGGCCGTTCCAACTCGTGTGGTTGTTGTAACGCTGTTCATTTTTTTAAATAAAGGATAGAATGGACGCATGATTTTGTAGAGGGCACTATACCAGCCAACTTTAGAAACAATACCTCGTTCGGGAAGCACCATGCCTATTCGAAACATGTAAGCGTCCTTGAAGCCTTTCTCCAAGACGTAGTTTTCTGTTCTGCCCTTGACACGCGCCCACATTGTTCTGCTGCTTTCTGAGGAATCTGTGCCACTACCTGATATGTAGTTAAAGACTAAGCCTGGATTAAGCTCATGTAAGACATCAGCAAATGCTTTAACGGGTGCAAAAGTAAGGTCGGTGTATTGTCTAGTACTCATTCCCATAGCTGAGACTCCCATGGCATAAAAGCATGCATCGTAGCCCTTTAGCTGCTCTTTCAAAGTGGCAATTTGCGTGAAATCTTTCAACAAAATCTCTTGAAGCTTGGGATGTTCCATGCCTATAGACGAGCGATTGACAAGCAAGACCCGCTCAATCTTTGGATGATCCAAACATTCTAATAGAATGCCTTTCCCGATCATACCTGAAGCCCCTGTTATTATTACACTTTTCATAATCTATCTCGTTTTGAATCATGCAAAAATACAATTTGTAAGCGTAGCATTTAATTGATGTTAACATTAAACTACTTAAACCGAATAAAACGGATAAATAAAACCTAAATCCCTAAATTCGCTACTCAAATATTTTTATGTCCAAGATTAGTTCAAAAGAATTGCATACCACACTCAAACAATACTTCGGTTACGAAGCATTTAGGGATAAGCAACAAGAAATCATTGAAACCGTGTTACGAGGAGAAGATACGCTAGTTATAATGCCTACCGGTGGTGGGAAGTCTATCTGTTTTCAATTACCTGCCTTAATATTTCCTAAGTTAACGATTATTATCTCTCCACTCATTGCCTTAATGAAGGATCAAGTAGATGGTTTAAAAGCGAACGGTATTAATGCTAATTTCTATAACAGTTCTCAACAGTCATCTGAACAAGAAGCCATCATGAATGAAGTAATGGATGGAAGTTTAAAACTTCTTTATGTGGCTCCAGAGAGTTTAAGTTTACTGCAAAACATCCTCGATGAAGACTATGTTTCTTGCATTGCCATAGATGAAGCACACTGTATTTCTTCTTGGGGACATGATTTCAGACCTTCTTATCAGCAACTAGGTTACTTAAAAGACAAATTACCAAACACGCCGATTATTGCCTTAACAGCAACAGCTGATAAAGCGACACGAAAAGATATTGCAGATCAGTTGAACATTCCAAAAGCCAAGTTATTCTTGAGTTCTTTTGATAGAAAGAATATCAGCTTGAATGTTCGACCATCCAACAAACGAATTCAACAAATCATAGACTTTGTTAAGCAAAAGCCCAATGAATCAGGTATTGTATACTGCTTAAGTAGAAAATCTTGTGAAGAATTGTCTAATAAATTGAAGGCTGAAAAGATCAGTTCTAGTTACTATCACGCGGGCTTAAGTCATGAGGAGCGAAACAAGGTTCAAGAAAACTTCATTTATGACCGCACACAAATTGTATGTGCAACCATTGCTTTTGGAATGGGTATCGACAAGTCGAATGTGCGTTGGGTTATTCACTATAATTTACCTAAGAATATAGAAGGATACTACCAGGAAATAGGAAGAGGAGGTAGAGATGGTCTTGATGCCACTGCCCTACTGTTCTATAGTTATGCCGATATCATTCAATTGAAGCGGTTCATTCAGGGCGCAAAAAATGCCCATGTTCAAACGGCCAAATTAGATAGAATGAAGCAATTTGCTGAGGCGAAGACTTGCAGAAGAAAGACGCTGTTGAGTTACTTCGGAGAACTCTTGGAAGAAGATTGTGGGAACTGTGATATCTGTAAAAATCCACCGCAATTTATTGATGGTACTGAATACGCTCAAAAGATTCTATCTGTAATTCACCGCTTAGCAGAACAAGAGCCAATGGGAATGGTTATCGCCGTCTTGCGTGGCTCTGGTAGTCAAAGTGTTATAGATAAGGGCTATCATAAAATAAAAAGCTATGGAATTGGTAGAGATTTGACTGATATGGATTGGCAGCAATACATTATCCAGATGATGAATCAGGGTTATTGCGAAATTGCTTTTCATGAGCGTAACAGTTTAAAGATGACTACCCTCTCCCACCAAGTTTTGTTTGATGGCTTATCCGTTAAAATGACGAAAGCTTTAGCGGTGCTTAAACGTAAAACGGGTGTTAAGGCCAATCAACAAACCCAATTCGCCGAACCTGATGTAGATAATAGCTTATTCGAAAAGCTGCGCCTATTGCGTTTGGAGATTTCTATGGAAGAAAGTATTCCAGCTTATTTGGTGTTTAATGATGCTACCTTAAAAGAGATCGCTGAAGTTCAACCTACCAACAAGGAAGACTTCTTAGAGATTAATGGAGTAGGTCAGCGAAAACTAGATGTATATGGTAAGCGTTTTATTGATTTGGTTAAGGATTACAAGGAAGCCTAGCAAATGTCAAAAAACTTTAAAAACTTGTTTCCCGTATATAAAAATCCGACCTTTGTAGCTTATTAACAAATACGGTGCTCTAGCACAAAAAAAATTACAAGATGACAAAGATTAAAAACAATGATACGGTTGAAGTACATTACACAGGAACTTTAGCAGACGGACAAATTTTCGATAGCTCTTTAAAACGTGAGCCATTAAAATTCACTTTAGGTCAAGGACAATTAATCCCAGGTTTCGAAGATGGTTTAATTGACATGGGCGTTAGTGACAAGAAAACTATTCAAATTCCAAGTAACGAAGCTTACGGACCTCGTCAGGACGAAATGATGCACGAAGTTCAAAAGAGCCAATTACCTCAGGAAATTAAGCCTGAAGTTGGAATGCCTTTATCTTCTCAAAATCCAGAAGGACAAGAGATGCATTTTACTATTGCTGAAGTTAAGGAAGAGTCTATCATCGTTGATGGCAACCACCCTTTAGCTGGTAAGGACTTAACGTTTGAAATTGAAGTGATCTCTATTGGAGAGTAAAAATTTTCGATTAACTTTTAAAAGGCATCTGTCATCTGGCAGGTGCCTTTTTTGTTCAGGGGATTGGTGTTTCTCGCTAAAGCGCAGAGGCGCGGTTTGATTATGCGTGAGAGGGGAATTGTACTATAGGAGAGATTGCGGCGTACGCTCATTCTTCGCTCACTCGCAATGACCTTAAGTGGGATAAGCTTGCCTATTATAAGAACAGTCATCACTGCCCGTCATTGCGAAGGATGAGCTACGAAGACTGCGGCAATCTATTCCCTAGTTCGGATTTCATTCAACACTTTGCACCTTAGCGTCTTTGCGTGAAACACTTACTTAATATAAACCGTTTTCTTATTCACAAACTCTAGAATGCCTTCTTTAGATAGTTCTCTACCATAACCACTTAGTTTAGTGCCACCAAATGGTAATCGAGGATCTGATTTCACTAGTTCATTAATAAACACAGCGCCATCTTCAAACATAGAGACTAAATCCTCAGCCCTTTCCGTATCTCTTGAAAATATACTCAAGCCTAAACCATATTTCGTTTGTTGTGCTAGCTGTATAGCCTCGGATTCGTTTTGGGCCTTAACTACCACCACTAGTGGCCCAAAAGTTTCTTCGTCAAACACAGGCATGCCTGGTTTTACTCCAGTTAACAGACTTAGCTCATGCATGGCTCCTTCTTGCTTACCTCCAAAGACTAGCTTTGCTCCCATGGCAACTGATTCGCTTAACTGATCTTGTAAGTCTTCCGCTAAATCTTGTCGCGCCATTGGTCCATAATCAGTTGAGGCTTCTTCTGGATTCCCATACTTAAGCTTTCGCAAGGCTTTTTTAAATTGCTCCATAAACTGCGTATAGATATCTGTTACCACAATGAAACGTTTGGCAGCTATGCAGCTTTGACCAGTATTCAACATCCTTGCCTTTACCGCTGTTTCAACGCTTAGTTCTACATCCGCATCAGCCAAAACTAGAAAGGCATTACTTCCACCGAGTTCCAAGACGCATTTCTTTAGATGCTTACCAGCAGTTTGTGCAACAGCTACTCCTGCCCTTTCACTTCCAGTTAAGCTTACGGCTTTCACTTCTTCTCGCCCAATAAGTACTTCCGTTTGCTCATGATTGATAGCTAAGGTTTGGAATGCGTACTTAGGAAATCCTGCTAGGGTAAAGACTTCTTCAATCATATATGCACAAGCCATAACATTAGAGGCGTGTTTTAATAAGGCGGTGTTACCTGCAGCTAGTGTTGGTGCAGCAAAGCGAAATACTTGCCAAAACGGAAAATTCCACGGCATGACAGCTAGAATGCACCCCAAGGGTTCAATCCTTACATAACTTTTACTCGCCTCCGTTTGAATATGCTTGTCCTTTAAAAACTCTTCCGCATGTTGGGCATAGTATTCACATACCCATGCGCACTTCTCTACTTCAGCCTCCGATTCACTCAATGGTTTTCCCATTTCACGGGTAATCATTAAAGCATAGCGATTTTTGTGTTCTCTTAGAATAGCTGCGGCTCCATTCAACAAGGTACAGCGATCCTTTAGTGGCTGCTTTCCCCAAGAACTATAGGCCTCTTGGCTTTGCTCCACACAGGTATGCATTTCTTCATCACTTAAGGCTGGATAAGTCG
>JBLHMK010000068.1:0-13393 GCA_047621945.1 Flavobacteriaceae bacterium
GAATTAGAAGTACCTGAGAAGCCCTTGGATCTAGAAGATAACAAAGGAAAAGCTAATAAAGCTGCTACAGAAGAAGTGCTTGAAGAGGAAATAATTGAAGAAGTTCCAAGTCAAACAGAAACACCTGAAGTTCCTCAAGAGGTCCTAGATTTTGAAGACACCAAGAGTAAAGGAAAGGACAAATCTAAAAAAGACGGTACCGAAGAAGTTATAGAAGAAGTTGTTGAGGAAGAAGCAATTGAAGAAGTTCCAAGTAAGCCTGAAGAATTAGAAGTACCTGAGAAGCCCTTGGATCTAGAAGATAACAAAGGAAAAGCTAATAAAGCTGCTACAGAAGAAGTGCTTGAAGAGGAAATAATTGAAGACGCTCCTAGTCAAACAGAAACACCTGAAGTTCCTCAAGAGGTCTTAGATTTTGAAGACACCAAGAGTAAAGGAAAGGACAAATCTAAAAAAGACGGTACCGAAGAAATTATAGAAGAAGTTGTTGAGGAAGAAGTAATCGAAGAAGTTCCAAGTAAGCCTGAAGAATTAGAAGTACCTGAGAAGCCCTTGGATCTAGAAGATAACAAAGGAAAAGGGAAAGCTGATAAAGCTGCTACAGAAGAAGTGCTTGAAGAGGAAATAATTGAAGACGCTCCTAGTCAAATTGAAGAGATAAACGTTCCTCAAGAAGCCCTTGATTTAGAAGATAGCAAGGGTAAAGGCAAGAAAAATAAAAATGATTAATCTAAGGGCATCTTCTTTAGAGAAGATGTCTTATTTATGACCTTACGTCCGCTCTTAGCTTATCCTTTATCATAGATGCTAAGACATCAATAGCAACAATATTATCTCCACCAACAGGAACAATTATATCAGCATATTTCATAGTCGGTTCAATAAACTGATTATGCATAGGTTTTAACATGGTCTCGTATCGAGAAAGAACCTCATTGAAATCCCTTCCTCTTTCCGTAATATCTCTTTTCATCCTACGTATTAATCTTTCATCGGCATCAGCATGAACAAAAATCTTGATGTCACAAAGCTCGCGCAGTTCATTATTAGTAAATACTAATATCCCTTCAACAATGATTACATCTGTAGGGTGTACTACTTTGTAATCCTCAGTTCTAGTATGCGTGACATATGAATAGATAGGTTCTTTAATTTCTTTTCCATCTTTCAGCTTATGGAGATGACTAATGAGCAGGTCAAAATCAATTGAGCGAGGATGATCATAATTAATTTTTTGCCTTTCCTCAAAGCTCAACTTAGAATTATCTCTATAATAAGAATCCTGTCCAAGTACAGCGACGTGGCCTGCTGGTATCACACTCATTATCTTCTTTACTACGGTAGTTTTACCAGAACCCGTTCCTCCTGCAATGCCTATAATAATCATGTATATGTACTTTAATTTCTCTTACTCCTGCAAAGTAAAAAAAATAATTGATTAAGGCGGCTTCTCTTCTTTTGATTTTTTGCCAATACTTTAAGTAATTGTATCTTCAAGCCTTAATTTAAAATCAAAAGCCCAACCATGAAGACGATATATGAAAAGTATGCGAAATTGCTCACCGAATACTGTTTACAAGTCAGTAAGGGAGACAAGGTTTTTGTGAAATCAACATACCTAGCAGAACCCCTATTACAAGAGTTATTAAAAGAAATTTATCTAGCAGGAGGACATCCATTTTTAGACATTGAAATTCAAGAACAAAGTAAAATTTTTCTAGACAATGCGTCTAATCATCAGTTAGAGTTTGTCAATCCATTTTCAGAACAAATAATGGATACTTTTGATTGCTACTTAGTCATTAGAGCACCATTTAATTTGAAAGAAGCACAAAATGTTGATTCAGAAAAAAGAAAAATCGCTGGTGCGGCAAGACGCCCAATGATGAAAAGGTACATGGAGCGAACAGGTACTTTCGAATTACGTAGAAGTCTTTGTCAGTTCCCCACTCAAGCCAGTGCACAAGAAGCCGGTATGAGCTTAAAAGAGTATCAAGATTTTGTTTTTAATGCTTGTAACTTGACCTACGATGATCCTATTGCCGAATGGCAGAAGTTGAGTGATCGTCAGCAAAGTATAGTTGACCATTTGAATACGTGTACCAAAGTGCATTACAAAGGCAAGGACATTGATATTAGCTTCAGTACAGAAGGAAGAATCTGGATGAACAGCGATGGGAAAACGAATATGCCTTCTGGAGAAGTTTACACCGCTCCGGTAGAAGATTCGGTAAACGGAATTGTACGATTTTCTCACCCGAGTATTTATATGGGTACTGAAGTAGAAGATATCCGTCTAGAAGTGAAGAACGGGGAAGTTATTAAATGGGATGCTAAAAGAGGGAAAGACTTTTTAGATAAAATATTTGATATTCCTGGCGCTCGTTATTTTGGAGAAGCTGCTGTAGGTACCAACTTCAACATCCAACAATTCACCAAAAACATTCTGTTTGATGAAAAAATTGGTGGAACCATCCATATGGCAATTGGCCAAAGTTATCATCAATGTGGAGGCAAAAATGATTCCAGTATTCACTGGGATATGATTGCAGACATGACTGATGGCGGTGAAATTTTTGCCGATGGAGATAAGGTATATGAGAATGGTAAATTCTTAATCTAAGCAGCGCGATTTATGACTACTTTTTGGCTTACTTTCTTAAAATTCTTTACCGTTGGAGGTATGGGGTTTGGATTAGATATGCTATCCACTTGGGTGCTAAAGGAGAAATTAGCTCTAAAGAAGTTTACTGCAAATACCCTTGGATTTATTATTGGAATCATCTTTCGGTTTTTCGCCAATAAGTTTTGGGCCTTTGAAGACACCAACCCTGATTGGATGAAACAAATGTTGCAATTTGGTTCCATTGCTTTAGTTGGACTTGGAATGGTAAACGGCATCATCTATTTACTTGACGAGAAATGGAAATTATTAAGTTTTTATAAGGCGAAAATCGTTGCTATGATTTTCTTCATGCTTTGGAATTTTACCGCAAACTACCTCTGGACTTTCGCATAGCCAGTTGCTTAAATTATCACTAGTCCCAATTCTCTTGTTATAGATTTATTAACTAAGCCATCTCCTTCTTTATCTTTATACTCCCTCAAAGAAGAATATGGCAAGTCTTCTTTATAAGTCACCAAACCTGCCTTAATAGGATTGGTGTGGATATAATCAAAGCATGTTACTATATAATCGTTATTCAAGGAAAATTGCCCGCCTTCCTCAAAACCATCTTTAAACTTAGTTTGCTTTCTAAACAATGAACCTGTTCTTCCCTCTTGATTATTTATAGCTCTGGTATAAGAGCGTAGTACAATTTCTACTCAATTACTCAGGTTTTGCTGATAGTTTTTATTATACTAGACTTATCACATGCTGTAGATTTACAACGAACTAAAAGATGAAAATGATTAGGCATTAAGCAATATGCTATAACATCAACTTAAGAAATGAGAT
Source organism: Flavobacteriaceae bacterium (assembly GCA_047621945.1). Classification (GTDB taxonomy): domain Bacteria; phylum Bacteroidota; class Bacteroidia; order Chitinophagales; family UBA8649; genus JAFMKE01. The sequence continues at coordinate 3,461 of JBLHMK010000068.1, forward strand.
GTTTTTGCACTTTAGCTAAAAAAGAACTTGTATTTAGTTGGTCTAAAAAAGATTGTTTACTTGTTGTTCCCTTGATTAAACACATGAAGATATTAATGCTCAAAAAGGTCAATTGAATTTCGTTTTGAATTAAATGCTTTGTAAGATGGTGACTTTGAGTCATGCCCTCACAAATATAAATAGTAGCTAAACAAAATTTTGTTACAAGTGTTAGATTGAATAACTTTGTTAAAAGCTAATACCAAATAAATGAATGCAAAACCAAGAGTAATCAAGGCACCAACTGGCACAAAACTTCACTGTAAAGGTTGGGTTCAAGAAGCCGCTTATAGAATGATTCAAAACAATTTAGATCCTGAGGTTGCGGAGCTTCCTGGAGAGCTAATTGTCTACGGGGGAAGAGGGAAAGCTGCCAGAAATTGGGATGCCTTTGAAAAGATATTGACTAGCTTAGAAAATCTTGAGGACGATGAAACCTTACTTGTTCAAAGTGGGAAGCCAGTTGGTATTATGCGCTCTCATAAGGATGCCCCAAGAGTAATTATAGCAAACTCTAATCTTGTTGGGAAATGGGCAAACTGGGAACATTTCAACGAGTTAGAAGCCAAAGGATTGATGATGTATGGTCAGATGACCGCTGGTTCGTGGATCTACATCGGTACTCAAGGCATTGTGCAAGGTACCTATGAAACATACTTGAGTTTAGCTAATAAGCATTATGGCGTGCCTACTTTAAAAGGTAAGCTAAATGTTACGGCTGGATTAGGTGGGATGGGTGGAGCTCAACCTCTGGCTATTACCATGAATGAAGGAGTTGCCTTAGTCGCAGAAATAGAAGAATGGCGGGTGAAAAAGCGCTTAGAAACAAGATACTTAGACAAAATGAGTCTTGATATAGATGAAGCCATTGATATGGCTTTAGATGCCAAAGCTAAGGGAGAAGCAATTTCTATTGGTGTGGTTTGTAATGCCGTAGATTTGTTACAACGCTTATTGGATAGAAACATTGAAGTGGATACGCTAACCGATCAAACATCTGCGCATGATGAATTGATCGGCTATTTTCCAGAAAACTTGTCAGTTGAAGAGGCGAATGCCCTTAGAGAATCAGATCCAGACAAATATAAAAATCTATCCTTAGATACTATGTCTCACCATGTTAACTTGATGCTGGAGTTACAAAAAAGAGGAACCATAACTTTTGATTATGGAAACAATTTAAGAGGACAAGCAAAAGATCAGAGAGGTGTGATGAATGCGTTTAATTTTCCTGGATTCGTTCCAGCATATATTCGTCCACTCTTCTGCCAAGGAAGCGGACCCTTTCGCTTTGTTGCCTTAAGCGGCAATCCTGAAGACATTTATAAATGTGATAATAAGCTTCGTGAGCTATTTCCAGATAATGAAGGCTTACTTCGCTGGTTAGATATGGCTACTGAAAAAATAGCGTGGCAAGGATTACCTTCTCGTATTTGTTGGCTAGCCATGGGGGAACGAGAAAAAGCTGGATTAGCTTTTAATGAAATGGTCAAAACTGGCGAATTAGATGCTCCACTAGTTATAGGGAGAGATCATTTAGACACAGGGTCGGTAGCATCACCTAATAGAGAAACAGAAGCCATGAAAGATGGTAGCGATGCGGTAGCTGATTGGCCAATACTAAACGCATTAATCAATACTGCAGGTGGCGCTAGTTGGGTTAGTTACCATCATGGTGGCGGTGTAGGAATGGGATATTCTTTGCATGCTGGAATGGTAATCGTAGCAGATGGAACACAAGACGCTCACGAACGACTGAGGCGAGTATTACATAATGACCCAGCTATGGGTGTGATTCGACATAATGATGCCGGCTATGATATAGCTAGTGATACTGCAGACGAGTTTGGATTGAAAATATAACATTATCCAACCTTGAACAAGCTGTCGAACCTATAAAGAGTCATCAAACTATTTTTATACATTCTGCTGCAGCTGTACCTCAAGGCTTAATCCATGCGATGTGCAAGCGTAGCGATAAATTGAAGAGTGTCAGCATTTATCAAATTCATACAGAAGGAGAGGCTCCCTACTGCGAGTCAGGAATGGAAAAGTCCTTTACCAGCAAGAATATGAATACTATTTCAATCCCTTTCATGCGCGATAAATTTGAATACTAATTCTATACTAATACTACCCTTAAAATACAAACAATCATGCCAAAACAGCTGTAGAGCATTTACTTTAGCGCTTCTTGATATTTCTTACAAGTTCTCACACACACTTCTTCTATATTCTCAAATTTAAAATCTAAGGCCTTTTTGATCTTATCATTTTCGTACAGATAATCTCTTGAGGTATACAGCGTAGTTTCCTTCGTAACTAAGGGTTGCTGACCAAGGAACTTTGATTTTATCCAATAAAAACGCCATCCAATTCCTCTTATAAATGCAGACAAGGGTCTACCAGGCACTTTCTTCCCAAAAGCATTTGCAATGGATTCAAACAAGTCCTTAAAGGAAATATTTTCTGCTGAGATTATAAAACGCTCTCCACTTATATCACTATCCATGAGCTGAATGCATGCTTTAGCAACGTCTTCAACACTTACAAAGCCATTTATTCCTGTAGGGTAAAAACTAATTTCATCAAATACATTCTTAAAGATTTGAGATGAACCTTGTGTCCAATCTCCAAAGCCTAAAATAGTTGCAGGATTAGTAATAACCATATTCAATCCTTCTTCATGTGCTCTCCAAACTTCTAATTCACTGCGATGCTTAGCAATAGCATAATTCGTATTCTCTGCATGGTCCACCCATTTCGTTTGCTCATTAATAGCTTCTTTGATATCGTAGCGGCCAAATGCAGAAACAGAACTTACTTGTAAAAACTTCTTGATTCCTTTAGCTAACGATACGTTCACCATGTTTGCGGTTCCTTCAATATTTACCTTAAACATCTTGAATTTCTGTGCAGGATCAAATGATATCATTGCTGCGCTATGATAAACATACCCTACGTCTTCAAATGCTCTTTCCAAAGATGGAATATCATTAACATCTCCAATAACCCACTCAAATTGACCTTCATAGGACTTTAGGAAAGCAGTATTGCTAGATTTTCTTTTCAAGGCTTTCACCTTCTTGCCTTGAGCAAGAAGTTGCTTCACAATTTCCGCACCTACAAAGCCTGAAGCTCCTGTTACCAAGATTTTTTCTTTCATGCCTATAAAATTAACTAAGTTTTTAAGATTTGGGTAAGTAAATATCTCCGCACGAGGTGTCCTTGTATGCTCCAGTAACACTAGCCAAAACATTGACTTCATCTCTCATTCGCAATACGCCAATAAAACCCATGACTATGGCTTCTTTATAATTAATAATATCCGCAGGCGGTATGATTACATTCAATTCACTATTCACCACAATTCGCTCTATGAGATAAGTATTAAAAGCGCCACCGCCTGTAATCAGCATAGAAGCACTTTCAGAAATTGACAAAGACTGCCGCCTAGCGATAGTTTTTATATTGCTAGATATTTGAATAGCCAGGTGCTCTACGTAAGTATTCAATGCATTTTTCTCATCACACTCCACATCGTTTATAATCGAGATGGCCTGTTTAGAAAATGCATTATCCAAGGACTTAGGATATTCACGTTTATAGAAGTCCAACTGATTTAAGTTTTCTAACAGTACCTTGTTTAAGTTTCCTTTTCGAGCTAGTTTCCCTTTATCATCATAAGGCAAGCCACATTTTTCCGCGTAGTAATTCAGCACTTGATTAGCAGCACAAATATCGAATGCAATAAGCTCGCTATCCTGCCTTACACTTATATTGGCAATGCCACCTATGTTCAGACAGAATTGGTAGTCCTGGAACAAATACTTATCGCCTATAGGAACGATTGGGGCACCTTGTCCGCCATGATTAATATCTTCTTGACGTAGATTGTTCACTACAGGTAAATCCAAGTACTTAGCTAAGGTTTCGCCATCTCCTATTTGACAGCTTCGACCCTCTTCAGGATAATGATAAATAGTATGCCCATGTGATACTACTACATCAATATTTCGCAATTGAAACTCATCAATAAAATCTTTCACTTGTTCCGCTAGATAAAAAGAGAACTCAACACTCAGCACATCTAATTCTTCAGGAAGAAGATGTATTGCCGCTCGAAGTTTCTCCTCCCAAGGTCCAAGCTTCGCTGTTTTAGCTTCTAGCAATAAAAAACTCCATGGAGACTTCTCACTTGAACTAGGTTCATGGGTATACTTACAATAAGTAATATCCAAGCCATCTAAAGAACTTCCAGACATTAATCCGATAGCATAATATGAGGAGGAAGTACTTTGGGGCACGATTTGAATTTAAGTAAAATTCAGACTATTTTCTTAAGTCTTCAATATAAACGGCAACGTTTTCAATTTCTTCATCATTGAGAATATTATTAAAGGCATTCATCACGCCTTTACCGTTTTTAATTTGTAAAATTCGCGTTGCCAGATCTAAGCTAGATTTGGAAAGATCTGTAGCTCCCGAAAAGTTCATTTTCCCATCCGCACCATGACAAGCCACGCAATACATATCGTAAGCTTCTTTGCCAGACATTGCTACATAGGGTCCATCATTCACATCAGATGTTGATGAATTGGAATTTGATTGGCAAGCTAAAAAAACTAAAATTGGGAGAACGATTAAAAGAATAATTCTATAGTTCATGTGATATTCAATTTCTAAAATAGTATGATTAGACCTAGCGTATGAGTGTAATGTTTCCATTTCGACTGATAGTCTCTTGATCTTTGCTTACGGCTCTGATTACCCAGATATAAGTTCCGATTTCACAATTTCTTCCTCTATAGGTTCCATCCCACGATCCAAGCAACTCATCCGTTCTAAACATCTCCTCACCCCATCTATCATAAATAGAAAGGTAAACTAATTTTTCAATGTTCAACCACTTAATCAATCCTGCAAAATCATTCGTGCCATTTCCATTCGGAGAAAACCCTGTAGGGAAAGCTAACAAAGTTAACACGTCAACAAAAACTGTCATGGTATCATAATTCACACAATTCGTTAAATTATCCGTTATCTCCAATACATAATTAGTGGTTTCAAAAGGGCTAACTTCTGGAGCAAAAATACTTGGGATATCTATGATTCCTTCGAAGGTTTTGTCTTCAGTATACCATAAAGGTTCTCCTGTACCACTTCCAGCAATAAAGCCTGTTTCATCTCTTATAATGGTCACATCTGGACCTGCATCAGAAATTGGTAATTGACTAACAGTTATAGGATGTGTAGTCGTGTCACTAAAACAATCATTGCTAACAAAAACGGTAACCGTCAAAGAACTATCCGGTGAGGCTTGAGTTAGGTAGAACTGTGGATTTGAGAAAATACTATCTGGACTCCATTGGTAGTAAAGACCCCCACTTGCTTCTAAATCAACATAAGACCCAACACACATAATCGTATCGCCAGTAATTCTGGCAATCACAGGTAATTGAACATCCACGTCGATAGAATCTGTTGTACTACAACCGTGAACATTGGTAACCGTGTGAAAGAAAGTTGTGGTATCTAATGGAGTAATCTCTGTTATCGGACTATTAGGACTCGCAATAGCAGCAGCTGTATTTGCAGACCAACTGTATTGTGTGCCATCAAACGAAGTTGCCGTTAAGTCAATAGAGGCTCCTTGACAGATATAGCTTGGGTAATTTGCTGGGTAAGATAAAGCTAAATCAGGCACATTATAAACGAGAATTTCTACTGAATCATTACTCTCACAAGACAAAGTACCTATAGAGTCTACTGCATAGATATAATACCATGAATTCACTCCAGGTTGGATCGTTGGATTAGGAATTGAATTATCACTAATACTGGCATCCGTACTTGTCCATTGATAAAAATCGTAGGTATCTGGTTGAGCATCTAGCTGATATGGAGGATCTCCAATACAAATAGAATCCCTAGGTCCTGCAGCTATATTAGGCGGTGAAACCACCTCAATGGTTACCGTATCTCTATCTAGATAACAATAATTCACTGTTTCCAAGATATAGTCTTGTGTCAATGGCGGGAAAAATCCCGGTTCGCGTATCGTGTTATCAGTTAAAAATTGATTCGGTGACCACGAATATGTCGTTACATTTCCCACATCCAGCACATCTACATATACCGTATCTCCAAAGCACATTGAATCTACGGCAACTGATATCAATTCTAGCGCTGGATTCAATACAGCGACGGTAACAGAATCTGTATTTATACAAGCATTAGTATCCGTAACCGTAACCGTATAGGTAGTTGTAATAATCGGAGAGGCAATTGTATTTGCTGTATTTGTACTTGTCAAATTAGTTGCTGGTGACCATATATAAGTAAGTCCACCACTTGCTTGTAAAGGAACCGTGGTGTTAAAAGAAATTACATTTGCGGCATTCAAACAAACTGAGGTGTCAGGTCCTGCCTCTGCTGGAGGTAAGGCAAATAGATCTACAAAAATTGTATCCATATTTATACATTGATTGGCATCTGTCACTTGTACATAAAAAGTTGCAGGAGTTTCCTCCATATTTACAATTGGGTTAGCAACATTAGTTGCGCTCAATAATGAATTTGCCGTCCATTGATAAGTTGTTCCGCCTGTTGCTGTAAGTCCCGTACTTGTATTCGGGCATATTGGCGAACTACCCACTATATTGGCGGTAGGTAATGAATTAATAATTACATCTTGTTGTAAAGTATCTGTACAACCCAATACTGAAATTTCTATCAATTGAACCGGGTAGGTTCCTGCCGTATCAAAGTTGTAAATAATAGTGGAAGCGCTAAACACATTATTGTCTACTAACCACTCATAACTTTGAATGGCTCCACTTTGAATTTGTGAAGTATTATTTAAAGTTACTGGAGTGCCTTCACATTGAGGATTAGACAAGGTAAATGAGGGTTCGGGCAAAGGATGAATGGTGATTTGATTATACACCGTATCTATACAGCCCTTATCTGTTGTAACAATTAAGCTAGCGGTAAAGGTACCAGCAGTTGTATAATTATAGTTAGGGAACCTCACGGTTGAAGTATCCTGAGTAGTCCCTGGATCTCCAAAATTCCAAGTCCATGAATCTAGGTTTCCGGTAGTTGAAAATGAAGTATCGGTAAATGTTACCGCTTGATTCAAACAAGAATCTTGATACATATAACCTGGTTCAAAAATAGGATAAAAGATGACCAGTCCTTGAGAAGTATCTGCACAACCATCCAAGGCAAATCCGATAACTGTTACAATAAAACTTCCTGTATCCGAATAAAAATAACTCGGGTTCTGAAGAACTGAAGTGTCCGCGGTAGTAGATGGATCTCCAAAATCCCATAAGTAACTAACTATGTCGACGTTATTTGCTAGGTTAAAATTCACAATTCCTTCATTACAATCTGCATCAATAGTAAATAAGCCTGTTGCCGGATCTTGGGGTAAGTTAGGGTCTGTTGCAATAAGAATATCAGGGAAGTCACATTGAGATACGAGGTATTGAAAATCTCGACTTACCGTACTAAGTAAAACTCCATTTCGATATTCAGACACACACACTGCCATTACCCAAACACCCGTAGTAGGGGGTGTTGCACCCATTATTCCAGTAGTTCCATTCAGGGCCATTGTTCCACCTAGAGGATTCACGGCTGAGTAACCCACATCCCAATTCACCGTACTATATGGAGGTCCATAATTGACATAGTTTCCACCCGTATTCAAATCAAATGCATCCGCCGAAGGAACATTTGTGCTTAGACCCAAATATGGATCACATAAGAAGTAGTATAATGAATCTCCATCAGGGTCCGAAGCTGAAAAGTCAACTTGATTGAAACGATTTACACATAAATATTGCTCAAAACTATTGAAGATAGGTGAACTATTAACAATAGCAATTGGTGGCACTCTAACTAAAGTTGAGAAGCCTTGATCCCCAGGTGTATTCAGGTTGTTAATAATTCCATTTCGACAACATCGCCCATAAACCAAGGTTACTCCTTGAGCAGGATTATAGCCATTGATCGTGTTTAAGTTTACGTCAAAAACATATGTACCTTCTTGTGTTTCAATTCCAGGAATAACATCCTGACAAGGTTGTAATTCAATATCGATTATAGCAATCAAATCTAAATCTATCTCTATCGCCTCTAAAAAAATGCCATTATCTGCATAGAAGCTAATCACACAATCTGCAGATTGTGGTGTTGGAGTGCCATCAAAATCAGCCTGACCATTAATATTATCTCTATAAACAGTAAGCGTCACTCGAATATTATTACCTGGTAAGCGAACATAGGTCATTTCCCCTCCCACCAAATGGGTAGCATTAGCCATAGGTATACAGGCTAACAAAGTAAGTAGTACAAAGAGTATTCGTTTCATCATAATGAAGTACTTAGCTAACGCTTAAAATGCCATAAAAGTTTGCATGAAAGCGTAAGCAAACAAAGATACAGCAATGAAAGCATTAAAAAAAGACAAAAAATGTAGTTTGTGGAATTGAATTAGCTAGTCCCTCCCGCTATAAAGTCTGTGAATCCTCGTACTTTTGCTGCATTCTTTTAAGAAGAACAAATAAGCATGGGCAAGGGTAAACAAAAGCGATTCGACGAATTGAAATCATTTTCAAATTTTTATCAAAACTTGGATTTTAAAAATCCGGGACTAGTAGACTCTGAAGGAAAGCAAGTAGATTTGAAAGGAAAATGGAATGCCAATCATTTCAAAAATGATAATCCTATTGCATTAGAATTGGCTTGTGGTAAAGGAGAGTATACATTTGGCTTAGCTCAAAGGCATGCTGAACGGAATTTTATTGGTGTAGATATTAAAGGTGCTCGCATTCATAAAGGAGCCAAAGATGCCCTGAACGAAAAGCTAAATAATGCCGCATATTTACGAACAAAAATTGAATTGATTGATGTGTTTTTTGCTCCCGAGGAAGTAAGTGAAATCTGGATAGTTTTTTCTGACCCTTTTCCAAAAGACAGACATGCCAAACACCGATTAACATCACCCAATTTTCTCGAATTATACAAGAAGATTTGCACCAAGGATGCAGTGATAAATGTGAAGACTGATAGCGAACTTTTGTTTGATTACACTATGGGAGTTTTAGATGGATTGGGTATGAAATATAATGTGGTAGAACGGGATATTTACCGCAAAGGGACGGCATTTCCAGAGCTAACCGAGATTCAGACTTTCTATGAAAAAATGCATATAGAGGATGGTCGGAATATTAATTATGTTCAGTTTAATTTGTTTCAGTAGGTGCGTCTGACGACGGATTATAAATTACAAATTCCCTCTTGCCGTCATTGCGAGCAAGATGAAGAACAAAAGATTCGCCGTGCCCATCGGCAGCAGGCGGCAACCTCTTTGAAGTGTAAATAGTATTCAATTTGAATGGAGCTTTTAACAGCTTCTATTTTATGAACTTCTTACTGCTTTCAAAACAAGTTCTTTTACTTTTCCCTTGATGAAAAAGTAAGCAAAAATCAAGGCTATAAATCAAATTCTCCCCTAAACTTTATTACACCTAAGTGCGGCCGAGTGAACTTCTAACAAGTTTTCAGCTTCTCGATCTTTCTAAGGTCTAATTTTGTTCATGCTCAAATTTGCTTGAATGCCGGTCTTACAAAAATAATTGATTTATTCCACCACCAAGGTACATGAACCACACTCTTTTCCTTGCACACAAGTTTGAATAATATAAGTTCCAGAATTGAAAGAGCTAACGTCAATATTGAAAATAGGTAATTGACCTTGTAAGAGCAGTTCGGCAGAATATATGAGCTTGCCAGTGAAATCATATATTTGAAGTTCAAGCATTTCATTCTTGTAATCAGCTGTGTTCTCAATTGTCACATGGGCTATATTATTTGAAGGAT
>JBLHMK010000069.1:0-13169 GCA_047621945.1 Flavobacteriaceae bacterium
ATAGTTGAACAAGCAGAAGCATATATCTATTCGAGCGCAAGTAGTTATTACAACAATAGAGGATTGTTAGCTATTGAGTATATTTGAAGTGGTAGCAAATGCTACCTGATTACTTTGTCCGTAGTTACCGCTGGCGCTCAAACTACGGACAGGAGGTTCTATAGGGATAAATTTGTTTGTGGTGAGATTAACTCTATTGCCATCTACAATGATGCGCAGGTAAATGGGACATAGGTTATTCTTATTTTTCTTGTTCTTTAATAGGATGAAATGGTGTGTTAATATGTTAAGACTCATAGGAGTAAGTTTTGAGTCATTCAATCATGTAAAAGTAGGACACCTTATAGGACACCTAAACCTCTATTTATTGCTTGTATAAGGGCGTAACTGGATAGCTGTCATAGCAAGAGTAAATTCTAATGTAACGGTTGATATGCTTGAGTAGGTACATAAAAAAAAGCCCCTCATTTGCATGAAGAGCTTTCTAAAAGTAGGGGTGAAAAGATTCGAACTTTCGACCCCCTGGTCCCAAACCAGGTGCGCTAACCGGGCTGCGCTACACCCCTATTTTATTTTTTCGTTTTTCACTCTGCGGAGAGACAGGGATTCGAACCCTGGGTACCCTTTTGAGGTACGCTTATTTAGCAAACAAGTCCTTTCGGCCACTCAGGCATCTCTCCGTTGCTTTTAAGAACGGACGGCAAAGTTAATGTAAATTTTGGATTTACAAAACCTTTTTAACCAATATTCATTTGAATTTTCTTCTGAATGTCATCCACGTTTTCTTTGAACTCTGGATCCGTATCTAAAAGGTTCTGAACAGCTTGACAAGAGTGAATCACCGTACTGTGATCTCTGCCGCCAAAGTGCTTGCCAATGACCTTCAAAGAGTTCTTCGTATAGTTCTTCGCTAAGTACATAGACAATTGTCTTGCTTGTACAATAGAACGCTTTCTTGTTTTTTCTTTCAATTTCTCTATGCTGATATCGAAATACTCGCATACCGTCTTCTGAATGTAATCAATAGATACTTCACGACTTACACTCTTCACGAAGTTCTTGATGATCTTCTTAGCTAAGTCTAAATCAATTTCTTTCTTGTTCAATGAAGACTGAGCCAACAATGAAATTAAAGCACCTTCTAATTCTCTGATGTTTGTGTTGATGTTATAGGCTACAAACTCAACTACTTCTCTCGGTAATTCAATACCATCTGAATACATTTTCTTCTCCAATATAGCAATCCGAGTTTCGAAATCTGGAATTTGAACATCTGCACTTAATCCCCATTTGAAACGAGATAATAATCGCTCTTCCATTCCTTCTAAATCTCTAGGAGGGCGGTCAGAAGTTAATACTAACTGCTTTCCACTTTGATGTAAGTGATTGAATATGTGAAAGAAGATGTCTTGTGTTTTTTGCTTGTTCGCGAAGAACTGAATGTCATCGCAAATCAATACGTCGATAAGCTGATAGAAATGCACGAAGTCATTAACTGCGTTATTCTTTAAAGCATCGATAAACTGATTGGTAAATTTTTCAGAAGAGACATACAATACCGTCTTGTTAGGCATTTTTTTCTTAATCTCATTTCCAACAGCTTGTGCTAAGTGTGTTTTACCTAGACCCACTCCTCCCCAAATAACTAATGGATTGAAAGCGGTGCCTGCTGGTTTTTGCGCTACGGCATATCCTGCAGATCGTGCTAGACGATTACAATCGCCTTCGATATAGTTATCAAAGTTGTAATTGCGATTCAATTGAGAATCAATATTCACTTTTTTCAAACCCGGAATAATAAATGGGTTCTTTATGTTTTTTCCAATTACCATAGGAATGGTAGATTCTTGATTTTCAGAATTGCCAGTGTTGTAATTTGGATACTCAATGGTATATGGTCCAGAATTGATATTGCTATTCTCCACAACGATACGATACTCTAATCGGGCATCTTCTCCTAGTTCTCTTTGAATAGTTTTTCTTAATAAGGTCACATAATGTTCTTCCAACCATTCGTAAAAAAATTGGCTTGGAACCTGGATCGTAAGTACTTTCTCTTTCAATCCCACAGGGACTATTGGCTCAAACCAGGTCTTATAACTTTGGATGCTAACATTATCTTGAATTATTTTAAGTGCGCTGCGCCAAATGGTGTCGTGAGTTTTTGTCATAATTTGGATTGTTGTTTGGTATTAAGGTATTTGTTGGGTGTTTATCAACATCTCGTATTGATTATGTAAAAGTGCCTAAAATATTGTTTAAAAAAAACTTATTTTACTATTGTTTTTCTAGAAAAAATAGCAGGTGGGGTTTTTTTTAATATTTTCTTTTTATCCTTTACCATGGTGACATCAAGTCTTCCCAAATTTATACCTGCCCAACCTACTTGATTTATCACTACTGGAGCGCCTTTCAAGTTATTAACAATCATGGGTTTATCGAGGAAGGTATGCGTGTGCCCACCGATGACGATATCAACATTTTCAGTGCTTTTCGCTAAAATTAGATCAGATACTTTTTTACTCTTATAACTTAAGCCAAGGTGTGATAAACATATAATTAAATCACAGTTTAAGTCATTTTTCAGTAAACTAGCTGTCTCATTGGCCGCGCTGATCGGATTTTCATACTTTATGTCTCCAAATAGTTTATCTGGTACTAATCCATCTAATTCTATTCCTACACCGAAAACCCCGACCTTAATATCTCCTTTTTCAAAAACTTTATAAGGTTTAATGTGATCCTGAAGAGCTGAATTACTCAAATTGTAATTGGTATTCAAAAATGGAAAATTGGCAAGAGGCAATTGCTTGATTAATCCGTCAACGCCTGCATCAAAATCATGATTACCTAAAGTAGTGGCGTCATAACCCATTTCACTCATCAACTTAAACTCTAACTCTCCTCCATAAATATTAAAGTAAGGAGTGCCTTGAAATATATCTCCAGCATCTAATAAAAGAACTTGATTATCTTCTTTTCTAATCTGCTCAATCAGATGGGCGCGTTTTGCCATTCCACCTAAACCTGCATATTTGCTTCCCGTGGGAAAAGGATCAATTCTACTATGGGTATCATTGGTATGCAGAATAGTCAACTTAACAAAATCTTCATGCAACCCGCCAGCTAGTAATTCAAAAGGCAAACTTGTAGCTCCTAAAGCGATGCCTGCTAAGCTCAATCTTTGTATAAACGATCGTCTATTCATTGCTTATTCGAATTTCATCGTTAACCTGTAATTCATCTCCATATTCATGAACGCGTCTAAAATAATCCATAAAGGCATCCCTTAACAGCACGTTAGTGTTTGTTTGTTCAAGTCCTTTAAGCATATTTAAGTGGTCCCCACCGTTTGCCAAATAATCTGAAATAGCCACGGAGTATTCTTTTTCAAGTTCTAAAGCAGCACCGTTAATCATGACTTGACTAGCTTTTCCATTTTTAATGGTAAAACTAACACCAGAAACTGGCCAACCACCACCACCAGCAATAGCATCAAATACTTCCTTCAATTTGGACCCTTTTAAACGCATGACTACCAAATAATTGTCGAAGGGCATGACTTCATATACATTGCCAATACTCACATTTCCTTTACTTATACTGGGCACTCTAATGCCTCCATAATTCATAATCCCAATGTTAATGTCTTCGCTTATATAGGTAGAAGCCATTTCTCTTGTTGCATCTGCAAGTAGATTTCCAAGAGGAGAAGAGGGTTGTGCTTTAGGGAGGTCACCATGGGCTAATACAATCAATTTATTCATAGAAGCTTCCAATTCGGTGCGGTACGGCAGAATTTCTTCTTCAATACCCATATCTTGCCCTGTATATGAATCCGTAAATTTTTGTTGAGTATCCTCAAAGTCATATATAGTAAACGAACGATTGCAAGCTACTAAGCCCGCACTTATCATGCTGAATAACAGAAGCGCTCTCACTATATAAACAAGGTTTTAACTTCTATTTTAATCACTTCATTTACTTTTTGCGGGGTCATTAGTTCTTCATCTTCCATATAAGCTTCAACGATTAACTTGCCTAGGTCATAGGCTACTGCACCATCATCTAATTGCTTAGAAAGGCTATTTACTAGGTTGGCAAATGAATTTTTGTACGCGACTACCGCTCCCCAAACTCTGTTTGATACATAAACCTGCTGAGTAATGTTATGTTCAAATTCACTTTGAATGGATTGTATTAAAGCGATCTTCAACTGCTTCGCAGTCATTCCAGGATGAGTAACTCGAGGAATTAGGTGTTCTGGCGAAACTCGATTGATAAATAAAGTTAGCCGCTCGTAAGCCTGTAACTTGAGTGGTACGATGTCCTTAGAGTTTAAAGATTTCATCTCTAACAATTTCAACTTATAGTTGTTTTCATTGTGCGTACGCATCATAATATAGACCACCAATGCCACTACAAGAGCCGGAAGGGTATATTTTAGTAGTTCAAGTAGTATTTCCATAGTCTAGTAATTATGTATATTTGTGACAGAATATTGTGCAAATTAAAAAATAAAATCTCTAATGGACAAAGTTATAAGCGAATTAGCAAAAAAAGTACCCTTAAAATTTAGTTCAACGGCTCTAGCTGAAATTAAAAGGCTTTCTTCTCTTGAAGAAGAAGGTAAGATTTTATTTGTTGGAGTAAAAAATGGGGGATGCTCAGGTTTCTCGTATGTTTTTGAATTTAAGCATGTAGAAGAAAGTTATACTATATATAATGTAGAGGATTTTCAGTTAGCTATCAACGATGAAGACTTACAATATATCAATAACCTTTTCATCGATTATGAACAAGGCCTAAATAATCGCGGATTCACATTTGAAAATCCGAATGCGGATACAACATGTGGTTGTGGAACTTCGTTTGCTTAATAAAGCTACAATGAAGCGGCTACTTTCCTTACTAATCCTTTTTATTAATGGCGTTCAATTGAATGCTCAGCTCACTACTATTAATCAACCCATCATTAATGCTTATGCTGCAGTAACTGAGGTAGATTTCTGCACGAATGCTATGGATGTAGCAAATAACGCAGAAAATAATTTTAGTGTTGGAGAAAAAGTGCTCATTGTTCAAATGAAACGGGCTCAGTTAGACCCTCAACAGAATGCCAATTTTGGCAATGTCTTGGATTATGACGCTGCGGGAAGTTATGAATACAATTTTGTGAAGTCCATAAATTTTGGCAACATCGATGGCATCCAATTTGAAAACACCCTTCTTCACTCATATAATACTTTAGGTAAAATTCAGATAATTAGTGTTCCTGAATATGTGGATGTTGAATTTCAAGCAACATTAACCGCTATTCCATGGGATGGAGAATTAGGCGGTATCATTGTTTTTGAGGCTTCTGGGAATGTAGACCTTCAAGCCAATATATTTCTAGATGAAATAGGATTTCGAGGAGGATTGTATAGTAATGACAATAGCTGTTACACCGCGCTTGGTGGATATCAGGGCTATTCATGCCCAGACGCTGACGAATGTGGAGCCTACAAAGGAGAAGGTTTAGGCTTAGATTATGATGCTCAACTTAGAGGTCGAGGAAGAAATGCCATGGGCGGCGGCGGTGGTAATGATCACAATGCTGGTGGTGGTGGTGGTGCAAATGGCGGAGCTGGTGGTAGAGGTGGAGATAATGATTTAAATACCCAGTTTTGCGATGGTCAAGGTGGATTTGGAGGAGAAAAAAATTCATTGGGAACAAGTAATAATCGCATCCTCATGGGTGGCGGTGGCGGTGCAGGAGATAGTAATAACAATAGTGGAACACTTGGGGGTAACGCTGGTGGAACATTAATTATAAATGCCAATTCCATCAGCTCGAATGGATTTCAAATTAATGCAAATGGACAAGTTGCTGATCTTGCCACTGTTGATGGTGCAGGCGGCGGCGGCGCAGGCGGAACAGTTATTTTAAATGTCAACACTTACCAAGATGTATTAATAGTAAATCTCAATGGCGGTGATGGAGGAGATAACTCAGATAACACGAACTGTCCAGGAGTAGGTGGCGGCGGTGGCGGCGGCACTATCTGGATTCAACAGCCCAGTTCACTTCCTGTTACCATTACATTGAATGCAAACGGGGGCTTAAAAGGGGACTACACCTCTAACTTGTGTAGCGGATTAAGCTTGTTTGCCGAAGATGGCGAGGAGGGTGTTTTTGCTTTTAATTATGCGCCAGTGGTAAGTAGTGTAGAATTTATAGCAACAGAACTTTCAGCGGGCACAGGAGCTATAATTTGTGCTGGGGAAGAAACTCCCTTGACTTCTACAGTGGTTTCTAGTGAAAATCCGGCATTTAGTTGGGTTTATCAAGGCAATGATATTTCCACTCAGAATGATTTAGCTGTTTCTCCATTAACGCAAGGCGTAAATGAATATATTGCTACTGCACAATGGGAAGTGTTTGGACAATTATGTAAGGAGGAAGAAACGGTAAGTATTATTGTTAAGAATCCGGATATTACGATTGTGGTAAGTCCTACCGTGGCCGTTGAGGTTGGAGAACCTGTTTTTCTAAATGCGGTGGTAAGTCCTGCAAGTCTAAATTATACCTACAGATGGGATCCAGACTATGTCAATCCAAATGATGAAAGAAATGCAGTTGTTGAACCATTGGAAAGTGGTGATTTTTGTATTACGATTACGGATGAAATAGGCTGTGAGAAAACAGAATGTGTTTTCATTACTGTATTGTTGCCTTTCACAGGCGCACCAGATGCTTTCTCACCAAATGGAGATAATGTAAATGATGTGTTTAAAGTTCTACCTGAGCCTCAGCTAGTTCAAACTAGTTTGAAGATTTTCAATAGATGGGGCGACAAGCTTTATGAAAGCGGTTCCATTTTTGAATGGAATGGAATGTTGAATGGGGTGTCTCAAAACTCGGATGTATATATTTGGGTAGCAGACTTTGAACATCGAAATACTGGAGAGAAAAGTACACAAGACGGTTATTTGACTTTAATAAAGTAATGAGTTATTTCCGAACAATAGCAGCTATCAAGCAAGCAGATTTTAGCATTGGCTATAAAAATAAAATTGCTTTGATGGGTTCGTGTTTCTCTAATCACATTGCTCTAAAATTAGAAGAAAGGAGGTTTAAGGTTTTAAAAAACCCTTATGGGATCATTTTTAATCCTACGGCTCTTTCTCGTTCGATTAATGAAATTATAGATCATAAAGTTTATGATGAATCTCACCTGGTATTTTATGATGAACTTGAGCATAGTTTAAATCATCATTCCGAATTTTCGCATCCAGACCCGGATCAAGTTGTTAGGCAAATTAACGAGCGTGTTAATCAAGCATATTCATTTTTGAAGTCAGCTGAAGTGCTTTTCCTGACCATTGGAACAGCATGGGTTTATAGTTATGAAGGCGAAGTGGTGGCAAACTGTCATAAAATCCCTAATCACCAGTTTGAGAAGAGACTGTTGAGTATAGAAGAAATTGTGGAGTCATTCACGAAGGCTTTAGACCGTTTGAAGACCTTTAACCCTAATCTAAAAGTAATTTTTACGCTTAGTCCTGTTCGACACTTAAAAGATGGTTTTGAGGAGAACAGCGTGAGTAAAGCGATATTACGAGCGGCGATTCATCAAATTCAACAAAAAGACAAGGCCGTCGGTTATTTCCCCTCTTATGAAATCATGATGGATGATTTACGGGATTATCGGTTTTACGAAAAAGATATGTTGCATCCTAATGCTCAAGCGGTCGATTATATCTGGGAGAATTTTTGTCAAAAATATATGAGTAAATCCACTCAAGAACTCATGGGTCGCATGGAAAATCTTCAGGCAGCCATAAATCATCGACCTCGATTTCCAGACTCTGAAGCCCATCAAAAGCATGTAGCTTTTATAGAGCGGGAGAAAAAAGAGCTAGATGAATTACTCTTTTCTAATCAATAGAATTCATACTTACGTTTCATTTTTTGTTTACTTTGTGACATCATAATTATAAAATTCAATGGAAAAAGAAAGTAGCATAGGTTTTTTTGAAAAGTATTTAACGGTTTGGGTCTTTTTATGCATGATAATAGGGGTTCTTTTATCTCAGTTTTTCCCTAATGTTAGTCAAGGTTTAAATGAATGGAAAATTGGTGAAGTGTCAATTCCCATCGGGATTTGCCTTTTCTTAATGATGTACCCTGCCTTACTCAACTTTCAAATGAAGGAAGTCAAAAAGCTGACTAAGGCACCAAAACCAATCCTGATTACCTTGTTCTCCAATTGGATAATTGCGCCAATCGTAACCGTTATTCTGGCACATTATTTTTTGGAAGGTCACGACCAACTCATCGTAGCTTTAATTCTTCTAGGTGCCAGCCCTTGCACGGCAATGGTTATTGTGTGGGGTGATTTAGCAAAGGGGAATCAAGAGCAGAATGTGATTACCACCAGTTTAAATACGGTAACCATTATGTTTCTTTATGCGCCAGTTGTTGTTCTATTAACTGGAATTCAAGGGATTGCTATTGACAAGTGGGAGCTTTTTATATCGGTTTTAGTCTTTATAGGAGTTCCTTTAATAGCGGGATTAATCTCTAAAAAATTAATTACAAAAAGAAAGGGAAAGGACTGGTTTGAAAAAACCTATAGGCCTGCTGTAGGCAAGGTTTCTATAGTTGCTTTATTAACTACGCTTATCGTCTTGTTTGCACTTAATGGAGAAGTTTTGCTTCAAAACCCAAGAGAAATGGTGCTCGTTTCCATCCCCTTATTAATAGGCTTTTTCATTGTTGTTGGCTTAAATATCCTAATTACAAAAGTCTTCAATTTAAAATATAAAGAGGCGGTTATTTCAGTAATCATTGGTTCTTCAAGCCATTTTGAAATTGCCATTGCTACTGCAATTGGCTTATACGGCTTAAATTCACAGGCTGCTTTGGGTACAACTATGGGCTTGTTTTGGGAAGTACCCGTGATGCTCGGCTTAGTGTATCTGGGCAAATACCTTGGTCGCAAAGGGTTTTGGAAATAAGGATCAGATTCGACTTTGTTTTGGATCGCTAGCGTAACACATTAGGTCATAATTGATAGTTGAAAGAATAAATGGGTAAATTAATGCAACAGAGTTGCATTAATTGTTTAGTTTTACATTCGAATTTAAATTAAACAACACAAATTATGAGGTTACTACAGTTAACACTTATCCTTTCGATACTATTTTTAGCCTCCTGTGAAAAGGACCCTGTTATTCCCAATGAGGAAGAATTAATAACAACTTTGAACTTTGAATTGATTCCCATAGGCGGTGGAGCCACGGTAAGTTTCACTTTTCAGGATCTAGATGGTGATGGCGGAGATGCACCCATAATTTCAGGCGGAATATTAAGTGCCAATGAGTCTTACGTGGGAACTTTGGTATTATTGAATGAAACGGAGAACCCCGCAGATAATATCAGTTTGGAAGTTGAGGAAGAGGGAGATGAACATCAGTTCTTTTTTCAATCTACCTTAAGTGATGTGAGCGTAGCTTACAACGACCAAGATGTTAATGGGAACCCAATAGGGCTAAGCTCTACCTTAACGACAGCTAATGTGGGGACAGGATCTCTAACTATCACCTTGAGACATGAGCCAAACAAGTTTGCGTCGGGAGTGTCTAATGGAGCTTTAAGCAATGCCGGAGGAGAAACGGATATTGAAGTCACTTTTCCTTTCGATGTTCAATAGGACAAGGCTCTTATTAGTATTTATACTTCTCGGTGCTTCTTTGTTAAGTGCACAGAATTGTAAGTTAAAATTGACAGGAGTTGTTCAAGATGAAGAATCTGGACTTCCGCTTTCCTTTGTTAACGTATATATTCAAGAAACCTTTACCGGGTCTATTTCTGATGCTTCGGGAAATTTTGTACTTGATAAACTATGCCCAGGTAACTACCATTTAGTATTCTCGCATATTGGTTGCGATCCTGTGCATGTGCACATCGAACTCAAGCGAGATACCTTGATAGAAATGAAACTAGCCCACAATTCCACTTCACTGGAAGGGGCTTTAGTTGAAGGAACAAAAAGTATAGCGAATAATCAAGCTAGTCTGTCCATAAATAGACAAGCCATCGAAGACAATTCAAATCAAAATCTTTCCAGTTTACTCGAAGAGGAATCGGGGGTCCATTTAATAAAGAATGGTAGTGGCATTTCCAAGCCAGTAGTGCATGGCTTGTACGGGAACCGATTAACCATATTAAACAATGGCATTATCCAAAGTGGCCAGCAATGGGGCAATGATCACAGTCCAGAGATTGATCCATTTTCTGCAGACAAAATTACAGTTCTAAAAGGGGTAAGTGCTATTGCCTACGGTGGAGGAAATATGGGAAGCGTCATTTTGGTTGAACCGAAAAAAATTCAAAATGACCCACACCTTCATGGACAAGCGGGCTATGTCTTTGAATCGAATGGATTAGGAAACACCCTTAACTTTCGACTGGAAAAATCATCATCTATTTTGGCTTGGAGAGTTAGTGGCTCCTTAAAGAAATATGGAGATAAACGTACCTCAAGCTACTTTTTAAATAATTCGGGAACAGAAGAAGCAAACGTTTCCATTCAATTGGAAAAATCATGGAAAGAAAAACTATTTTTAGAAGTCTATGGGAGTACCTTCAATACTCGCTTAGGTATTTTACGAGGATCACAAATAGGCAATTTAACTGACCTTGAATTAGCCTTTACTCAAGATCAGCCTTTCTTTACGGAAGATCAGCATAGCTATCGCATCGAAGCTCCTAAACAACATGTTTCGCATCACTTACTCAAGCTTAAAACCTCTTACTATTTTAGTAATTCGAAATGGATAGAATTTATTTTGGCAGGACAGTTAAATAATCGAAAAGAATTTGATGTACGACGAAGTGGTCGCACAGAAATACCTAGTTTGAGTTTGAATCAGTTAACGTTCAACGCAGGAATTAAATACGCGCATAATTTTGACAATGATTGGCATTTTAAGGCAGGAAGTCAACTCATTACAACAGATAACACAAATAACCCTGAAACAGACCTGTTGCCTTTAATTCCCGATTACTTCTCCATCAAAAGCGGGTGGTATTCTTCCCTTTCAAAGGATATTAATAAGATAAATTTAGCTTGGGGCTTCCGCTATGATTATGAATTTCAGAATGTTGCGGCAATCAGTTCAAGCTTGCCAAGAGAAGTGCTAAAATACCAGAATAATTTTCACAATGTAGCTGGTTTATTTTCCATAAATCTTGAACCAAGTAAAACGCAAAGGATTAGCTTCCATTCGGGGTACACCATGAGAAACCCAGCTATAAATGAACGGTATAGTAATGGGCTGCATCAAGGAGTAAGTGGTATCGAACAAGGGGATGTTAGTTTGAAAACAGAACAAGCCATTAAACATACCTTAGGGTATAAATTCTTGCAGGGTGAAAAATTCTCATTCGAGGCTTTGACTTACGCTCAATATTTTCGCAATTATATTTTCTTGAACCCCCAAGATGAAGTGCGACTAACCATAAGAGGGGCATTTCCGGTATTTCAATATGAGCAAACCGAGGCTATCATTTTTGGTTTGGACTTAGTGTCGCAATTTGCAATAGCAAATCTGGTGCATGGAAAATTAAAATACAGCTATTTGCAAGGCCAGGACTTAGGTCAAAATTTACCCCTTGTTTTTATGCCACCGAATAGTGTTTTTGGAAGCCTAGCTCACCGAACTAAAAAACCGATTGTGCTTACGTCAAAATTGAAGGTAGAAGACTTAGAGTTTGAGGTAAACAACAAATTCGTGTTTAAGCAAAACAATTTGTTAGCAAGGCAGGATTTTGTGCCACCACCTGAGGCTTATAACTTGTTAGGTGCAAAAATTTCTGCTAATCTGAGCACGCCCAAGTTGAGGGTTCGAATTTTCGTGCAGGTAGATAATTTGTTAAACACAAGCTATCGAGACTATCTAAACCGACAGCGTTATTTTGCAGATGATTTAGGGCTTAGTTTTACGATTGGCACGAATTTGAAGTTTTAGTTTGGTTCCCTTACCCATTTATTCAAGGAAAAGGTGCGGAACCCGTATTGAGAACACTTATTTGGCCTTTTAATATTTTGTTGAAAAATTACATAATGTTGTAGAACTAACACGTATTATGTCTTATCATGGATTTCAATTGGTTTATTTGCTTATTTTTAGAAACTAAAATTTACATGATGAAAACAGCACTACTTATTATAGTTTCTTTATTCTCGTCAAGCCTATTAGTGGCTCAAAATGATGTTTACCTTACTATAGATCATAAACTAGGGACATCCGATGTGCTAAGTTCACCAAATAGTAGCAACAATTTAGGAGATGATTTTTCTCTAGGTCGAATGCAATATTATTTGTCTCAGTTTGTATTGGTACATGATGGCGGACAGCAAACGAGCATTCCTAATTTATTTAGCCTAGTGAATGGCAAGGTGTCTTTAAATACGGAGATCGCTTTAGGCTCAGTATCTTTTACGGAAATAGAAGAAATCAAATTTTCAGTAGGAGTAGATTCACATAACAATCACTTGGATCCTGCTAGCTATAATTCTACACATCCTTTAGCACCCCAAAACCCATCAATGCATTGGGGATGGACATCTGGATATCGTTTTGTAGCAATGGAAGGAACAACTGGCGCTACAAATGAAATATTTGAAATTCATGCTTTGGGAGACAATTTGTATTTTCAAGTAAGCTTAGCTGTTGAGGCAGTGGAAAGTAATGGTAACTATTATATAGCTGTTGAAGCTGATTATGCTAAAGCCATCCAAGATATTAGTATTGCAGGTGGATTAATAGAACATGGTAGTAGTCAGAAAGCATCGGACTTATTGTTGAATTTTCAAACTAATGTATTTAAAGCTATCGCAGCGGATACGACAGGAAATCCTACTGGAATTCGAAATATTACAGCTGTAAAAGCGGTTTCTGCCTTTCCGAATCCTTCTTCAGGTTTAGTGAATTTTTCTTTAGAGAATGTCAAAGGGGCAAGTCAAATAGAATTATACAACATGTTGGGTTCATTGGTGCAAACGGAAACAATCCTTAGCGATAAGTTTAGTATTCTACAAGAAACGAATGGCGTTTATCTTGTTCTAATCAAAGATGCAAACGGCTTAGTAATTGGTCGGTCTAGTGTGCTAATT
>JBLHMK010000070.1:0-13104 GCA_047621945.1 Flavobacteriaceae bacterium
TATTGATTTAAAATTATAAAAAACAAGGTAGTATATATATTATATTTATTTAATAAGTGTTTTGATTGTGGTACATTTTACTCCATTTATGCTTGATTTTAGAATCATTTTCTGTGCATTTGGGCTTTGAAATACTTCCTTTAAGTCCTTAATTATCCCAAAAGGCAACTTTTTTTCGAAAAAAACTTCACTTATTTTTTCGCTTGAATAAGGACTAATTTTAGCACTTATTTGTTGATTCAATTTCTCTCTTTTATTCACTCGCGCCACATTGGTTTCAAACTCTTTTTGTATGGGCAATGCTATTTCTAAAGTTTCACATAGTAGTTTAAAGTGTTTATCGCTTCCAATAGCTAGCACCAATAACTTATCGTCCTTTGTTTTATATAAATCTCCATAAGGAGCAATATTCGGATGTTGAGTGCCCATGGCTTGAGGAATGTGTTGATTCATTAACCAGTTGTTTGCTTGATTAGCTAAAGAAGCAATAGCTACATCATAAAGAGATATATGTAGGATTTGCCCTTTACCATTTTGCCCTCTTTCTATTAAAGCTATGAGTATAGCTTCCTTTAAATGGTGAGCTGCAAGTATATCTATTAAGGCTACTGGCATTTTAACTGGACCGCTATCTGGTGTGCCATTCATATACATGAACCCTGTTTCGGCTTGCAAGACTACATCAAAAGCTGGGCGTGTACTTTCTTTGCCAAAACCATTGATACAACCAACAATTAATTTAGGATTTAACTTAAGGAGTCTTTTGGCTTCTAATTTCAGTTTGAGGTCATCTCCAGGTTTAAAGTTTTGAATTACAATATCTGCACTTTTAACTAAATCTAAAACAGTTTGATAGTCAGCTGCATTGGTAAAATCTAAGAAGATACTTTCCTTGCCAAAGTTGGCCGCAGCATAGTATGCGGATACTTTGCTATTGGGGTCTTCACTACCTAGTTTCCATGAGCGAGTAACATCTCCACCCAATAGCTTGTTTTCAACTTTAATAACGCTAGCACCCAATTCGGCAAAAAAACTTCCCACTAAAGGTCCGGCCAATACACTAGCTAACTCTACTACCTTCAAATTCTGCCACATTTTATCTAATTTTAGCTCCGCAAGATGATAAATTTCAGAGACATATTAAAGGAATGCAAGTATAAAACAGCAAGGAGTGGAGGTGCCGGTGGGCAACACGTGAATAAGGTAGAAACCAAGGTGGTCATTTCATGGCATGTGGCCAAGTCCTATAGTATCTCTGATAAGCAAAAAGAAAAAATTCTTTTTAGACTTGCTAAACGCTTAGATGGAGAAGGTTATATTCAATGCCAATCTCAAAAGAGTAGATCTCAAGTAAAAAACAAGAAATTAGCCCAGGAAAAATTAATCGAATTAATTCAAAGCGCTTTAGTTGAATCCAAAAAAAGAAGACCCACTAAAATTCCTAGAAGAGCAAAAGAAAAAAGAATCAAGGTGAAGCGTTTTAAATCGGAGCACAAACAAAACAGAAAAAAAGTACAATGGTAATTCCAGATGATTTTAATCAGTTTGCTAGAGAGGCTAAAAAGAAGCGAAAGGAAAACGAACGCTTTTTACAAAAACTAAAAAAGAAAAAGGCAGGTGTGTTGGATGCCGAGTTTCATGAATTGCATGAAGAGGTATTTGCATGTACCGATTGTTTGAAATGTGCGAATTGTTGCAAAACCACCGGCCCATTATTCACGCAAAAGGATATTGAAAGAATAGCCAAACATCTTAAATTGAAACCAGGCCAGTTTGTAGAAAAATATCTGAGAATTGATGAAGACAAAGATTATGTCTTACAACAAGTACCTTGTCCATTTTTAGCGGAAGATAATTATTGTGGTATTTATGAAGTTCGACCTAAAGCATGCAGAGAGTATCCTCATACGGATCGAAATAAAATGCATCAAATATTAAATCTAACTGCGAAAAATGTCGAAATTTGCCCAGCGGTTTATGAAATTGTAGAACGCTTAAAACAAGTTAACGAATAAGGTTAATGCAATAGCAGGAAACTTTATTTCGTTTATTTTGGTATAGTTATTGAAACTTACATTTAAAATGAATCACCATGAAGAATCTATTATATATCGGTCTTGCACTCTTTACTTTAACTGCAGTTAATGTAAGCTATGCTAGCGAAAACCCAAGTGAGGAAATTGAAAAGATAGCTGAAGCTGAAGAAATTAGAATGAACGGTGAGTGGTTTCTATATTTAGAAGATGCTTTTGCAGAATCAAAAGAGTCTGGCAAACCAATTATCGCTAATTTTACAGGAAGTGATTGGTGTGGATGGTGTATTCGTTTAAAAAATGAAGTTTTTAAAACAGAAACTTTTCAGAAATGGGCGAAGAAGAATGTTGTTTTGCTAGAGTTAGATTATCCTCGTAAAAAGCAATTGCCTGAAGATCTTAAGGCGCAAAACACGTCACTACAACAGGCGTTTCAAGTTTCAGGATATCCTACTTTATGGTTGTTTAACCTAGACTTTGATGAAGAATCTAAGCAATTTAAGATTGATGCTATAGGTAAAACTGGATATGTTTCTGGAGGTGCCGATGCTTGGATCGGTCAAACTAATTTGATTTTAGAAAGCAAGAAAAAGAAATAGGGTTAAGACCTTTTCTTTAATTGTTTCTTCATCCACGTGTCAAAGTCATCTTGATTAGATAGATAGGGGTACCCTTCAGGATATTTCTTTTCTAATCGTTCTAAAAACACATTCCTTACTTCTTCTTTTATTTGCTCTGCGTCATTCTCGTATGTCATGCCGATAGTAGATATTATCTTTTCCCAATACAGGTCTACCTGCCCAGGACTTAAACGCACTTTTGGTTTAGGGAATAGCTCATGAGTTCCAATTAGTGTGCAAACAAGGATAGGCAGTTGAAGATCAAGAGCAACTTTAAATGCGCCACGTTTTAATTCCAATAAGTATTCTTCAGAAAAATTTGACCACCCCTCAGGAAAGACCACTATATGAGCCCCCTTGTTACTTTGTTTCTTCATATTGCGAAGGCTTTGCACTCGGGAGGCTTTACTTTTTCGATCTACAGTGATGTAGAGTTTCTCTACCAGTCTTCCAATAAAGGGATAATTGACCAATTCTTGCTTACCTATAAATTTATAGACATCGGGCATATATGCTGTTGCAACCAGCGCATCTAAATCTGAGCGATGATTGAGCAAAATAACGCATTGTGGAAGTTCTTTAATTAAATCTGTTTGATGCTGTTTTACTCGAACACCCCATAGGAAAAGAATGAGTTTGGTCATGATAGCTGGCCATCTGTGGGCCGCACGATATGTCAGATTTCCTAGAGCAATTAAAACTAGTTCAACTACAAAAAATAGGCTTCCAAGGATAATAAAAATTATCAGGGCATATAGCGTCCAAAATATGGTGAAAATTGATTTTATCATGAGGGTTGGTAAAATCAAAAGTACGAAAGTTCTATAAAATGAAGTTTAAATTTCTATTTGTACAGACTAGTACTTAACTTCATTATTTATGGAAAATTACGATTATGATTACCTAGTTATAGGTTCTGGTTTTGGAGGAAGTGTTAGTGCACTTCGACTGGCGGAAAAAGGATATAAAGTGCTTGTTGTTGAACGGGGTAAATGGTACAAAGACAAAGACTTTCCTAAGACCAATTGGAATTTACCTAAATGGTTATGGTTTCCGAAAATTAGATTTTTTGGCATCATGAAGCTATCCTTCTACAATCACATCTCCGTGATTAGTGGAGCAGGAGTTGGAGGAGGTTCACTGGTTTATGCGAATACCTTACCCGTTCCTAAGTCTCCATTTTTCAATAACGGTTCATGGGCGGAATTGGCTGACTGGGAACAAGAGCTAAAGCCTCACTATAAAGTTGCGCTTAATATGCTGGGAGCAGCAAAGAACCCAAAACTCTTTGATAGCGACTTTGTGGTTCAAGAAGTGGCGAGGCGTTTGGGTAAAGAAGATAAATTTGAAGCAACTGATGTGGCCGTTTATTTTGGCGAACCAGGCAAGGAGGTTCCTGACCCCTATTTTGGCGGTAAAGGCCCCACTCGGACGGGTTGTACGCATTGCGGAGCATGCATGACGGGTTGTCGACACAATGCAAAAAACACATTAGATAAGAATTACCTGTACCTCGCTCAACAATTAGGTACAGAGATCTGGGCAGAGAAAGATGTAGTGGATGTTAAGCCATTAAGTGAAGATGGGAATAGTGGATATGAGATTGAAGTTAAAGATTCGACGAGTTTCTTCAAAAAGAAAAGAACAGTCCGAGCGAAAGGAGTTGTCTTTGCCGGAGGTGTTGTTGGTTCAGTCAAGCTAATGCTCCAATTAAAGAAAAAAGGATCTTTACCTCGATTGTCGGATAAATTAGGCACAGAGATTCGCACGAACAATGAAGCTTTAATTCCCGTAACTAGTATTGATTTACAAGGGAAAGATTATACGAAAGGGGTTGCTATTGGGTCAATTTTGCATACAGACGAGAACACCCATCTTGAGCCTTGTAGATACTCTTCTGGATCAGGGTTTTGGCGTGTAATGTCCTGGCCAATGGCTAAGGGAAGTAATGTTTTTGCTAGATTAGGAAATTTAGCCTTGGGTATCATTAAGCGACCTATTGCTTTTTTGAAATTAGTTTTTGTTAGAGATTGGGCAAAGAAAACTCCTATCATCTTGTTTATGCAAACACTAGATAGTACTCTCCAGTTTTCTTTAAATGCTATTGGCAGAATGAATTCTAAAGTGTCTACGGGAAAGAAACCTACGCCCTTTATCAAGGAAGCTCAGGAGATCGCAGCGCATTTTGCGGATATCACTAATGGAATAGCAACAACGATGAATTTAGAAACCTTGTTTGCTATCCCTTCTACAGCTCATATTTTAGGAGGTTGCCCAATGGGTAAAGATGAGAAGCATGGAGTAATAGATAAAGAAAACAAGGTCTTTGGCTACCAAAACATGCTAGTGTGTGATGGAAGTATGATCAGCGCAAACCCGGGTGTAAACCCGTCCTTGAGTATCACAGCTATAAGTGAACTTGCCATGACAAAAATTCCAGTTAAGGAAGCTTCGCAGATGGCTTTTTAGATTATAAGGAGAATGTCAGGACAAAAATATTTCTATTACATAGGTTAAAAATTCTAAGCAGGAAAAAGGGCGCGTATTCACAGCCCTTTTTATACTTTTGTTCTGTTATGCAAGGAAAAGTCTTAGCGCTTATTTTTAAACATCGTTTTTCAAGTTTTGAAAAGGATTGCAGAAATGCTATCTCCCTTCAGGATAGCTTATGGAGAGAACTAGTCAGTTTGGCTTCGAAGACTCATAGTGGTCAAAAGCATAGCTTTGAAAAAATAAAGAACATAAATGAGTTTAAGGCTTTCCTGCCTATCCAAACTTATGAATCTCTAGAGGAAAGTATTTTGCAAATGAAGAATGGTGCAAAGGATATTCTTTGGCCAGGTGAGATAAAAATGTTTGCCAAAAGTTCGGGAACGAGCAACTCAAAATCTAAGTACATTCCATTGTCAAAAAGCTCTTTGTATGGGAATCACTTCAAAGGGGGTAAAGATATATTAAGCATCTTTTGCCAAAATTTTCCGAATTCGAAAGTGTTTGAGGGAAAAAACGTATCCATAGCGGGTTCATTTGATGAGCAAAGTGATAGAAGAGCTATTGGAGATTTGTCCTCGCTCTTGTTAGCTAACCTTCCCCCATGGTTGGAGTTTATTCGCCTTCCAAAGAAAGAAACTGCTTTGATGCCAAATTGGGAGTCTAAAATTGATCAGATTAGCGCAGAACTGATTAACAAACAGGTGGCCAGCATTTCTGGAGTGCCTAGTTGGAACCTTATTCTTCTCAGACAAGTACAAGCCAAAAGTGGCGTCAAGCATCTGAAAGAGTTATGGCCTAACTTTCAGTTGTACATTCATGGCGGAGTAAATTTCGAACCCTATAAAAAGAGTTTCGAAGAGATTATTGGTCCGGGTGAGTTTACTTTCTTAGAAACATACAATGCTTCTGAAGGGTTCTTTGCTATACAAGATAAGTTTGGGCAGGAAGAGGATGGTATGGCTTTGTTGTGTAATCATGGTATCTTCTATGAGTTTTTGCCTTTAGCTGATTTAACTAAACAGAATCCTAATACCTTACAACTTAATGAGGTAGAATTGGGTAAATCTTATGCCTTAATAATAAGTACAAAAAGTGGGCTTTGGAGATACCTGATTGGCGATACCGTTCGCTTTACTTCTTTAGAACCTTACCGAATAAAGTTAACGGGTAGGGTGCGTTATTTTATTAATGTTTTTGGCGAAGAACTGATAGAGGATAATGCTAACAAAGCTTTAGCTCAGGTCTGTGATGAATTTAATTGTGTAGTCAATGAATATACGGTTGGGCCAATCTTCCCAGATAGTTTTGGCAAGGGCGGACATCAATGGTTAATTGAATTTGAAAAACCTCCAGTTAAACTAGAAGAGTTTCAACTAGCATTGGATAGAGAACTGATCAAGGTGAATTCTGATTACGAAGCCAAACGTTCAGGAGATTTGGGACTGCAGGTGCCTGTCGTCACAATTTTGCCTAAGGGGACTTGTTATCTCTGGTTAAAATCTAAAGGTAAAATGGGCGGACAACATAAGGTGCCACGCTTGCAAAATCACAGAGAAGTTATTAAAGAAATTCTACTATTTAAAGAAAAGAATTGAGTGTAGAAGTTATTGTTGCTTCGCTATGTCCTTTGCCGGTTAGTCGAGATTCTTCAACGCCATCTTTGTAAAAAACAATTGTAGGGAAACTACCAATCACATAGGTCTGATTAATGTTAGTGTTGGCTTCGTATTCTATCTCGCCAAAAAATACAGCATCAAAAGCACTTTTTTCTGCGGTGTTTTCAAAGGCTGGCCTTTGCTCGGCACAAATGGAACACCAACTAGCATGAAAAAACATCATTGAAACGCCGTTAGCAATTCTAGCTTCAAAATCGGGAAGCGTATTAATATCCTCAATAGAGTTTGCACGGGTATCAACTAATGAACCCTTTGAACATGAAGCAATTAGCAACAAGAAAAAGGTGCTTAAAAAAAGAATTCGCGTCATAGTTTTATTTTAAACATAACATGATAATGTCCACAATAGTTTTTAATAAAAAGAAAGTCTAGATATCTTTGTGTTCTAAAATCTTAACTCCATGCAATTATTAGACGGTAAAGCATTAGCTCAAACCATTAAAGAAGAAATTAAATTAGAAGTAGATAAGCGCATTGCTGCAGGGCAAAAGAGGCCACACTTGGCGGCAATTTTAGCTGGATCTGATGGCGCAAGTGAAACTTATGTGGGACATAAAGTGAAAAGCTGTCATCAAGTAGGTTTTGAATCTACGCTTTTACGATTTCCCGATTCTGCGAGTCAACAAGAAGTGCTAGATGCAGTTAATGACCTCAATAACAATCCAGATATTGACGGTTTCATTGTTCAACTTCCTCTTCCCAAGCATATTAATGCAGATGCGGTAATTAACGCTATTGCCCCTGAAAAAGATGTGGATGGATTTCATCCAGCCAATATTGGAAAGCTAACGCTGGGCTTAGATACTTTTGTTTCAGCAACGCCCAAAGGAATAATGACTTTATTGGAGCGAGCTCAAGTAGAAACAGAAGGTAAACATTGCGTAGTCATTGGACGAAGTAATATAGTAGGAAGACCAATGAGTATTTTAATGAGCGCATCAAGTAATCCTGGAAATGCTACCGTAACACTGTGCCATTCAAGAACAAAAAATCTTAAGGAAATCACCTTACAGGCGGATATTCTAATTGTTGCTCTGGGTCGTGCTGAATTCGTAACCGAAGACATGGTTAAGCCAGGAGCAACTGTAATTGATGTGGGAATTACACGAGTAAAGGATGATTCTAAAAAAAGCGGATATGCCCTAAAAGGGGACGTCCATTTTGAAAGTGTAGCGCCGAAGTGTGAATATATTACTCCAGTACCTGGAGGGGTTGGCCCAATGACTGTCGTGTCATTAATGCAAAACACTCTGCTTGCCGCTAAAGATAAGTAAACACTTGACCTACTTCAGGTAAGCGTTGTACATCCAAACTAGTTTCTCTTGTTCTCTGATGTAATCACTCATTAGTCCGTTGGTTCCTTCATCACCAATTTCGCCAGAAATATCAAGTATTTTTCGCTGTTTCATAATCAACAACTTGAAAGTTTCTAGAATGTTGCTTACAGCTTTGTTTCCGTCATTTACTTCTGTACTTTCTTTAAGTTCAGCTTTTTTCAAATAGGCCGAGAACTGATGTTGAGGGCTGTAGCCAAGCGTCAAAATACGTTCTGCTATATCATCTATTTTAATGAATAGATCATTGTATAGCTCTTCAAATTTTACATGCAATTCAAAGAATTTTTGTCCCTGAATATTCCAATGATATCCACGGGTGTTTTGATAAAATATTGAATAATTTGCTAATAAATCACTGAGCAAATCTGCGAGTTCTTTTGATTTGGTGGCATCCAAACCAATTCTGTTATAATTCTCCATATAAAAGAAACAATATCTATGGTTTATAGTTCAGTTAGGTAAGGATTGATTACTTTTGACTAAAACGCCCCGAATATGAAAATAATATATACATTAGTTGCAATTTTTTTATCCCTTTCTTTTTTGAACGCACAAGTGGAATCTTACGAATTCATTCAAACTTATACAATTGCTGATCTGCAACAAGTGGTTGACGATTTTGGCGCAACAGGTTCGCTTGTACCTGCCTACGAAGTTGATGTGTATCGAGTATTTTATCGGACAGAGTACAACGATAGTTTAACGCTAGTAACTGGTGCTTTGGCGATTCCTAGAAATATGGATTGTAAGCCACCACTCATTAGTTATCAGCATGGGACTAGCTCTGAAAAATTAGGTGTACCATCATACGGAAGCGGTGAGCTGTTGATTTGTCTGATCTTTGCTGCAGAGGGGAATGTCTTAGTTGCACCGGATTATATAGGGTTGGGTGGGTCAATCATTGATTTGCATCCTTACCAACATGGATTCTCTCAAGGTCATTCTGCTATCAATTTACTGAGAGCAGCACGCGATCTGCAAACGGATTTATCATTTGAGCTAAGTAATCAATTATTCCTTTTTGGTTATTCTCAAGGAGGGCACGCAACAGCCGCAACGGCTAAATATATTGAAGAGTTGTATCCAGATGAGTTTAAAGTTACTGCAGCTATGCCAATGAGCGGAGCCTATGATCTTTCTGGTTCTCAAACTGATTTTATCAATAATGGACAGCCCTATGCAACTCCTGGTTATTTGCCCTATATTGTCATGGGATATCAATCGGTTTATCACGATTTGTATGATAGCATACAAGAAATTTTCATTTCACCTTATGATTCATTAATGCCTTACTACTTAATCGGACATAATTTTGGTATGGGTTTTATCAATGGGCAATGTGACCCTTTTCCAGTAAATATGTTTACGGCGCAGGCTAGAGATGCTTTTTTCAACGACCCAAATTATCCATTTAAGGTAAGATTGGAAGAGAATGATTTGTTAGATTGGACTCCTCAAACAAAGATTCGTATGTACTATTGTACAGGTGATGAGCAGGTTTATTACAGAAACTCGGAGGTTGCAGATTCTGTATGGAATTACAATGGTGCTCCTGACGCACAAGCCGTTTTCTTAACTAATGAAGATCATGGTGGATGCATTGATGACGCATTAATCGCAGCAAGATTATTTTTTGGAAACCTACTTAATAATGGAGTTGAAATTGTTGTAGACTATGACGCAAATTCTGGTTCATTTTCGGTAAGTGTCTTAGGTGCCGATATTAGCAATTATGATATAGAATGGGGAGATGGAAGAACAGATGCTACAATATCAAATGTTTCGTCGTCTGTATTTTATGAAGTAACAATTACAGATAAAACTTCTGGATGCTCTAATTCAAAAAGATTCAATTTAGAAAGTGTAACTGGTTTACGGGATAATGTAACTGCAATAACGGTTAACGTTTATCCGAACCCTAGTAGTCAGTTTATCATTATGGAAATTGATGCGCTATCTAATGAAGAAGTAAAAATATTGGATAATCAAGGTAAGCTGGTTTATTCATTCACTTATGAAAAAGGTACCGAACCAATGGTTAATATTGCTGCCTTGAGTAATGGAGTGTATTATGTGCATGTAGGAGATGATTCTCTCTACCAAACTTCATTTGTAAAGAAATAATTTGAGGATTCAATTCGTTTCATGTTAATGAGATACTTTATAATTGCATTTGTTTTATTTTTGGTGGCCTGTGGTGGTGGTGCACCCAAAGAACTAGCAAACGAATGCTCTTCTTTATATGAAGACAATGGCCAACAGGTAGTTGTAAATGCATATTTCAAAATTCTAGACAATGAAAACGTAATTTCCATTAAGGAAAGAAAAATTTTAGGTGATTCCTTGGAACAAGCTGTTTTTCAAATAGCTCCTGCCTATACTGATAAGGATGAGCAAGACTGGCAAATAAATTTTAAAGGAGAAGGATTCTCCTTAACTAAATCTAGCCTGATAGCCGAAACCACTTTTGGTAATAGTGATGCAAGCTATAGCGCGTATAGCCTACGTTCTGGTGAAAAATTAATAGAATACACCTACGATAAATTAGAAGTCTTATTCGGAGATGAGCAGAAAAAGCGTTACTTGGGATTCTATTCAAACAAAGGAGTGAAGTCTGAATTTATAGATCTTAATAGTAATAAAAATACGCTGGGAATCCTCAGTTATGCGAGCCAAGACAAACTATTAAAGGCTATACGAATTGAAGTAACAGACCCCTTTTGGTTGGATGTTTTGGACGTCTCAAACCCTGTAATTGAATTAAGTCCTTTAAGGCAAGATGCAATTGCATTAAATAGTGGTAAGACCTTATATTTTACTAGCAACCAAGGCAGGGAAGATGAAGGGGTTAATTTTAATATAAAAGTGATTTTCTACACTACCGACACCTACAAACCTGTGGAGTTTTTTCTTCAAGTAAGAGAGAATCAATTGTTGGTAGCTCCAGTTTTTACACATAGTGTATTTCACTTAGAATCGCTTTAGTTTCGTAGTTTTGCAGAATGAATACACCCAGCACCACAAATCTAAAATTTGATAGTACCAAAGCCTTGCCAGTTATGGAAAGCTTTTATACGATTCAAGGGGAGGGATTTCACCAAGGAAAGGCTGCTTACTTCATTCGTTTAGCGGGTTGTGATGTGGGATGCACTTGGTGCGATGTGAAGGATAGTTGGGATGCAGAAGAACATGAGATAGTACCTATTAGCCAACTAAAGAAGAGTCTTCAATTTAGTAAAGCTGAAATAGTAGTCATAACGGGTGGAGAGCCTGCCATGTATAATTTGGAAGGATTGACGACCATGGTAAAGAACTTAGGTTTGAAAACTCACATAGAAACCAGCGGGGCTTATCCAATTACCGGGACTTGGGATTGGATTTGTGTGTCTCCAAAAAGATTTAAAAAAGCACTTCAAGAATGCTTAATTCAAGCGCATGAGTTGAAGGTTATTATCGCACATAAAAATGACTTTCGATTCGCTCAAAACTACTCAAAGTTAGTAAATGCGGAATGCAAACTTTATTTACAACCTGAATGGAATGTAGCTGAAGATATGATGCCAGAAATAATTTCTTTTGTTAAAGAAAGCCCTCAATATCGAATATCACTTCAAGTACATAAGTATTTAAATATTCCGTAGCTTGAAGTTCATTTAAGTGTCTATCCAGAATTTGGCATGACTTTTAAACGTTTAATAAGAAAAGTATGAAAATGAAATCATTATTAAAGCTCTTCATTCTATTTTTGTTATCGTCCTGCGCAACACAACAAAGTATGGCGCAAACAGATGGTTCTAAAAAGGCCCAAGAGGCTTACAAACAGGCCGATGAAGATTTGGTATTTGGAAGATATGAGGCTGCGTTAGTTGGTTTTGAAAAAGCGATTAGCATAGATTCTAAATATGTAAATGCTCATTTACAGTTAGCCAATCTCTATCAGAATCTTTACTTAGAATATGATAAAGCGATTCAACATTATGAATCGGTACTTAAAATAGATCCTAGTTTGGTCAAGTCCTATTACGAAGGGGCAAAGTGTTACCTCTATATACAAGAGTGGGGGAAAGCCAAGGCTTTTGCGCTGCAATATCAAGAAAAACGGGTAGTTTCACCATACAGTGATTGGGCCTCACAAGTCTTACTTGAAAGTATCGAATTGGCACAGCAAGCAATAGCCAACCCAGTGGAATACGACCCACAGAATTTAGGTCCTGCTATTAATTCTGAGCAGGCGGAGTACTTCCCTTCAATTACCGCAGATAACGAGTTTCTTTACTTTACCGTAAATAATGAAAATGATAGATATCCCAATGAGGATATTTATACCGCTCAATTTGTTGATGGAAAATGGCAAGATAGAGAATCTGTTTCCACAGTGAATAGAAAGAATGCACAAGAAGGTGCTCATAGCATAACCCAAGATGGAAGATACTTGTTCTTCGCCAGCGATAGGATGGAAGATAACCAAGGGAGGTTCGACATCTATATAGCCAAGAAAGTAGGGGATGAGTGGAGAGTCCCTGTTAATATGGGGAATACGATTAATTCAAGACATTGGGAATCGCAGCCTGTTATTTCCGCCGATGCCAAGCAATTGTTTTTAGTCAGGAAAAGTAATGAAGGTTTTGGAGGTAGCGACATCTATGTATCTAAATTAGATGAAACCGGTCGCTTCGGAAAATTGGAAAATTTAGGAAAAACAATAAATACTCCTGGAGATGAACAAAGACCATATCTTCATCCAGATGGTAAAACTTTATATTTTGCTTCAAACGGACATCCTGGCTTAGGGAAAACCGATGTATACAAAAGC
The DNA here is from genome assembly GCA_047621945.1 of Flavobacteriaceae bacterium. Classification (GTDB taxonomy): domain Bacteria; phylum Bacteroidota; class Bacteroidia; order Chitinophagales; family UBA8649; genus JAFMKE01. Next base: position 12,973 of record JBLHMK010000070.1, read on the forward strand.
ACTTTACAAAAAGATGGAACTTGGACGAAACCTGTTAACTTGGGTTACCCTATAAACACCAGCGAAGTGGAGTTTGGTCTGTATGTGGCGGCAGATGGAAAAAGTGCTTATATCTCTTCAGACCGAGAAGGT
>JBLHMK010000071.1:0-13033 GCA_047621945.1 Flavobacteriaceae bacterium
TGAAACCTATGAATCTTCGGCTACTTACCTTATTACTTTCTTGCTCTATTTTTTTCACACAAATTACAGCTCAAATTATTGGAGACACTTCCGTTTGTGTCGGAGATATTGAAACTTATTCTATTTCACCAAGCGCGGGGTCAACTTACAATTGGAATCAAACAGGGGGGCTTCAACTAGGACCTGCTAATCTGGATAGTTTTGTAATTAAATGGAGTGTTGTTGGAGTTGGAACGGTCAATTTACTTGTTAACACACCCGGTGGACCAATTAATCAGGTGTTAAATGTGAACGTTAATCCTTTACCAGCTCCGCTTATTAGTCATGACCCATATCCCACTTGTCCGCCTACCGACATCGATAATCCCGCAACTGGTCAGTCATCTCCGCCTTCTCCTTGTGAAAAAGTATGCAAAGGGACAACCATCGTTTATACTACTCCTTTAAATCCTGGAAGTAGTTATATTTGGATTGCTTCGGGGAATAGTAGCATTAGTGGGGCGACCTCCAATGTGGCTACAGTAACGTGGGATAATACAGGATTCGGATCTTTGAAGATAATAGAAACAAATTCTTGGGGATGTATTGACTCTACTTCAAACTGTTTTGAAAAAGTTAATCCACCTACAGCATTGTTCACTAATCCAGCTAACGCTTGTAAAAATTCAACAGTAAATTTCAACAATTTAAGTACAGGAGCGACTTCTTATAATTGGACATTTGGAGATGGGGGAAGTTCAACTTTATTCTCTCCAAGTCATGCTTATAGCACTGCAGGTACTTATACCATTACACTTATCGTAGAAAATGATTGTCATTGTATAGATACTTTTCAAAATACCATTACAATTGATTCTTTACCTGGACCAGAAATTACTTGCCCATCTACTGTTTGCGCAGGAGATACCGCTATATATAATGTGGTCGGAGCTAATATTTCTTGTACCTATAATTGGTTTGCTGTTGGGGGAACAATCATTAGTGGCGCAGGAACCCCTAATGTCAGTGTTGCATGGGGAGCAGGACAAATTGGAACACTTGGATTATACATTACTGGGTGTGCTACTGTCTGTTCAGACACCACTTTTTTTACCATACCCATCATACCTGTTATTGGAGCTATAGCTGGACCAAGTAAGGTGTGTCCAGGGGATTGCTTCACTTATTCTCTTCCACCATTTAGCGGAACGGTATTTACTTGGAGCCTAGGGGGTGCTTGTGGCATTATAAATGATTCCACTTCATGCGAAGACATTGAAATTTGCTGGCCATCATATTTATATCAATGCGATGACACCCTCAATGTTTCATACTACAATGCCTTCTTAAATTGTGGAGGAAGTTCTTCTAAAACTATTTTGCTAAGACCGAAGTCAGTCATTAACGGTCCAAGCTTAGCTTGTGTTAATGATCTTTCCTCGTACAATGAAGCAAATGGTTTTCCTTGTAATTGGAGTATTAGTCCGGCAGGACCAACTTTTAGTCCAGGAGGCTCAAGTCCTTCTATTTCAGTAAATTGGAATAATTTTACTGGAAATTTTCTAATCACAGCTATCGTAAGCAATCCAACATTGGCTTGCAATGATACCTCGTATTATCAAGTTGAAGTAGTGGCTCCACCAATTGCCCCGATTATAACTGGAGACACACTGATTTGTCCAAACAGTTCTGCTATATATTGTGCAACATCTCCTAACATCGTTAACTGGATTGTGACAGGAGGAAGTCCTAGTTCCGGAATTGGAAATTGTATGAGTGTGACATGGGGGCCAAGCGGACCTTATATCATTCAAGCTTTTGTGCAATCTCCGATAAATCCTTTTTGTTATTCAGATACTACAGGAGATACTTTAACAAGTATCAATGGTTTAATACCAGTTTTAACAGGATCATTGACGGCTTGTGCGAATTCAAGTAATAGTTATAGCACCAGTTCTAGTTATCCGCCATCTGCAATATATGCTTGGTCAATGTTGCCTGCAAATGCAGGGGCAATTTTAAGTTCAAGTTCGGCTCTAACTTTAATAGAATGGGGAAACAATGCTCCGGGAACCGTATTCTTAACTTTAGATGTTACCGTTTGTGGTCAGGTTTATTCTAATACGATGACAATTGTATTGAATCCCACACCCACGAGTTCTATTCTTCAGCTTGGATCACTTTGCCCTGGAGGCACTACACAGCTTTTGGCAAGTGGAGGAGTCGGGTATGCTTGGACCGGACCAGGGGGCTTTAGTGCTTTAGCCAATCCCGTCACCATTTCAAGTGGAGGACTATATCAATTAACGGTTACCAATGCCAACGGTTGCAGTGTTCTTGATCAAATTAAAGTTACACCAGTTTCTGGTCCTACGGCTAGCATCAGTAGTGGAGAATTGTTAATTCATTGTATTCCAGCAGGACCTTATCAAGATACTTTATGTGCCCTAGGAAATCCAAGTTACCAATACCTCTGGTCTAATTTGGCAACAACACAATGCATCATTGTTTCCGCTCCAGGCTCCTATTCTGTTACGGTAACAGATATCAATACGCTTTGCACCAGCTTATCAAATGTATTGGTTGTTTCAGAAGATTCCTGTAATGGGACAGGTACTGGAAATCCTTGCATACCTCAAGGTTCAGTGGATTTTACACATTCGCTTTGCAATCCAATATCCTTTGTGAATACTTCCGTGAATGCGAGTGGATTCTTTTGGAATTTTGGTGATGGAAATACCTCCACCCTTACTAATCCAAGTCATAATTATACTATGGCTGGCTTTTACTATGTTCAGCTAAGTGGGCTTGTACCAGGCATTCAAATTCCACCAGATACCTGCCTATTGACTCAAGGTCATAGGGTAGAAATTCCCTTAGCTGCTAAATTTGACCATGTAGTAGGCTGTGCTGCAGATTCTGTTTGCTTTACGGATGTAAGCACCTATACTGCAGGAAATAATATCACTTCTTGGTTGTGGAATTTTGGTGATGCAAATTTTTCTTCTATACCTAGTCCATGTCATAACTACGCTAGTTCGGGAACATACTTTGTAAGCCTCACCATTTCAAATGGAATTTGTAGTTCAGTTTATCTCGATACAATACTGGTTCCTGCTCCACCTATTGCTTTGTTTAGCGCGCCAGATACGGTTTGTTTGAATAGCCCAGTTACTTTTTCTGATCTTTCTATTGGAGGAGTAAATGCTTGGAATTGGAATTTCGGGGATGCCGGAACTTCTTTGAATCAAAACCCAAATCACAGCTATAATTTAATTGGAAATTATCCAGTGGTCTTAATTGTAAAAGACACTTTGGGATGCTTAGATACTATTCAAAACGCAATAGAAGTAATCGGTCCAATAGCCACGGGCAATATTATTGCGCTACCAGACACCATAGTCTGTGAAGGGAATAGTATTCAACTCATTGCACCTTTTTGCACAGGCTGTGCCTATTCATGGAGCACTGGATCTACTAATGATTCCATTATCGTTAACGTCACGGGGATATATACGGTTAGTATTACAGATGTCAATGGATGCATCTATTCTACCTCCATTTCCATAGTTGTGAAAAGTAAACCAGCAGCAATTATACTGAATAGTGGAGATGATGAATTTTGCCTTGGAGAATTTGTTAATTTATCTGCTCCATTTAATCCAAACTGGACCTATCTATGGAATACGAATGACATCCCTAACAATGGTAGTATATTACCATCCATTTTTGTTTTCCCTGGAGTAGCAGGTACCTACACTTATCAATTGATTGTTAATGACACGATGTCTGGCTGTGTTGATACCAGTTTAGTGACAACAATTATTGTTCACCCTATTCCTATTCCTCCAATTATTACAGCTATTGGCCCATCATCATTTTGTTTTGGCGATAGCGTAGTGCTCTATGGTTTCCATCCCGACACCTCCCTTACTTTTTTATGGAGCACAGGAGAAGTATCTGATAGTATAATAGTATTCGAAGATGGTTGTTATGCGCTACAAGTAATAGATACGAACGCTTGTAAAGCATTAGCCTTCTATTGTGTCACGGTTTACCCACTTCCAGATGTTTGTGCATTTTATGAAGGCTGTGTCGATACTTGTAGTCCATATACTATTATTGGGCCTGTTGGCGCAGCTTCCTATCAATGGTTGTTCAATGGGATTCCAATTCTTGGGGCAAACGCACCAAATTATACCACTAGTTTAAGCGGTGCGTATTCTCAAATTTTAACGAGTGGCTTTGGCTGTGTGGATACTACGGGTATTATAAATTTGAATTTGTATCCTTGTAATGATAGTCTATGTGCTGAACTTTATATTGATTCAATTTTTTGCGATAGTTTAGGGCATTATCAGATGATTTATCATGTTACAAATGTATCAGCATCTTCGGTTTCACAGGTTAATTTAGAAATACTACCACCATTTGTAAGCTTGCCTATTGCCCCAATAGTAAATTACCAAATTATCCCACCAGGGGGTACTTCCTCAAGTTTGACAGCGCTTATTTATAACGCAAATCCAGGAGATTCACTTTGTTTTAGATCCCATATCACCTCTTATGATAGTCTGGGGAATGAGACTTTGTGTTGCTACACTGATACACAATGTATCATTGCGCCTCCGTGTGATGTGGATAGTAATTGTTGTTATTTCGATTATGTAAGTGATACCATTTGGTGTGAACAAACATCTGCAGGCACCCAATATTTCTTTGAAATCAAGATTGATGCTTGTGGAGAACTTGATATTCATCCATTAAACACAGGAGCTCTAACCTTGACCTATCCGCTTATTGTTAGTTCGGGAATTACTACGATTACAGGCTCCTATTTTCCTGGTCCAGGAGAAACAGATTTGTGTTTAATTTTTATGATGATCGGTGCAGACGGAACACTTTGTGCTGATACTACTATCTGTTTACCGCTCAATTGCGATAAACATCCACTGCCTTGTGATTGGGAGCGCAATCCAGAGCTTTGTCAGAACAATAGTACTACCTATTTTTACTTCGGCTCTACGATAGGTCTTAGTTTAAATTGGAGTTTTCCTGGTGGAAGTCCTAGTACCGCAAGTGGTGCTGGTCCTCACAGCATTTATTATGCTAGTTCAGGTACTTACCCTGTTAGTTTAACTTTAACGAATAGTGCTGGGTCAACTACTTGCCAAGATTCGATAATAGTGCATCCAAAACCAATAGGAACCATTAGCCAAGTTGGTAGCTCCTTACAAGCATTTCCTTCCGGCATGACTTATCAATGGTATAATGGTCCAGCTTTGGGGTCCATTCTACCGGGGGAAAGCAATCAGTTTTTTACGCCTACAAGTCCACAAGATGGGATTTATTGTGTGGTAATTACAAGTTTTAAAGGGTGTATAGATACAGTTTGTGCTGACTATCTTCGAGTGGGCATCAATGATCTTGATTTGGGCGCTTTAAAATTATATCCTAATCCAAACTCAGGGTCTTTCAACTTGAGTTTGGAAGCCTTCGATCCGGCAATAATACAAATGAGTATGACCAATGTTCTAGGCGTTCAAATTTACCACAAAGAGTTAAGCCTTCAATTTGGAAGTAATCTATTCTTTTTGGAATTGACAGATCTAAGCAAAGGTGTTTATTTGTTGAATTTGAAAGATGAAGAAGGTAAACAGAAAATATTAAAAGTACTGATTGACTAAATCAGAAAGCATCTCAAGAATGAATGCTTGGGATGCTTTTATTTTCTTATTCTAGGATTTAGCCTTTATCATTTTCTCAATTCCTTACCTTCATGCCATGGTAGTTTTAATCATTGCTTTTACCGCTTCTATTTTGTTTTCCTTTTTATGTTCAATTTGGGAAGCGGTTCTCTTAAGTATTACACCAGCATTTATTGCAACGCGCTCACAGGCAGGCAAGGCTGATGCCGAAATTTTAAAAGAGTTTAAAAAGGATATAGATCGTCCCCTTTCGGCTATTCTGACTTTAAATACCATTGCCCATACCATGGGGGCTATTGGTGTGGGTGCTCAAGCAGGTGCTTTGTTTGGAGAAAATTATTTCAATATTTTGGGATTTAGTTTGAGTTATGAGTCGATTATAGCGGGAGTGATGACCTTGTGTATTTTGATTCTATCAGAAATAATCCCTAAAACAATTGGTGCGAATAATTGGAAATCCCTAGCTGGATTCACGATTCAATCTTTACGAATCCTCTTGTTTATCTTAGCGCCATTTGTTTGGTTAACCCAATTGATGACAAAGTTTTTAAAGAAAAATAAAGGCGAAAGTGTCTTGAGCCGAGCAGATTTTTCTGCGCTAGCGCAAACGGGTCTGGAGTCTGGCTCATTAGATGAAGATGAAAACAGTATAATTCAAAACTTGTTAAAGCTTAATGAGCTAATGGTGAAAGATATCATGACTCCTAGAATTGTAATGTTTACAGCACCAGAGATAGAAACGGTTAATGAGTTCTATACAAAACATAAAGCCTTACGATTTTCTAGAATACCAATTCTAGAGAAAGAAGAAGGGGCTATTGTGGGTATGGTTTTGAAGGATGAAATTTTGGAGGAATTAGTTCAAGGAAGAAAAGATACTACGCTTAAGAGTTTAAGAAGAGATATCCTGCATGTAAAGGATGATATGCATTTACAAGATTTGATGGCCAAGCTTACCAAGGAAAGTGGGCATGTAGCCTTAGTAAATGAGAGCTTTGGAAGTATTGTTGGTTTGGTAACTATGGAAGATCTCATAGAAACTCTATTAGGTATAGAGATTATGGATGAAACTGACAACGTAGCGGATCTTCAAGAATTAGCAAGAAAGAAATGGCAGGAACGTGCTAAAAAAAGAGGATTGATTAACTAGCTTGCTTTTGGCTCTAAGCTGCTAGGAATAGTTCCTTGTTTAGTAGTTTATTATTAATTGTGCATTATAGATTGTCAATTAATTCTTTAGCCCTTTGCTTAAATAATACACATTCACACAAATAATAAACCCATTACTAATAATGATTGGGTAGCTAGCTGGCTCAAGCATGACCCCGTAAATTACAAAGAAACCACACGCCAAAGAATTTACTAAACGTAATTTTGTAATGTCTTTGAGTAAGAAAGAAATCATTAATGTAGCCATGGCTAAATAGCCCATAATTTCTGTTGGTGACATAGAGTTATCTTATATGAGCGTCAAAGGTAGAGTATTTTCACAGATATAAATGGGCACCTAATTTTGATTCACTTGAGAAAAAATACTATATTGAAATCATCTTAAAAGAAAAGGGGATTATTCTATGCGAACTGATACAAGGGCTTTCTGTTAGGCCATAATTCTAATAGGAATGCTCTAAAATACACCCCATGAAAAGACTAATATCTCTATTTGTCCTGATTCTAATCTTGGTGCTAGTTCAGCTCAAGAACAGCAAATGATTAAAGTGAAAAGTAAGACTAAAAAAATGGAAAAGTTTCCATTATTGGGTAAGAACCGCTTTAGAGTGAAATTAGCAGAAGATATTGAGATAATACAAGGATCTCATCCTCACGTAAATCCATTTAGATCTCAAACTTCAGCAAGCATTTTCTTGCCACGGAAAATTGGTTTCTTTATTAGTTATAATTATGGTCATGATGACTATAACCCGCGATTTGTTGATTCCGGTCATCACAATTGCAAATGGAACCGAAGTAAACGGACATTTCCGCTCCGTGAAGCATATCGTGAAATAATGGAAACTCAGAAATCGACCGAGTAGTATCATCGCCTAATGAAATGACATAAGAATGAAGACCAATAATCTGTTTTCATAGAGCCAAAGTAACAATTGCCGCTAATGCAAAGCTAGCAGCATAGAATAAGATGGGGTTTATCTTATCACCGCGAGTAATATTACTCCTGGCATTTTTGAACATCACTTTATACCAAACATGTCCGATAGCAAGCGCTACTAGAGCGGATAAGCCAATTGATAATAGTAGTTAGTTTTAGAGAGGGTTATTGAAGTGGGGTGTTTTAAACTGTTTAGAGGGTTCAGAACCCTGCGTTGGAAAGATCCCTCTTCGCTTTGCTCATTAGGATGAGTTCGCTTACGTTCAGCTTTGCTGAACTAGATGACTTACTTTCCAATACAAAACTTTCCGAAAATGGTTCCTAAGATATCTTGGTCAATATCGACCTCTCCAGTAATTGTGCCGATAGAATTAATGGCTTGACGCATGTCATGCGCAATTAGCTCGCTGGTAATTTGGGAGTCAAATGCTTCTAGTACACGACCCACATCTTGATAGGCTTGTTGTAAGGCTTCGTAATGTCTGGCATTACTCACCACATGATTGCTTTCCGAACTGTTCAAACTGTTTATGGTCTTCAACATTTCTGTTTTCAGGTGTTGAACATCTGCTATTTCATGTGCAGAAATGAAGAACAAGTTTTCTTGCGCTTTAAATCGACCATCTACGTTCATTCGATTTAACTCAACTAAGTCATATTTGTTGGCTAAAATTAAAACTGGTACTTTGGAGTTGTTTGCTTTGATTTCTTCGAGTTCTTTTTCAAATGCTTCGTAACTCGTCGTACTTAAGTCGAAAATGAAAATAATCAATGCTGCTTTTTGAATGGTTTCCATGGCACGTTGTACCCCCATACTTTCAATTTCATCATCTGTTATTCGGATACCTGCGGTATCGATCAACCTGAAAAGAACGCCGTCAATGTTTAACTGGGCTTCTACTTTATCTCTTGTGGTACCCGCTATTCTTGAAACTATTGATATTTCATCATTGGTTAAGGCATTTATCCAAGAGCTTTTACCGGCATTGGGTTTTCCCACGAGGGCAACAGCCACTCCATTCTTAATCGCATTCCCGTATTGGAAAGATTTTTTTAATCCACCCAAGACGCTTTGTATTTGTTTAACATGATTGATTAAATCACTGCGGTCAGCAAATTCGACATCTTCCTCGCTAAAATCTAATTCCAACTCCAGTAAAGCGGCAAAATCGATAAGTTGTGTCCGTAAGGTTTTTAACTCATCAGCAAATCCGCCACGCATTTGTTGTAAAGCAAGTTCTCTTCCTGCCTCTGAATTACTGGCAATCAAATCGGCTACCGCTTCCGCTTGGCTCAAGTCAATCCGTCCATTTAAAAATGCTCTTAAGGTAAACTCTCCCGCTGCAGCCATTTTTGCTCCATTGCGAATTAATACTTGAAGGATTTGCTCCAAGACAAAAGGAGAACCATGTCCAGATATCTCAATACTGTCTTCAGTAGTGAAAGATCGAGGTGCACGAAAAACGCTGACTACTACTTCATCTAATAGCTGATCGCCATCGTGGATATGTCCATAGTGTAAAGTGTGACTCGCTGCATTTGCCAATAGGGCTCCTTTAAAGACTTTATCGCAAATAGCTATAGCATCATCTCCTGAAACTCGAATAATCCCAATTGCCCCAACTCCGTTAGCTGTTGCAATGGCTGCGATAGTATGTGAATCGTTTAACATTTGAGCTTAAAGGTAAACGATTTAGCAGATAAAAGATACTGTTAAGTTTGTTTCTGGCAAAGTCGCAAAAGCGCGAAGAAGTAAAGAGTCAAGAGAGGGCTTGGCAGGGTTCTTATCATGGTCTTCTTTATCGCTATAAGCCAAGATTTATTTGACTATAAACTTGCTAGAACCAGTAAAAATATTTTTAGAAGAAATACTAATTGTATATACTCCCGCTTCTATTGAGCTGATGTCGATAGCGCTTGTGCCTGAAGCTAAATTGTTTTTAAGAATTGTTCTTCCCAAGTAATCCCGAATACAGTAGCTAGATTGCCCCTTATAGGAAGATGTAATATTCAAAACAGAGCTTGAAGGGTTAGGAAAGAGCTCAAACTGGTAATCTGAAAGTCTAGACGAAATGCCCACGGTAAAACTATCAATGCTTCTCTTGTATAGCTTGTTGAAGCCGCCAACATAAATATAGTTGTCAGTTATACTTAAACTCGTAACGCTAAATGCGGTATCTATTTGTTCGTATTGCCAAGAATCTCCTCCATCCATTGTGCTGTATAAATAACTAGTATCATTTTGATAAGCTACCAGGAAGCCTAAATTGGCATTTACAAAAGAAATTTCTGAAAAGGTTAAACGGGTATCAATTACTTGCTTCGTCCAGGAAACACCCCCGTCAATAGTTTTGTAAAATCTACCACCTTGAACAATCAAAAACCCTGTGTCATCATCAATAAAATCCATATGAGTGTTATTGCTTCGACCAGTGTCGATGACGATCAAATTCCAATCCTCTCCTTGATTAATTGATTTATAGATATAAAGGTCATTAATGTTGGGTCCAGTATTACTTTGAAAGCCTCCAACATAAGCGCTATTCAAACTCGGGTAAGCGACATCTTTGCCGTAGCTTAAGGTGTTCGTGAAATCAAATAGAGTATCTAGAGTAAGCCCACCATCATCGGTTTTGAAACTGATATAGGATGACATAAATATTCCATGATCTTCATCCGCGAAATCTATGGCAGTTATATCACCACTAGCATAAGTGCCGTAAATTGAATCAAAACTTAGTCCACCATCAGTCGTTTTGAGAATTAAATCACCAACAGAACTTGGAGGGAAAGTGAAAGCAGCTCCTCCGCCAATGTAACCCACATTTTCATTGATGAAGTGAGCGGAGTTTAACCACGTATAAATATAACTTGTACCTATAGAATCCCATGTCATTCCGGCGTCATCTGTCCGCTCAACTTTAGCTCCTTCTAGTAATAAAAATCCTAAATCATCATTGATAAAATAAGAGCTGTTGAAGTAATTAATGTTAGGAATATTCACAGTGTCCCATTGCGCGAAGCTCGCACTGCTTAATATTAGGCATAGGAAACAAATCATTGTATTTTTCATCCTTATCTTTTTGATTAAACCAAAGGTCATTCAATTATTCTTATAGGAATAGGACAAAAACCTTTAATCGTAGTACTTTTCCCGGATGTTACTTCTGAAACTGGCGGGCGTCTGTTCAATCTTTAGTTTGAACAAGCGATTGAAATAGGAGGGGTCTTCGTAACCCAAAGCAAAAGCAATTTCTTTAATAGATAAGTGTGAATGAAAAAGTAAACGCTTTGCTTCTAGAAGGATTCTTTCTTGAATAAGTTCACTTGGTGTTTTGTTCAATTTCTCTTGACAGATTTTATTGAGTTTTTCTTGACTTATGGCTAAGAAGTCCGTGTAAAAAGAAAGACTATGTTCTTGACTGAAGTTCAGACTCAGTTGAAACATAAATTGATCAAACACTTGGTCAATTTTCGTTGCTAAAGGAGTAGCTTCAAATGGAATATATCGTTGAACTGCTATAGCAATGAGTTCTATTAAATTTCGAATAGACTTATCGCTGAAGGCCTCTTTTAGAGCGTTTTCAGCTTGTATGTTTTTGATTAGTTTTATTATTTCAGCAAATCTATCAGCAGGCATATCTACACACTTATCAAAGTCATTCCGATAAATAAAATAGTTAGGATTGGGTTGGTTTTGATCAAAGAAAGTTCTTGAAAATAGAATAACAAAACCTCGGGTACTTGGCTCCCTTGTTAATTTGTGAATGGATCCAGGATTAACCACATGAACGGAATTTTCTCGGCATGGACTTTCCTCAAAATCAATAAGGTGATGACCACCATTAGATGTAAAGAAGAAGAGTTGAAAAAAGTTATGCCGATGTGCAGTTTCTGTCTCGGTGCTTAAGACAGGTTTTAACTCGACTAATTTAAAGGGGAACCTTGAATGGTCGTCGTATCGGTAATTTTTGGGATTGTCGCTGGTCATCTTTGTTTAAAGTTATTCCTTTTTATTTATTACTAGAAGTAAGTAAACATTAATATCTTTGTATAAATCACGAATTAATGAAGAAAGTATTGCTTGTTCTATTGTTGCTTTTATCCATCCTTGTTGCTTTTGGAGCATTTATGTTTTTTGCGAATTACTCGGAAGGCGTTAGGTCTGGAGTATTGATGAAAATCAGTAAAAAGGGTTATGTTTTTAAAACGCACGAAGGACAATTAAATATTGGTGGTTTTGATCAGACTAGCGATATTGGTGTAAGTAATGTTTGGGAGTTCTCAGTACGTGATGAAGCTGTATTGGAGGAATTAGAATCTGCAATGGATCACTCACAACGTGTTAAACTTTACTACAATGAGAAATACATGACCTTACCTTGGAGAGGGGACACCAAGTACTTTGTGGTTTCAGTTGAAGAACTAGGAGAATTATAGTATCATGAAAATCTTAATGGTTTGTTTAGGGAATATCTGTCGGTCTCCTTTGGCGGAAGGTATTCTTCAGCATAAAGTAAACGAACGCGGACTCGATTGGGAAATTGAGAGCGCTGGAACCAGCGGTTTCCACTCTGGAGAAAAACCAGATAAACGATCTATCCGTATTGCAAAAGAGAATGGTATTGATATTAGTCAGCAACGAAGCAAACAGTTTCGAGCTTGGGACTTCGAAGTCTATGACATCATCTATGTGATGGACAGCAGTAATTATCAAGATGTAATTAAGTATGCTCAATCTGATGAAGAAAGAGCGAAAGTCAAGTTAATTATGAATGAATTGGAACCCGGCAAGAATATTAATGTCCCAGATCCTTATTTTGGGGAATTTGGTTTTGAAAATGTATTTACGATGTTAGATAAAGCTTGCAATGTTATTGTTGCAAACGCATAATTTATTCTACGTAAGAAATACTTTCTTTATAGACCTCAAAGAAAACTCTTTCCCTGCAATCCAAGTCCTCACACAGTTGCTTGCTTATTTTGTCAAAAACCCACTCTTGCCCATAGATAGATGAATTCAGTTCTTTGAAGGACCAATAATTCAAATCAATAAAGGTGTCTTGTTCGATGTAAAACAATGGAGCATCTAAGAGGTCATCGGTTTGATTTAAATGCATTTGAACATTGGGTGTAGTACCTGAATACACACTAAAGGATAAGGCATTGTCCCATTTCCCCATTCGATTTAAGAAAGGTAGTAGACAAAAGAAGATAAGGGCCAGCCAAAAACTGC
>JBLHMK010000072.1:0-12984 GCA_047621945.1 Flavobacteriaceae bacterium
TTCAACCCATGTTTGGCGCAACGATTTATGTTAATATGGACCCTATTATAGCCACTACTTCTGATATGGAGGGCTACTATCGATTAGAACAAGTGCCTGTGGGAAGAGTTGAGGTGTTGAGTTCTTTTATCGGTTATGAGGCTTTTTCAACAGGATTAATCTCAGTTAACTCGGGCAAGGAATTGGTGGTGGATATTTACTTGAATGAGAAGATTACCCAAACTAAAGAAGTCATTGTGCAGGGTAAGAAAGACGGTTTACCTAAAAATGAGTCTTTTCAAATTAGTACCAAGTCTTTTAGTATTGCTGAAACTTCTCGTTTCGCAGGTAGTTTGAATGATCCTGGTCGAGTTGCATTAAACTCACCAGGGGTTATGGCTACACAGGACAATAATAATGATGTCATTGTTCGTGGGAACTCTTCTATTGGAATATTATGGAGATTGGAAGGTATTGACGTACCTAATGTTAATCATTTTTCAAGACCCGGTTCCTCTGGAGGAGGGATAACGGCCTTGTCGCCCTATTTATTAAGTAATGCAGATTTCTCAACAGGAGCTTTCCCTTCAGAGTACGGCAATGCAAGCGCGGGCGTATTCGACTTGAAATATCGTAAAGGAAATAACGAAAGGCATGAGTTTACGGTGCGAGCGGGAATCATTGGATTAAATTTTGGAGCGGAAGGACCCATCAATAAAAGTAAAAAGTCATCTTACATTTTTAATTATAGGTATTCTACACTAGGTATCCTAAATAAACTAGGCTTGCATGTGGTGGGCGAACAAACCGACAACACTTTTCAAGACCTTTCTTTCAACTTTAATTTCCCTACTAAAAAGAAGGCCTACTTTAATGTGTTTGGCCTAGGAGGATTGAGTGCTGAGAATACAAATGCAATAGAAGACCCTATGGAATGGGAAGAATACCAAGATAGAATTCAAGTAGATTTTGTTACTAATTTAGGAGTCTTAGGAGCTAGCTGGACGCAGCTCATTAATGATGACTCTTACATTAAAACTGTAGTAGCAGGTTCTTATAATGACATTGTTGATGATATGGATACACTAGGGATATCTTTAGATTATGAAAGTATAAGTAGTGCTTCTTTTAGAGATGCCCGAATGGGAATAGCATCTACTTATCATCTTAAAATTAGACCAGGTTTAAATTTGAAAACTGGCCTACAAGCCCATCAAGTTTTTTACTCTTTTGCAGAAAGTAAGTATGACTTTGTAGCGAAAGAAACCCAAAAACTATTGGAAGGAAAAGGCAACACGACAGTCTTTCAACCATTTGTTCAATTAAAATATCAAGCCAGTCCAAACACCACAATTGTTGGAGGGTTTCATGCGCTCTATTTAGAATTGAATAGAACTTATTCAATAGAACCCAGACTTTCTATTCAACAGAAAATTGGCAAAATTCATAGAATGACAATAGCTTATGGCAAGCATGGACAGCACCTGCCAATGGGGTCCTATTTTACGCAAAGTAAGAATGCCAATGCTGATAGCTATCCAAATATGAATTTGAAAATGATTCAAAGTCACCATTTGGTGTATGCCTATGAGGTAATTCCAGTAAAGAGTTTGAAATTAAAAGTTGAACCTTATTTTCAATACTTATATAATCTGCCAGTGAGTCCAGATTCGTCTAGTACGTATATGTTACTTAACGAAAGGAAAGGCTTTGCGAACGATTCATTGGTGAGCGAAGGAACAGGGATGAATTATGGGGTTGATTTTAGTATTGAAAAATTTTACAGCAAGAATTGGTTCTTGAACGTAAATGCTAGTGTATTTAGTTCTACATACAAAACAGTAAGTGGAGAGAAGTTGGCTACCGCAAATGATAATCGCTTTGGATTGTCTTTTATGGCAGGGAAGGAGTTTCCATTTAAGAAAAACAATTTTTTGGAGTTAGGATTGCGCATTCAGTATACAGGTGGGTTTAGATATACGCCAATTGATAAAGCAGCCTCTGCATTAACAAGAGAAGAAATTGGAATAGAATCCTTAGCTTTTACGGAGCGATACAAAAGTTATTTCAGGCCCGACTTAAGAATATCTTATAAGAAGAATAAGAAGAACTATGCGTGGAACTTATCATTAGACTTGGCGAATTTTATCAATTACAAGAATGTCCTGCGTCAAGTTTATAACAGAGATCTAAACGAATTGGAGTATAGTTATCAGTTAGGACTCCTACCAATCATTTCTTTTCAGGTAGACTTTTTTGGTAAGAAATCAGGAAAGAAGAAACTAGAAGAATAGCGAATTACCTAAGCTAACAATTTGTCAATTGCTTGAGCTAAGTCCGTATCCTTTTTGGTAACCGTATTGTCAGCATCGTGTGTACTTAAGCGAATTTCTACTTGATTATACACATTGCTCCACCAAGGATGGTGATTGTGTTTTTCAGCAAGAATTGCCACTCGTGTCATAAAGGCAAACGCTTCAGAAAAATCCTTAAATTCGAATTTCTTTATGAGTTCATTATCTTGTTCTTTCCACATAACGGTCATTATTTAAAAGTTGTCTTGATGTGACCAATCAAACTGATCTAAATTACTCAAACATGCTTTAAGCAATTGAATAGAAAGATAAATATCTTCTTTGTGGCACATTTCAATAACCTGATGAATATGTCTTGTAGGAATAGAAACCGCTCCTGCAATTGTACCATGTTTGGCCATACGTTGCATACCTGCAGTGTCAGTTCCTCCAGCAGTTAATATTTCTGGCTGCCATTTTATCTTATTCTTATCAGCAGTTTCTTTCATGTATCGAACCATTCTTGAATCGCACACAGTAGAACCATCCATAATCTTAATGGCCGTCCCTTCCCCCATTTTCGTAATCTGCTCATGCGGAGTAGAACCTGGCACATCAAATGCAATAGTCGTATCTAACCCAAAACCAAAATGAGGCTCAATGTGGTGGCCAGCTACAATAGCTCCACGAATTCCAATTTCTTCTTGTACCGTAAACACTCCATACAAATCATAAGGAATCTCTTTGCCTTTTAATTCTTTTAATGTTTCTAAAAGAATAAAAACAGATACTCTATTATCTAATGATTTAGCATTAACACAATCTCCCATTTCGATCAACTCGCGTTGTCTAGTAATTGGATTACCTATTTCTATATACTTTTCAACTTCCTCTTTTTTCATTCCCATATCAATGAAGAAATCAGTAGTTTTTAAACTTTTAGTACGCTCTTCTGGAGTCATTACATGGATGGGCTTACTTCCCATAACTCCAATTAAATCTTTTTTTCCATGAACGATTACACGTTGAGCAGTTAATGTCTTCGGGTCAAATCCCCCTAAGGTATGGAAACGAACAAACCCGTTATCATCGATGCCAGTAACCATAAAGCCTATCTCATCAAGATGAGCTGCTACCATGGCACGCTTACTACTATCTTTACCTTTCTTTAGGGCGATCAAATTGCCCATAGCATCAATACTCACTTCATCGACAAAAGGGCTAACCTGGTCTTTAATGAAAGTTCTAATTCTATTTTCAAAGCCTGGAGCTCCAGCGGTTTCTGTAATGGTGGCGAGTAATTCAACGTTTATCATAATATCTTAATTAGCTTGGATATAGTTCCAAAGTTATGTCCTTCTTTGCATAGAGCAAAGTAATAATGGGATTATTTTGTAATGTAATAAGTAAGAATACTTAGGCGGTAATTGTCCCAATTACCGTTACTCCGCCTTTTACCTTGTCTTTCAACTTAGCATTAATCACGGTATTTAAGGGTAAAAACAAGTCCACTCTAGATCCAAATTTGATGAAACCAAATTCTTCACATTGCTCTACTTCTTCACCCTCTTTAAGGTAGTTAACAATTCTTCTAGCCAGTTTTCCGGCTATTTGCCTTACTAGAATATCCACCTGCTCATTTCCAAGAACTACGGTGTATCGTTCATTTTTAGTGGATGATTTAGGATGCCATGCTACTAAATATTTCCCTGGATGATATCTTACGTACTTAACATCTCCAGCTATGGGGTTTCGGTTAACATGCACGTTGGTTGGTGACATAAAAATAGAAACCTGAATACGCTTATCTTTAAAATATTCTGGCTCCTCTACCTCTTCAATTACCACAACCTTCCCATCAGCAGGAGCAATAATTTGATCGTTCTGTCTGCTAAAAATTCGGAATGGAATGCGGAAAAATGCAACTACAAACACAAAAAACAGTAATGATATAACACCAAAAAACACCCTAAATGAGTTCATGGATTGCATAAAGTTGGCTGATATATTCAGTAATAGCAAAATGGCTATTGTTACTAGAATAATTTTATATCCTTCTTTGTGAATGTCGTACTTATTGTTAATTCTCATAAATAATACCTCAAGGGACGTGCAAAAATAACAATTATAATGAAGAATTGTTCCCTTTAATTCTTAGGTAAAACAAAGGATGTAAAAAGCGATAAAAGGAATTACAAAAATGAACGCATCAAATCTATCTAAAAATCCACCATGCCCAGGAAGTATTGTGCCTGTATCCTTTATCCCCAAACTTCTTTTTATTAAAGATTCAACGAGATCTCCTGTTGCTGAAAAATAAGCAATCAACCAAGAAATGACGGCCCATTCTAAGGAGCTAAGGTCTTTAAAAACATATCCTAATCCAAAACCTAGTGCAGTAAGCACTAGTAGTCCTCCAATAGACCCTTCCCAAGTTTTATTTGGAGAAATACGTTTGAATAATGGTCGACTTCCAAACTGACTGCCAATTAAATATGCTGCACTGTCGTATACCCAAACTAGAATTAATATGCCTATCAAAGTGCCAGGGGAATAAAAACCATTCTTGTAAACAATGAAGTTCAACATTGAAAAAGGAATTCCAATGTATACAAATGCACTTAAATTTAAACTTATATTAATTATTGGCTTTTCAGATTTAGAATATAACTCTACAATGAACAAACCAAACATAAGCACGGGCAAAATGCTAAGGTATTTAATGCTCAATTTGTCTGACATAAATGCTGCCGTAATCAAAAAGGCTAAAACATTAGTGACCATCAGCCAAATGCGATAGATCTTTGCAAACTTTTCATTTTCACCTCTCAAGGGTTTAGTGATGTCAAAGAATTCATTGGTGCAAAAAGCGGTAATTAATGCCATTAGTACAATGTATCCTAATTGGAAGAATGATGCCCCTATCATAATAGCGACAAAAATTATTCCTGTAACTGCTCGAGTAACTAGTGTATTCATGAGTTTGGTAATGAAGTCTCTTCGGTTCGTTTATGAAAGTAATAAAGAGTTCCGATAAAAGCAATTATTCCAATGATTGATAAATAAATAGGAGGGTTTCCTTCGAGGTCTATTTGAGTCAATTCTACCTTATTACTTAAGGTAAGTACTACAATTAAACCGTTATTTAATAAATGCATAAATACACTTACCCATAAGTTTCTTGTTCGATAATATACATATCCTAATAATGCGCCCATAAAAAGAAGAGGCAGCAAGTAATAGAACTGAAAATGCATCATGGCAAATAGGATGGAAGAGATAAAAACCACATGAAAAGCACCAATCTTTAAATCGCTTAAAACGCCAACGAGAAGCCCTCTGAAATACATTTCTTCTGCTAAAGCAGGAGCGACAGCCATCGTTAAAAAGACGATTAAGAATTCAGTAACCCCAGAAAAGTTCAAGAAAAATGCTTGAGTTTGCGTAGTTGCTTCCTGCAAGCCTTCAAATTTGTTAGTGAGTGCCTCACTTAAAGGAAGCATTGCGTTTAAGTCTATCAAATAATTTAAAAAGAAATTAGAACTTAAAATGAGAATAGCTCCTAGTAAGAGATGAATAGGGTCGGGAGCTTTAAGTAAGTTTAAAAAGTTTAGCACTTTTCTCTTATATATGTATGCGATAAGCAAGGCCGGAATAACCAACATAATAAGCACGGAGATTAACTGTGCTAAACTCAAGCCTATCAAACTTTGATTGGCAATAAGTTCGGTAGAGCTTGCCGTTGGGCTCATTATTGTGACACCAAAAATGGCGATTATAGGCAATACGGCCCACACAAGGATGAGTAATGGCCTATGTTCTAATGTTCCTTTCTGGGGTTTGGATGAGTCGTTGTCCATAAAAAGGCAAAAGTAACAATTTATTTCAAGTAGTAAGCTTTACGTTTGGCTGTCACTAATACTTTACTTTCATAGTGGATTTATGAGGAAAATGTATCTTTGCCGCATGGTGAAGATTGACCAGATAGAATTAGGTGAATTCCCGCTCTTGTTAGCGCCAATGGAAGACGTTAGTGATCCTCCGTTTCGTGCACTTTGTAAAGAGAATGGAGCAGATTTGATGTATACAGAATTCATCTCAACGGAAGGGCTTATACGTGATGCGGACAAGAGTGTTAAGAAGTTAGATATTTATGATGACGAGCGACCTATAGGTATTCAAATTTTTGGATCCGTCTTGGAATCTATGATGATGTCTGCTAGAATAGTGGAAGAAGCTAATCCAGAAATTTTAGATATTAATTTTGGTTGTCCAGTAAAAAAGGTCGTTGGTAAAATGGCAGGTGCTGGAATTCTGCAAGATATTCCGCGTATGATAGCTTTAACAGATGCGGTGGTGAAATCTACTAAATTGCCAGTAACGGTAAAGACTCGATTAGGGTGGGATAGTAACTCAATACGTATTCAAGAAGTTGCGGAAAGATTACAAGATGTCGGTATCAAAGCACTGAGTATTCATGGCCGGACTCGAAAGCAAATGTATAAAGGGGAAGCAGATTGGACAGAGATAGCAAAGATTAAAGAAAACCCAAGGATTCATATTCCGATATTCGGCAATGGAGATATCACCTCTCCAGAGAAATGTGTGGATTATAAAAACAAGTATGGGGTAGATGGAATCATGATAGGTAGAGCAGCGATTGGCTATCCTTGGATATTTAGAGAAATTAAACACTACATGGCTACTGGAGAACATTTAGCTCCTCCATCTGTAGACGAAAGAGTAGATACTGCCTTGAAACACTTAAAGACTTCTATTAAATGGAAAGGGGATGTGCTAGGAGTGTTGGAAACAAGAAGGCACTACGGAAGTTACTTTCGAGGGTTTAGAGATATAAAGGCCTATCGAATGAAATTGGTTAACTCTATGGAACATGAAGAGCTCTATGACACTTTAGAAACAATTAGAGAGAAATATAGATTTGTTGAAATGTAATTCTTCTTGGAAGAACTACATGATGGAATAGGATAAAATTCAGATAGAATTTTTTTAATCATTTCAGCATTGCTGTTTTGAATTTTTTTTCTTTCTATTGGGGGAGGTAGCTTGTCGCTAATTTTAAGCTTAAATTGCCGAAAATGGCAGGTCAGTTATTCCCCATAATAATCTCTAGGAAAAAACAAAATTTTTTTTTCAGCATGTTAATTAAATGTTAGTTTATTGTAATCCACATGTCTAGCATGGACGTTTATTGGAAATAAGACATTTCCACTTTTCAATGTTGAAAACCACCCTTTCATTTTAGTTTAATTCAAGCTACTTTTGAAAAGCAAATAACAGTAATTGTTGTTTACCAAAACTCCAAATAGGTAATTTATTTTTTGGGATATTTCATAAAGTGCTTGTTCTGCACTACTTGCGAAAATTACCTCGAGTTAGATTCAAACAAAAGAGGAGAAGTAAGTAGTTACTTCGATTAATAACTTATAATTTTTGTCGGTTTAGGGGCGACAAACGATTAATTTTTAACCCTAATTAAAAACAAGTGAAATGAGCGATAAAGCAGTTGAACCAATCTTACATGAAAACAACGAGCGTTTTGTGTTATTCCCAATCCAACACAATAAGATATGGGAAATGTACAAGCAGGCAGAAGCTAGTTTCTGGACAGCGGAGGAAATTGACCTAGCTCCAGACATGAAAGACTGGGAAAGTTTGACGGATGATGAAAGACATTTCATTAGTCACGTTTTAGCTTTTTTCGCGGCAAGTGATGGAATTGTAAATGAGAACTTGGTGATTAACTTCATGCAAGATGTTACTATTCCAGAAGCTAGATGTTTTTATGGTTTTCAAATTGCTATTGAAAATATTCATGCGGAAACATATAGTCTCTTAATCGACACTTATATTAAAGACGAAAAAGAGAAAACAAAAATGTTCAATGCAATTGACACCATTCCTTGTGTTAAGAAAAAAGCGGATTGGGCCTTGAAATGGATAGATGATTCACCTTCATTTGCTCATAGATTAATTGCTTTTGCTGCGGTAGAAGGGATTTTCTTTTCAGGAAGTTTCTGCTCAGTTTTTTGGCTGAAGAAAAGAGGCTTAATGCCAGGGCTTTCTTTTTCTAACGAATTGATTAGTAGAGATGAAGGCTTACACTGTGATTTTGCATGTGTGATTTATTCTATGTTAGAGAATAAATTGGATGTAAAAGAAGTAAATGAGATTATCAGTGATGCTGTAGAATACGAGAAAGAATTTGTAAGTGATGCGCTTCCAGTTTCATTGATTGGTATGAATTCAGATATGATGTGTGACTATATCGAGTTTGTTGCGGATAGATTATTAGTTTCTCTAGGGTACAGTAAAATATTTAATGCAACCAACCCATTCCCTTGGATGGAAATGATTTCACTACAAGGAAAAACTAACTTCTTCGAAAAAAGAGTAGCTGAATATCAAAAAGCAGGCGTTTCTGCTAAACAAGATGATCACTCTTTCTCAATGGATGAAGAGTTTTAAATAAAAGAACGACGAATTAACAATATAAGAACCACCTAAAAGACCACTAAGAATGTACGTAATAAAAAGAAATGGGAGAAAAGAAGCTGTAATGTTTGACAAGATCACAGCAAGAATTAACAAATTATCTTATGGCTTAGACAACAAATATGTGATGCCTATTGATATCGCTAAGAAAGTGATTCAAGGGATGTTTGATGGCGTAACCACAACAGAATTAGATAACCTAGCAGCGGAAACGGCAGCATCAATGACAACAGTTCATCCGGACTATGCCATTCTTGCAGCACGTATTGCGGTTTCTAATTTACATAAGAATACGAAGAAGTCTTTTTCAGAGGTGGTAGAAGATTTGCACAAGTATATCGATCCTAAAACAGATGATCCGGCTCCATTAGTAGCTGATGATGTTTATGAAATAATTATGAAGAATTCCCAAGAATTGGATTCTGCTGTGATTCATTCTAGAGATTTTCATTATGATTTTTTTGGTTTTAAAACTTTGGAAAGAGCATACCTATTAAAGTTGAACGGTCAGATTGCTGAACGACCTCAACATATGTTAATGAGAGTGTCAGTTGGAATTCATAAAGAAGATATCAAATCTGCAATTGAGACCTATAACTTAATGTCAGAAAAATGGTTTACTCATGCTACTCCTACATTGTTTAATGCAGGTACACCTAAACCACAAATGTCTTCATGCTTCTTGTTAACTATGAAAGATGATAGTATTTCAGGTATTTTTGATACCCTACGTCAATGCGCGGAAATTTCTAAGTCTGCAGGTGGAATTGGATTAAGCATCCACAATGTAAGAGCTAACGGAAGTTATATCAAAGGAACGAATGGTACGTCTAACGGAATCATTCCAATGTTAAGAGTATTTAATGATACCGCTAGATATGTAGATCAAGGTGGTGGAAAGCGTAAAGGGGCTTTTGCAGTTTACCTAGAACCTTGGCATGCGGATGTTTTTGATTTCCTTGACTTGAAGAAAAATCACGGTAAAGAAGAAAACAGAGCAAGAGATTTATTCTATGCACTTTGGATTCCAGATTTGTTTATGCAAAGAGTTATGGACGATGGTGATTGGAGTTTATTCTGTCCAAATGAAGCTCCCGGTTTAGCTGATACGCATAGTGAAGAGTTTGAAGCTTTATACACAAAGTATGAATCAGAAGGAAGAGCACGTAAAACAGTTAAAGCTCAAAAATTGTGGTTTGCAATCTGTGAGTCTCAAATTGAAACAGGAACGCCATACATCCTGTACAAAGATGCAGCAAACAAAAAATCGAATCAACAAAATCTAGGTACAATCAAATCTTCTAATTTATGTACGGAGATTATGGAATATACGGCTCCGGATGAAGTAGCGGTATGTAACCTTGCTTCTTTAGCCTTGAACAAGTATGTTGGAGCTGATGGTAAGTACGATTTTAAGAAATTATATGATGTGAGTTACCAAGTGACTTTAAACTTGAATAAAATCATCGATAATAATTACTACCCAGTACCTGAAGCAAGAAAATCAAACATGCGTCACCGTCCAATCGGAATTGGTGTTCAAGGATTAGCTGATGCTTTCATGTTGCTTAGACTTCCTTTTGAAAGTGAAGAAGCACGCATGTTAAACAAGAATATTTTCGAAACTATTTATTTCGCTGCAATGACAGCGTCTAAAGATTTAGCTATAAAAGAAGGGGCTTATGAAACGTTCAAAGGTTCTCCTTTAAGCGAAGGTAAATTCCAGTTTGATCTTTGGAATATTAAGCCAAGTGGTATGCACAACTGGGATAAGTTGAGAAAAGAAGTAATGAAGCACGGAGTAAGAAATAGCTTATTGCTTGCACCAATGCCTACAGCATCAACTTCTCAAATTCTTGGAAATAATGAGTGCTTCGAACCATACACAAGTAACATCTATTCAAGAAGAGTATTGTCTGGAGAGTTCGTAATCGTGAACAAACACTTATTAAAAGATTTAATCTCAAATGGATTGTGGAACGAAGACATGAAGTACAAGCTTATCGCAAGAAACGGCTCAGTACAAGATATACCTGAAGTACCACAAGATTTAAAAGACCTATATAAAACGGCTTGGGAGATTTCTCAAAAAGCGGTCATTGACATGAGTGCAGATAGAGGGGCGTTTATTTGTCAGTCTCAAAGTCTGAATATTTTCATGGAGAATGCAAACTTTAAGAAATTATCTTCAATGCACTTCTACGCCTGGAAAGCTGGTTTGAAAACAGGTACTTACTACTTGAGAACGAAAGCAGCAAGAGACGCCATTAAGTTTACTGTAGATAGTCAATACTTAAAAGGAGATAAAATTGATGATACCAAAATTGCAGCTGCAGTTTGTTCATTGGATAATCCGGATGATTGCGAAAGCTGCTCAGGTTGATGTTTGCTAGCTAACAGATCTAGATAAAAGCCATCAAGCATTTGCTTGATGGCTTTTGTTTTTATTGAGCAGTTGACTCGCAGTCAACTGCTCAATAAAAATACTTTATCTTCGATTCAAATTCATAAAAGTATATGCAAACAATTTCATTAGCCATACATGGTGGAGCTGGAACCTTAATAAAAGGGGCTATGACACCGGAGAAGGAAGCAGCCTATAAATCGGCCTTAGCGGAAGCACTTCATACTGGGTATCAAATATTAGAGGCGGGTGGTTCATCGCTAGATGCAGTGGAAAAAGCGGTGGTGGTTTTAGAAGACTGCCCTTTGTTTAATGCTGGGAAAGGGAGTGTATTTACAGCAAAAGGCTCCCATGAAATGGATGCATCTATAATGACCGGACATGACCGGAATGCAGGGGCTGTTAGTTTGATTCAAGGAGTTAAAAATCCAATCAGCTTAGCTAAAGCAATTTTAGAGAAAAGTGAACATGTTTTTCTAGCGGGTGAAGGAGCATTGGAGTTTGCCAAGCAGGAGAATCTAGCAATGGAGAACGAAGCTTATTTTTATAATGAATTCAGACATCAGCAATGGCTGGAGATCAAAGATTCTGATAATTTTCAATTGGATCATGCAAAGAAAAAGGATTCAAAGTTTGGAACCGTTGGAGCTGTTGCTTGCGATAGTAAAGGCAACATAGCAGCAGCAACTTCTACTGGAGGGATGACGAATAAGAAATTTGGTAGAGTTGGAGATAGTCCAATGCTAGGTGCTGGTAATTATGCGAATAATAAAACTTGTGCAGTTTCTTGCACGGGTAGTGGTGAATACTTCATCAGAGCTGTTGTAGCTTATGACGTTTCATGCTTAATGGAATTTAAAGGTTTCAGTTTAGAGCAAGCAAGTCAGGAAGTTGTCCAAAATCGATTGCTAGAAATCAATGGAGATGGTGGATTAATTGCTGTTGATGCCAAAGGCAATATTAGTATGCCCTTTAACACAGAAGGAATGTATCGTGCTTGTAAGTCTTCAGATGGAAGAGAAGAAGTTTCAATTTACAAAAAGTAAATTGAATTATAAATCAACAATTATAAATGACAGCCTCGATTTTTTGTTACTTTTTTCAGCATGAAGCTTTTTAAGGTTTTCATGAGAACGCTGCGCTTAGTTTTCATCAAATAAAAAGTAAAGAATTAAGAGTAAGAGTAAGAGTAAGATGAAATAACAAGTATGACTTTACTTAAAACGCCATTCTTGTTTTTAGTTAATTCCTAAACAAAAGGAGCTTCAATAGGGAGTATATTGATTTCTCCAGTAGCTATATTGTAGCGATCACCATTGGATAGTACGTGAACGATCATATTCGTTAAGGTCATCGGTGTACCTTCATTCAAGATCTTCTGATTATTATGTTTGATTTTCTTGGGATCAAAAACGATAATCATTCCAGATCCAATTACAATAAACTCTATACCTCGTTTAATGATTAACCCAGTATCTTCTGCTAAACCAATTCCAACTAAATTAGGATGAATAGCTATGGCTTCTGACTGCCTTCCAAAACGTCCTCTTTGAATAAAATGGGTATCAATAATCAATTCGGGAATAAGGCCTAAGCCTTTATACATAGTCACTGCATCTTTTACAAAAGCTTCAGTACTGCTTCCTCCGGCTATCATTTCTTCCGCCATCACCATAGCTCCCGCACTTGTTCCCGCTATGACAAATCCTTCCTCATTTTTGTAACGCTCCAATAAAATTTTATGAATGGTCGTGTTACCAATCCGATCGGTGATTTTTGATTGATCTCCAC
>JBLHMK010000073.1:0-12656 GCA_047621945.1 Flavobacteriaceae bacterium
TTCAAATCTTTAAAGGACCAAGTGATTTTTGAAAGAGATGAAGTAACTAAAGATGATGGCAAACCTTATACGGTCTTCACTCCTTTTTCAAAAAAGTGGAAAGCCGCGTTAAGCCATGACTCCTTCAATTCTTTTCCTAGTGAGGACTTAATCCATAATTTCTGGCAAAGTAAAAAAGAGCAAATAATTAGTTTACAAGAACTAGGTTTTAAATCCAGACAGATTGAATTTCCTGATCGGGATCCCAAATTATCAATCATCAAGAAATACGATCAAACGAGAAACTTCCCCGCCCAATTGGGAACAACAAGAATATCGGTTCATCTTCGTTTTGGAACTATATCAATTCGTGAACTAGCTCAAAAAGCTCAAAAAAACAATGAGACCTATTTGAATGAATTGATTTGGAGAGAGTTTTACATGATGATTCTATGGCATTTCCCCCATGTAGTTAAGGATGCTTTTCGAGCAAAGTATGATAAAATAGATTGGAGAAATAATGAAAGAGAATTTGAAGTCTGGTGCAAAGGTGAAACAGGATTCCCAATAGTGGATGCTGGCATGCGGGAATTGAACGCTACAGGGTTTATGCATAATCGAGTTCGGATGATTGTAGCTAGTTTTCTAGTCAAGG
This sequence comes from Flavobacteriaceae bacterium, assembly GCA_047621945.1. Lineage (GTDB taxonomy): Bacteria > Bacteroidota > Bacteroidia > Chitinophagales > UBA8649 > JAFMKE01. Next base: position 635 of record JBLHMK010000073.1, read on the forward strand.
ACTTACTTATCGATTGGCGTTGGGGCGAAGCATATTTTGCTCAAAAGCTTCTCGACTTTGATTTATCCGCAAATAATGGTGGATGGCAATGGGCTGCGGGAAGCGGTTGTGATGCGGCCCCTTACTTCAGAATATTCAATCCTGAAAGTCAACAAAAGAAGTTTGATCCAGATTTCAAGTACATTAAAAAATGGGTGCCTGAATATTTAGATGATTCTATTTACCCAAGTCCTATTGTAGATAGAAAGTTAAGTAGAGAACGTGCTTTATCTGCCTATAGAGAAGTAGTAAATAAATAAGGAATAGTTTAACTTTGCCAAACTATGAGCTATTCAACAGTATACCACTCTAAGAATAATTTTTTGATTCTAACCTTAGGTATTCTATTGCTATTGGTTTCTGGGTGTAAGCCACAGGAAGTCAAGTCAAGCACCCCGAGTAATATTAGTTTCGATCTTGACCTTCTCTACAAGGAATGGAAATATGATAAACTCCTTGTGAATGGTGAAGAACAACAAATGGGTGTTTGTGAAAACACAAGAAGGTTAAAGATTAACAAGAACGGCACTTATACTGAATCCTACAGTGAAGAAGGTGACTGTGAAGAAGCGGAAAAAGGTTATTGGGAATACAATAAATTAAGTAACAATATAACAATAACATCAGAAAGCCAAACAAGAGTCGTCCATCTCGAAATTTTAAATGAAAGTAAAACGCAATTTAGTTTTTTGGAAAATGATTCTACAATAGAACTTGTATGTAGTCCGGTAGAATGAGACAACAATGAATAATTTAATATATTTCCTAGATTTAAAAGCAGTAGAGAACTCCTCGAAATGAATCGATACTTATTGCTTCTTCTAAGTCTTTGTCTCCTTGTAATTTCTTGCAATAACAATGACCTTCCTATACTGGAAATTGAAACGAAAGAAACTATTCAATGGGTCTACAAAATACCTTGTAATATTCGTTACATAGACGATGGCTCTTCCAAAGAATTTAAAGCAAGCATTAAATCGAGAGGAGGTAGCTCCAAACGATTTTTCAAACATTCTTACCGAATTGAATTCAACAATAAAATTGGTCTCGCCAATTTACCAAAAGATAATGATTGGATTTTAAATGCTTCATACATCGACAAGACATTCATGCGACATAAAATCTGTTACGACATTTTTAAACAAATGAATCCTCAAAATATAGCTGCTAAAAGTTCGTATGTAGAAACTTATGTCAACGGAGAATACAAAGGTTTATATCTCCTTATGGAGAAAGTTAATGCCTCAATGATCGGCTTAGATAAATCGGATAGCATGTCCATGCTTTTTAAAGACCCTCCAGTTTTTATTCAAGAACAACTTTCTTATGTAGAAGATAGCACCAACTATTACGAGCAAAAATTTCCAAAAATAAGCGACCAAGATTTTAGTACAGTTTTAGATTCTTTTAAGAATTTTTTATTCTATTCTTCTGACAGTGTTTTTGCTGCTCAAATAGAACAATGGGTCGTTCTAGAAAACATCATTGATTGGCAGTTAATTCTTTTGTTTTCTAACAATAGCGATGGTCTTTTAAAAAACTTCTATTTATATAAAAAAAATAAGCAGACTCCCTTTCAAATTGCTATTTGGGATTATGACCATTCCTTCGGAAGAGATGGAGACAATGAGTTAAATCTCCACGAACGAGTTATAAATTGCGACCGTTCCATTCTGTTTAAAAGATTAGCATCAATTGAGGTGCTTCAATATGAAAATTTACTCAAGGAAAGGTGGACTCAGCTCCGGTCTTCTAATATTATTTCTTTAGATCATTTTATTGAACTACAGCAACAAAACGATAAACTTATTAGCAAGTATATCAAAAAGAATGAAAAACTTTGGCCTCATAATTCTACTTTCTATTTTGACGATAATAGCTATGATAAAGAATTAGAAATTATGCGTTCATTCGTTCAACAAAGAATTGTTATGTTAGACAAAAGGTTTGATTTCCCTGAACATAAATAAGATTATTTTGTTAATTCACCAATAAATATCACCTAAAACCCCAAGCGATGCCAAATGCAAATTTAATAGCGAATAAAGTTTTAGTACCTAAGGAATTCAACAATGTGGCCGCCAAATATGACTTTGCAACCTACCTCAGTCAAGGTTACCATGAAGATTTAGATAATAGCGCAAAATGGCTCGACTTAAAAGGAGACGAACGTGTATTGGACCTTTGCTGTGGAACAGGTAAATCTACCGCCGCTTGTTTACCTTATATCAAGACGGGCAGTATTATTGGAATTGATAATTCAGAAGGGATGCTTGAAGTGGCTAATGAAAAATTTGCTACTGAAATAAGAGCGGGGAAATTATCCTTCGAATTACAAGATGCCATGGAATTAAACTTCCCTAAAGAAAGCTTCGATGCTATTTTCATGGCTTATGGTTTGCGTAACATGCCAGACTACGACAAGTGCTTAAATCAACTATATAGCTTACTTAAGCCTGGTGGGAAGATAAGTATACATGATTATTCATTGGCCAATAAATCTTGGGCAAGATATTACTGGGGAGTCTTAAGCTATGGGTTTATTGTTCCTTTTTGCACGATTCTTTCAGGTAGTTCAAAAATATATACTTACTTAGCAAAAAGTGTTCTTACTTTTTTAACGCCTAATGAAGTAAAAACTAAAATGATTGACGCAAAATTTAAAAATGTTACTATAAAAGCTCATAAAAGCTGGAGAAGTCCCATTCTACATGCGTTTATTGCTACTAAGTAGTTGTAAGTCTTCACTATCTTTATATTTAATTTTGTGAATAGTTTAACTTTGTTCAGCAATTGAAATACTAATTCTTGCGTACAATCAACTAAAGGCTTAACTTTGAAATACCAAACTAAACAATAATGGCAGAAGCATTAAGATTACCCCGTATGAGTGACACCATGGAAGAAGGTGTTATTGCGGAAATCATGATAAAAGTAGGCGACACTATAGAAACAGGTGACGTAATTGCAGAAGTAGAAACTGATAAGGCCACGATGGAATGGGAATCATTCCAAGAAGGCAAAGTAATACATGTTGCAGTGGCTAGTGGAGACACTATAGCGATCAACGGAGTTGTTGCTATCTTAGGTGAAGAAGGAGAAGATTTTCAACATTTACTTATTGAAGAAACTGAAGACGAAGAACCTGCAGTAGAAACTAGCAAAGAAGATGACACAGATAACACTGTTGAGTTTAATGTGAGTGATGAAACAAAAACAACTCATGATGACCGAATCAAAGCAAGTCCATTAGCGAAAAAAATAGCTAAAGACAAAGGAGTTGACATTCAACAAATTAGTGGCAGTGGCGAAGAAGGTCGTATCGTTAAAAAAGATGTGGAAGCATTTATGTCGAGCGGTGCAAGTACTCAAGCAGCTTCACCTTCGGAAAATATTACAAAAGAGAAGGCTTCTCCAAGCCCTACTCCCCCTGTACAACTTCCTACTATTGTAGCCGAAGAATCCTACACTGAGGAACGAGTAAGTCAAATGCGAAAAACAATTGCTCGTCGTTTGAGTGAGAGTAAATTCCAAGCGCCACACTTTTATTTAACCATAGAGGTAAACATGAATAATACGATTGCAGCTAGAAAACAAATTAATGCGATTGCTCCAGTTAAAATTTCGTTCAATGATATCGTAATTAAAGCAACTGCAGCTGCATTAAGAAAAAATCCGGCAGTAAATGCTTCCTGGTTAGGTGATAAAATTCGTTATAACAATCACATCCATATAGGAATGGCTGTTGCCGTCCCAGAAGGATTAATGGTGCCTGTCATCAAATTTGCTGACAACAAATCATTAAGTCACATTTCTGCCGAGTCTAAGCAATTAGCGGAAAAGGCCAAGACGAAAAAAATTACTCCTGAAGAAATGCAGGGAAACACTTTCAGCATCTCCAATCTAGGTGGTTTTGGTATAACTGAATTTACTGCAGTTATTAATCCACCTGATGCGTGCATCCTAGCCGTTGGCGGTATTAAGAAAGAATTAGGCTACAATGATCGTAAAGAAATTATAGAAAACAATATTATGAAACTCACACTTTCCTGTGACCATCGTGTAGTTGATGGTGCTGTAGGAACTCATTTTTTACTTGACTTAAAAAACAATCTGGAAAATCCAGTGATGATGTTAGTTTAGAAAACAATAAAAAATTTACTTTTTTCATTGTTATGTTAGCTGTCCTTATTTGGTTTGTTTCAATTGCTATAATATTAATATACGGTAAATAAGCAAAGAATTCTTTTAGTGCTTAAATTTAGTAAGCACCATAGCTACTCTTGATATATCCTCTGCGCTTACGTCAAGATGAGTAACCATACGTACGGTTTGAGGACCAAACTGAACGACTAATACGCCTTCCTCTTTGAGAAAAGCAATATAATCTGCTACATTAATATCTTCTTTCAAATCAAAAATAACAATGTTGGTTTGTGGTTCAATTACATTGGAGATATAGCTTTGTTTTTTTAACTCCGTTGCCAATAAACTTGCATGATGATGATCCGTTTCAAGTTTAGCTACATTGTTTTCTAATGCATATAAACCTGCAGCTGCAAGAATTCCAACTTGACGCATTCCACCACCAAAAGCTTTCCTTACTTTTTTTGATCGTTTTATAAATGCGGCATCACCTAACAAAACAGAACCAATTGGAGCACCTAAGCCCTTACTCAAACAAATAGAAATGCTATCGAACAAGCCCCAATATTCTTCAATTGATGTTTCACTTGCAGTTAAAGCGTTAAAAAAACGGGCTCCGTCTAAATGAAGACCCAATCCTTTAGCTTTGCATAAGGCTGAAATTTTTCTAAGTTCTTCAATCTCGTAAATTGCTCCTCCCCCTTTGTTGCACGTATTCTCGACAACAACCAGCTTACTAACAGGTAGCCAGTCAAAATCAGCTTGAATATTTGCTTCTATTTGTTCTGCTGTAATACGCCCTTGATCTCCATCAATAAGACGAATACTGCAACCTGAGTTGAACGCGTAACCTCCTGTTTCATAATAATACACATGAGATAGCTTGTCACATATGATTTCATCCATGGGTTGGGTATGCACTTTCATGGCTATTTGATTACACATGGTTCCGCTTGGACAAAACAAGCCAGCTTCCATATTAAACTGACTAGCCAATTGACTTTGAAGAATTTGAACAGTGGGGTCTTCCCCAAACACGTCATCTCCAAGTTCTGCAGTCATCATGGCAGTAAGCATTTCTTTACTTGGCTTTGTTACCGTATCACTTCTTAAATCTATCATTTACTTATTTTGTTTATTAGTGAATAAGTGGCAATAGCACATGCACTTACCACATTCATTGAAGAATTTTGCCCTTGCATGGGGATATGACAAATCATATCAGCTAAATCCAAAAGCTCTTGATTTACACCAAAACTTTCTTCGCCTAAAATTAAACAAATCTTAGCGTTGTTGGGTAAAACTAAAGTATCTAAAGGTTCACTGTTATCGCATAACTCTAAAGCAATAATTGTATACCCATCATCTTTTAAAGATAGAATGGACTTCACCGGATCTTCCACCGCTAAGGCATTCACAAATTTTTCCGTGGACCGAGCTGTTTTAGCCACTTTTCGATTGGGCGGTTTTGGAGTTTCCCCCGATAACAATAAACTTTCTACACCTAAGGCATCTGCGAGTCTAAAAATACCCCCAATATTAAAAGGAGATTTTAAGTCATGGATAAATATGCTTAGAGGAAACTTCGCTCCTCTTGATTGATGGCTAGTATGGTCTAATTGTTCTGACATATCTTATTCATTGTGATAAGGCTCCCCTTTTATAATTGTAAAGGCTCTATAGAGTTGTTCGGCAAAAATACTGCGGATAATTTGATGAGAAAATGTCATTGAGGATAATTGTAGCTTCATATTAGCACGCTCATAAATTTCTTTGGAGAAACCGAAAGCACCGCCAACAATAAACACTAATGTTCCTGTGCCTTGAACTTGCTTTTGTTCAATCCATTTCGCAAAAGAAACAGAATTGAACGTTTTACCTTTTTCATCCAGCAGCACTACAAAATCTTGAGAATTTAACTTCACCAATATTTTTTCACCTTCCTTTTGTTTTAACTGCTCATTGGATAATTTAGATGCTTTTTTTACATCTTCCACCACAATTTCTTCCAACTTAGTATAATGCTTAAGGCGATTAAAATAGAGTTCACAGCCCTCTTTCACAAAAGGGTATGAAGTTTTACCTACGGTGAGAAAGTTAATTTTCATTAAGAACAAATTTAAACTTGTATTTCCTATAAAATGCAAACATACTTCTATAATTTTGAAAGCCTTAAATCATTACTTATGCGATTATTAAAAAAGTTACTCTTTTTATGTTTTTTCTTCATTTTCATAGCCTGTCAAAACACGCCAGCTTTTGTGGGGTCTTGGGAGTTAGTAAGCTTGAAACTGGCAGAAGATGAAATTACCGCTAATGAATTAGGAGATCCTATATATTCTTTTAATGCGGACAAAACCTATTCTATAGAAGTAACTGGTTTGAGTCAAAGTGGAACGTGGGAGTTAGAAGGTGAACAGTTATTGCTAACTGACAAGGAGAATATGGGTGAAGCGATTGTGCTTAACATCGTTCAGTCTGAGGAGACTATTTTCCATTATACTGCAGGGGAAGGTGAAACAGTTACCCATGTAATTTTAAAAAGAGCAAATTAAAAGTTACCTTTAGAATAATTAGTTAAAACTCTATGAACTTAGCGCTTGTTTCATTTGTACTTTTCTTGGGAATCGTATTTATTTTTTTAGAAATATTCGTAATTCCTGGAACCACATTTTTTGGTATTATGGGTGGCATTGCTGTTGTACTTGCTGTCATTTTTAGTTACAAATTATTAGGCACTAATTACGGTCACCTCAGCATCATTATAGGTTTTGCCGTTTTTATGATTTTCTTTTTTGCCGGAAAAAAACTAATGAAAGAAGGTGACTTTTCATTACAAAAGGAATTAAGCGGAAAAGTGAATGAGTTTGAAGCCAATGTGAAAGTTGGAGATATCGGTAAGAGTTTTACTGATATTAAGCCCAATGGGAAAGCCTTTTTCAATGATGAAAAAATGGAAGTTTTCTCCAACGGCAACTACATCGTTAAAGATCAAGATATTCAAGTGATTAAAATCAATCAAAATAAAATTATTGTTAAACCCTTAAATCAAGTATAATGTTTGCACTACCTGTATTGGCCATATTAATGGCTATATTTTTTCTATTTTTTATTCTTTACTTCGTCCCTGTAGGATTGTGGATTGCGGCTATCGCATCTGGAGTGCCTATTAAAATCCCTGGCTTGATAGCCATGCGACTGAGAAAGGTTCCACCGTCTATTATTGTTAATGCAATGATTACAGCTCAAAAAGCGGGTATTCCAGTTGAAAAGGATTTTCTGGAAGCTCACTATTTAGCTGGTGGTAATGTACTTAAAGTGGTTAACGCTTTGATTTCTGCCGACAAAGCAAATATTGACTTATCATTCAAAGATGCAACAGCAATTGATTTGGCTGGTAGAGATGTTCTTGAAGCTGTTCAATTAAGTGTTAATCCAAGAGTTATTGAGTCACCGCCAGTTGCTGCTGTTGCCAAAGATGGTATTCAGTTAGTTGCTAAAGCCCGTGTAACCGTGCGAGCCAATATTAAGCAATTAGTTGGTGGTGCAGGTGAAGAAACTATTTTAGCGCGTGTTGGTGAAGGTATTGTAAGTTCTATTGGATCTGCAGACTCTCATAAGCAAGTACTAGAAAATCCTGATTCTATTTCAAAAACGGTATTAGGAAAAGGTTTAGATGCAGGAACTGCTTTTGAAATCTTATCTATTGATATTGCGGATGTAGATGTTGGAAAAAATATCGGTGCGGAACTTCAAATTGATCAAGCAAATGCAGATAAAAACGTTGCACAAGCAAGAGCTGAAGAAAGAAGAGCAATGGCTGTTGCTGAAGAGCAAGAAATGAAAGCTAAGACTGAAGAAGCTCGTGCTAAAGTAGTTTTAGCTGAGGCTGAAATCCCACTGGCTATCGCCGAAGCATTTAGAAGCGGTAATATGGGAATTATGGATTACTATAAATTCGAAAACATCAAAGCGGATACAGACATGCGTGGCTCTATTGGCAAAGGTAAAAAGAAGTAAGAGTTAGTGATTAATATATTTAAAAAAGGCTTCCTCACGGAAGCCTTTTTTGTTTTGTATAATTACAATATGTAGTTTTTACTGTGTCTGGTTTACAACTTTATACTACCTAAGCCATTCCAAACCAGTTTCCACCTTTTAAATCTTCTTTAAGCCATTTACAATCGCCCTCTTTCTCTATCTGAGGTATCAATTTGACTATCGTATAGTGTTTGTCAAACCTCTCTTGATCACCTAGTAATGCTCCAACCCTTGCCCTCATTTCATGACTATAGGCCATATCAAAATCTTTCATTTCACTCTGGTGTGTTGTAGTGAAATTAAAGCACTTCAAAGCAAATTTATACGCACGCGCTAAGTCCTCAGCAAGAGCATGAGCTTTCGCTAGCATATATTATCCTCTTTGTATATTAGCTGCTTGGTGTCCCGAGAATTTTTACCAATGTAATAGGACGGCATAGGCGCATGACACTAGTTCTAGTTTGTCATCTTCAGTAAGTTCTTTCTTCCCTGCAATGGCAAATATTCTATTATTGAATTCTACGCCAAAATAACGATGGCCTTCATCGACTGTGTATTTATTTTCTTCCGTAATTACTTAATAATCAAGTGATTTAAAAAGCTTTTGGTAGTTTGGATATCAGTATATAATACTCTATCCTCATCTAGTTTAGTCACTTCCTTTCTATAGGAATTAAGGACAGCTTCTATTTTTGTAGAACTTCTTAATGGCTTTCTACAATCTAATGCTTGAGCAGCTGTCATTAGCTCAATAGCTATAATGCTTTTCACATTGTCTAAGATCTCTAAGCATTGCACGGCTCCATTCGCACCCATACTTACATGATCCTCTTGTCCATTACTACTTGGAATACTATCTGAAGAAGCAGGTGTGCACAATTGTTTATTCTTAGAAACAATCGAAGCAGCTGTATACTGCGGAATCATCATCCCTGAATGTAAACCAGGCTTTGGGCTAAGATATACGGGTAATCCTCTATTACCGGACAGCAACAAATAAACCCTTCGTTCACTGATATTCCCCAACTCAGCCAGAGCTAATTTTAAGAAATCTAAAACCAATGCAAGAGGTTGTCCATGAAAATTTCCGGCAGAAATAATTTCATCTTCCTCTGGAAACACATTCGGATTATCAGTAACGCTATTAATTTCTGTAGTTATTACTCTTTCCACATAATCCATGGTATCCATACTGGCTCCATGAACCTGAGGGATACATCTAAAAGAATAAGGGTCTTGAACTTGACTCTTCTCTTGGTTAGCTATTTGGCTGTCCTTTAGATTATTTAGGATAGCTTCAGCGGTAGTGATTTGTCCATGATGTGGTCGTATTTTATGTACTAAGGCATTGAACGGTTCAATTCGACAATCATAACCATCTATGGACATCGCTGCAATCAAATTACTATTATGCATAATTTTCTTTCCCTCTAACAACAAATAGACGCCATACGCTGACATAAATTGTGTTCCATTCAACAAGGCCAATCCTTCTTTAGATTGCAATTGTAAAGGTTTCCATCCCAGGGTATTCTCTAAAGATTCCCCTTTCATTTTTTCCCCATTAAGCCGAACCTCACCTTTCCCTAATAAGGGTAAACTGATATGAGCCAATGGAGCTAAATCACCACTAGCTCCTAAGGACCCTTGAGTGTAGACTACTGGCAGAACATTTTCATTAAACATAGCTATCAATCGCTCAACTGTTTCAATAGCAGCTCCAGAGTGACCATAAGACAGTGATTGAATTTTAAGCAACAACATAATTCTAACAATCTCTTGCGGAACCTCATCTCCCATTCCACAGGCATGCGACATGACTAAATTTTCTTGTAACTGATTGATTTCAGATTTGGAAATTTCAACATCACAAAGAGAACCAAACCCAGTGTTTACCCCATAATATTTAGCGCCCTCTTCATTAATCTTTTCATCTAGGTACTTCCGGCATTTTAATATAGCCTGGCTGGCCTCTTCTGATAAGGTTAACTCTTCTTTACTTATTAATATATTGGCAATATCATCTATTTGAATAGCCCTATGTGAAATTTGAATAGCCATTTATTTAAAAGATTTTAATAACTGAATCATTTCTTCTATCGTCTTTTCTTCTTGAGTGCCCGTTTCCATGTTTTTCAACATAATTGTTCCCTTTAGTACTTCATTATCTCCAACAATCGCTACATAAGGGATGCCTTTGTCATTGGCGTATTTCATTTGTTTCGGAAACTTTGCTTGATCGGGGTACATCTCCGCTGAGATTTGAGCAGCGCGAACTCTTTGTAAGGCGTCGAAAGCATAGTTTTGACCTGCAGCATCAAAGTGTACAAATAACACATCAGAACTAGCATTTATGGTTTCAGGGAAACGATCAAGTCCTTCCATTACATCATAAATTCGATCTAAGCCGTAGGAAATTCCTACACCAGTCAAATCAGCCTTTCCAAACATTTCAGTCAAGTTATCATATCTCCCACCTCCACCAAGGCTCCCCATTTCATATTCAGTACTTACTACTTCAAAGATTCCTCCTGTATAATAATCTAATCCTCTTGCTAAGGATAAATCCAACTCGGTATTTGCGACCTTAGCGTTAATCAAAAAAGAAAGCTCTTCCTTGCCATTGTTTAGCAGATCTGAATCAGGTAGTAAACTAATGTCATTCGTAGAAATCACTTGCTTAAAAAGCTGTAAACTAGATTCCTCTACCCCAAGTTTATTCAACTCATCACATACGTTTTCCAGTCCAATTTTATCCAATTTATCTAGAACTACTATTCCTTCCAATTCTCTATCCATCAAGCCAATCGCTTGCATCAAACCTAGAAGTATTTTTCTATTATTATACTTGATGGAGACTTTGAGTCCCAATTCATCAAATACTTGAGCATACATTTGCATCAATTCCACTTCATTATAGAGGCTAGGGCTACCTATGACATCCGCATCACATTGATAAAATTCTCGATATCGTCCTTTTTGCGGTCTATCTGCTCTCCAAACTGGAGCTATATGGAAGCGTTTAAAAGGAAAACTAATATCGTTTTGGTGTTGCACAACGAATCGAGCAAGGGGAACCGTAAGATCATAACGAAGTCCTTTCTCTGCAATTTGAAATGTCAATTTTCGAGAGTCACCAGCGTCAATAACATTTTTATCTGCTTTTTTAAGATAGTCGCCTGAATTAAGGACTTTAAACAAAAGTTTATCTCCTTCTTCCCCATACTTACCTGTTAAGGTATTTAGTTTTTCCATTACGGGGGTCTCAATTGCCTGAAAACCAAAGAGCAAGAAGACATCTTTGATCGTTTGGATAATGTATTGCCTTTTGCTAACATCATTTGGCAAAAAATCCCTCATTCCTTTGGGCAGGGCAGGTTTAATTTTCATACTGTTTTCCATTTCATTTCTGTATGTCCCGATTCAGTATGAAATAATACCGTTTCGGAAACAAAGAGTTCAACAAGTGACAATGCGTGCATAAATTTGTGTCATCAATAATTCATATTGTTGGTTTGGTTTGGAAAAAGCCCTACTTCGGTGGGGCTTTTTATATTTTAGCACCCCGCAAATATACACTTCCTTCGCCTTTGTAAGTAATTCCAACTCCGTTTAATACTTTTGAAAAGCATATTAATAAAAATAACTAGATCGTGATTTCTTATGAAGTTTTCTTATTTTTAATGCTTTATGAATGTACTCATCTTTGCAAACGATAAAAAAGTAGCCAAACCACTAGAAGGCTGGATAAAGCAATTAAGTGTCCAACCAGAAAAGATAAGGTATGTCTATTCCA
>JBLHMK010000074.1:0-12595 GCA_047621945.1 Flavobacteriaceae bacterium
TTTAAGTCACCCACTTCTGTTTGTGTAACTTCTAGATCTTGCTGACCTTTAAATAGATAATAGGCACCTACTAAGTTTATAAGTAGTAGTAAAAATATAATTACTAAATAGACCGTTTTTTTCGAACTCTTGTTAGCTTCGCTCATGATTTCTTGGTGTTTTTTTTAAAATACAAAGTTATAACGTTTTAATTCAAGTTTTCTTTTATGGATGGAAATAATATGCAATATTGGCAAAACCGCTATCTAGAAAATAGTACAGCTTGGGATTTAGGGGAAGTTTCTCCCCCTCTCAAAGCGTATATTGATCAACTCACTAATAAGGAACTCAAGATCCTCGTCCCTGGTGCTGGCAATGCATACGAAGCAGAATATCTTCATAAACAAGGCTTTAAACGGGTATTCGTAGTAGATTGGGCAGAACAAGCCATCCTCAATTTGCAAGAAAGAATTGTTGACTTTCCAGAAAGGAATCTCTATGTTATGGACTTTTTTGAAATTGAAGAGAAGTTTGACATAATTATCGAACAGACCTTCTTTTGTGCCTTAAAGCCGAGTCTCAGAAAGAACTATGTGGATAAAATGCATGACATTTTAAGCGAAAAAGGAAAACTAGCGGGCTTATTATTTCAGATTCCCTTGAATACGGAACACCCTCCTTTTGGCGGAGACAAGCAGGAGTACTTAGAATTGTTTCAAGAAAAATTTCATATTAAGACTATGGAGACCGCACACAATTCCATAGGACCAAGAAAGGAAAACGAACTATTTGTAATTTTAGAAGCTAAGTAACTTTACAGTTCGGGCAACAGCCACTTATCGTAAAGTTCACTTCTTCAATTTGATAACCTTTAGGAAGTTTAAACGTAGGCACTACATGATGCAAGCAGGACAGCTGTCCACACTGCTGGCAGGAAAAATGGACGTGATGGTGAGCATGTTCATGTTCATCTTCACATTCAATACAAGCCATATACTTGGTTATACCATCCATATCAATAAGCTTATGAATCATTTCTTCTTCAAGTAAGCGATCAAGCACTCTATAAATAGTCACTCGGTTGCACAAGCCATCTAACTGCTCTTGAATATCAGCGTGAGTTAATGCGATTGATGATTGTTCAATTAAATCAAGGATTGATTTCTTGGCCTGAGTAGATCTTGAAGTTTTAAGTAGGCTCATAGCTGAATTTTAATGAGCGCTTGTGCAAGCATTCGTATTGGTCAATCTATAATTTATAATCTGAGATAGTGCAATCAGTATTGCGAAGAATACTTCTCCGGCAATTAGCCAAGCGTTCAAAGAATGATGGAAAATCAAGTGAATACCAAAGGCTCCAAATATTCCTATTGTAAATAACAGCACTGGATACCTTGCATGATGATGCAAGGAGAACCCATGTCGCATGGAGTAATATCCCAAAACCGCTGTTGACCCGAGTAACACATACTCAATCCATTCTGGTGGATGAAAAGCAATATTAAACACCGGCATTAACACAATAAGGATAGGAAAAGTAATACAATGAATCAAGCACAAAGTAGAAAGAAAGAGCGTCAATTTCATTCCTCTATGATCGTGTTGATGGGGAGTAACTGTTTTAGATTTCATGAATGTTAAACATTTCTTATTGCAATTGAGTTGCAAATATCTCTTTTTTTTTCTACAAATTCTAAAAAACTAGCAAGGTCAATGTGAAGATTGAAAATCCTACTAAGAAAACCAACAAACAATAAGGAAGGATATCTTTTGCTGAGAGCTGAGTAATACCCAGTAAAGGTAAAGCCCAAAATGGCTGAAGCATATTAGTCAATTGGTCCCCGTAGCTCATTGCCATTATCAATTTCTGTATTTCCACTCCACTTTTTGCCGCTGATTCAATAATGATAGGTGCCTGAATTTGCCATTGCCCGCCACCACTAGGAACAAAAACATTTAATATCCCAGCACTTAAGAAGGTGAAAATAGGCAAGGTGACATCGTTTGATAGTTGGGTAAACATGTTGGCTATAAGTCCAGCCAAACCGCTACCTTGGATGATTCCCATTATTCCAAAATACAAAGGGAACTGAATAAGTATGCCACTAACATCTCCAATCGCTTCACTTACTGCTCCCAAAAAATTACGAATACTCCCTTGCAAGAAAAAAGCCAAACCCAACAACAATAAATTAGTGCTTTGCAGGTTTAAAAGGCTTAAAAAACTAAGCCCCATGCTAACTTTTTGCCAAGAGAGAAAAATGAAATACAGAATTAACACTCCACCGAAAAGCCCTCCCACTAAAGATGAATTTTCCAAACGCTCGGCCGGTAATGAATACGCTGAATCCTTGTTTACCTTCTCATTCAAGAAGTGAATCTTTGGAATCGATTCGCTTATCCCCTTTTTTCCTATAAAGTAGAAAAACATAGGGACCACGGCAACAATCAAAATTGAATTAAAAATATTTAGTTGGCTAAAAATAGTTTTTTCCAGACCAATCACTCCAATCTCATTGACATAAGTATGGGCTGCACCTGCTACTGTTAAAGGAGCTGAACCGGATAGCCCTCCATGCCAAACCATCATTCCAACATAAGCGGCCACCGCTACTAAAGGATAATTCAATACCCGTTGTTCACGTTGAAATTTTTCTCCAACTTTCCTCGCAAAAATTGCCCCAAAAATTAGTGCAAACCCCCAATTAAAGAACGATACCAATATGGTTAAGAGACTCACTAGTAAAGCTGACCTTGCGGTATTCGTGCAATAAGAAAGTACAAAATCAATAACTCGCTTAGCCGGTTTAGATAAGGCGATAACATGCCCCAATACAAGTATGAGCATCATGTGAACAGTAAATTCTAATAGAGAAGACTTAAACACTCCCTCAAACCAGTACCCCGCTAATTCACCAATATATGAGGCATAAGATCCAGTACCTTGAGTAAAGACAAAGGCTAATAAAAAACTCAACACACTAAGAAGAATAGCAATACTTAGTGGGCTTGGAAAATATCGTTGAAAGAAATTATTGTAGGCATTTACCAATTTCATCATACGAATATAGCATACCCGATGAGTTTACCTTGCTCTTTTTGTAATAAAAAAAAAGCTAATGAAAGGACATCCACTTCAACTAGAGTTTGAATATAACTCGAAGGGGAATCTTCAAAAAATGATTGAAGATCTCACCATAAAGATTAACCCAACTAAGCATTTTTTCCAATCTATAGAGATTGCACAAGCAAAATACTATTTAGCCCTAGCCTTAAGTGCGCAAGGAGATGTATTCAAATCGAACGACCTTTTAAATCAATGCATTGCCACTTTTAAGCTATTCAAAAATCAGGACTATTTGTTTAAGGCATACATTGAAATTGGGAAGAACTACTTATCTCTGGGGGATATTGAAAATGGCTTAAGCTACTTTGATAACTGCAACTACCTTGAGACTAAGAGCCCTTATGCAAACGCGAAGTTAAAAAAGTCAATTGCCTGCATGGTTCTTCAATTTGGAGAATCCCCGAAAAGTTTACATGTTCTTGTTTCTGCCTTACAAGAGCTTTCTTTAAAAAATAGTTTTCATCGGGTCATATATCTTGACCTTCTACTACAGGCAACAGAAATACTTGGAAAGCTGAATCGATCGCACAAGCAATTTGAAATTCTTCAAAAAATAGCTAAGCTTCAAAAAATCTATCAATCTCCACAAATTAATATTCAATTGAATCGAAGTTTTAGTAGTTACTTTCTAGGTCAAAAGAATATGATTCAAGCCATACAATACTTACAGAAAGCTAGAAAAGAAAGTAAAGAATTGGGGTATCTGGTTTGGTATATTGAAACCTCCGCTAATATTGCCAGTATTCTTATTAAACAAGGCAAAGCAAAGCAAGCCATACCTGTATTACAGGAAGCGTATAGTTGCCAAGTATCTCTACAACACTCAGCTATTCAAAGGATTGTCTATCAATTAATTGAGGTTTATCAACTTTTGGGAAATACTGGGGAAAAGGCTAAGCTAGAAAGACAACTATTGATTTAGTCTTTTATTGAATCATTAGATTGCAACCTCTCAATTGAGCATGATCTACTCTTCCCAATATCTCAAAAGACCCATCTGAATATACCTTCCCTAAATCAGAAGTTTCAATAAAAGAACAAGAATAAATATTGGCTAAATCTATAATTTTCACTACTCCATTGTTTCCTTCTACCATTTTACTGAAAGGCTCCTCCAATGGTCTAGTTAATACTCTCATCCAAGGAGGGCTAGTAAAAATTCCATCCCCTTTTGAATAAGCTTGGCTTAACAATTCACACATACCATATTCAGAATACACTTGTTGAAGCTTTAGTTTATTTTTTAAAGTTGTGTGCAGTTCGTCTCTTGTTATTTCTTTCCTTCGCCCCTTCATTCCCCCCGTTTCTATGACAATCAAATTGCTCAAATCTAGCTCTTGACTTTCAACCAAGTCAAGCAATGCAAAGCTAACGCCCACCAAAACAGTTTTCAATTTCGATTGATTCGCTTTCTTCAGTTTTACTAGCAATTTAGGATCTTTAGCAGCCAAATATTGACTTCCATTGGCATGCGTTCTTTCAATTAGCTCATTCATCATAAACAATAAGGAAGAATCTGGATTATCCTGGTAACTAGGCAATAAGCCCAGTATACAAATTTCATCCAATGAACCAAACTCTCGTTCAAAATTTAAAATAAAGCTTGCTTCATAGAGTGAAGTATCAACAATGTAATGTATACTTCTATTTCCTCCCGTCCCACTACTTTTAAACACCTTTTCAATAGAAAGATTATTGCAAACCACGCGTTGAGTTTTGAAAAATTCAATTGGCAGAAAAGGGATTTCTTCTAAAGATTGGACCGATTCAACTTCCACTCCTAGATGTTTAATGTATGCGCTATATATTTCATTTTCATAGGCTTGAAAACGAAATATTCCTAAAGCCTTTGCTTCAAAGTTATCATCGGCCGCAAAAATATCAATAGTAGTCATTATACTTTTTTACTCAAAAAATAGTTATTTTTGTAAAGTTAAGATGCAAAAGATATTTACACCATTTGTCCTCGGGCTATTATTAACATTCATAGCTGCATGTGTCTCAGAACCGGAATATCCGAATGAGCCGGCAATCACATTTGTTGAGGTTTCGAAGACTGAAGTCAATAATTTTGATAGTCTTACCGTGACTTTTGGATTTACCGATGGCGACGGTGATCTAGGAAGAGAGCGAACTGATGTTACTTCTTGTACTTCATTTTGTGAGTTCGAGGGAGAAACGGCGTGTTACTTGGACCCTTACTATTCATGCTTCTATATTGATAATCGAGACACCTGCTATGGGGCCTTGATATTACCGGACTTAGAACCTGAGGGGAACATTAAAGCCATTTCAGGAGAAGTTGAAATTGTCATTCCATCTGTTGAATGTAAATGCGGTGACGACCCTTGCCCTCCGACACAAGAACTTATTTTTGAAATTGTGATAGTTGACTATGCAGGAAACTACTCAAACAAATTTAAGTCTGAGCCCATTACTATCTCTTGTAATTAAACCTTACCAAATAAACGGAAAGATGGCTTTTCGCACTTTGGGATAATTGGGAAACTTATCTAAATACCACTTGTGATGAGCAATAGCTCTTGGCACTAAGTTGGCAAAAGTCCAGGCAAAAAACGCCCAAGACGGCAAGCACCATGTCATAATAGCGAATCCAAGCCACTCAACAAGTTCTCCAAAGAGATTTGGACAGGAGATAAATCTAAACAAAAAGCCATTAGGGATTTTGTAGTTTGTTTCTCCCGGATCACGGAGATGGATCAACAAGTAGTCACTATATTGATTAATTCCAAATCCAATAAGAAATAAGCTAAAACCCAGAATAAACTGCCATGAGCCAAACCAATCCATGGTATAGCGCTCCGCATTTGCCGCTAAATAACTTGCAATCAGATAGGTGTTCACTGCATTAAAACAAATTGCAGAAAACATGATTATCACCGGCATTCTTTTCCCCGTTGTTTTTATTCTTAATGGAAAAACAACAGATCGAATGAAGTAGTGCACGCACCAAGCCACGACAAACACCAGCACCCCTTGTGAGACATAAGTCGAACCTTGAATATAGAAAAAAAGGAAAAGTAATAATGCTGGCAACTCCATCATTATCCATCCTACTCGATTACTTATTGTAGGACCCCAACTTTCAGAAGAATGTCTTCCGTAAGGAGCCGTGCGGAAAAAAAGCAGATAAAAAAAGGTGATTACCGCAATGGCTATCCAAATCCAAGTAAAAGTCGTCTGTGTTAACATAAAATAATAAGCTAATCTAACAAAGCTACAAATTTCGTGTCGTATCTTCGCGCCAATGTCAGAAAGAGTAGTAATTGGTTTATCGGGAGGCGTAGATAGCAGTGTTGCAGCATACTTATTGCAGCAGCAAGGCTATGAGCTTATCGCTATTTTCATGAGAAACTGGGTCGATGACGAAGTGATTATCTCTGAAGAGTGTCCATGGGTCGAGGACAGTAATGATGCTCTTTTAGTAGCAGAAAAATTAGGAATCCCATTTCATGTTATTGATTTTAGCGAAGAATACAAAGAACGAATTGTAGATTACATGTTCAATGAATATGAGGCTGGAAGAACACCGAACCCTGATATCCTATGTAATCGAGAAGTGAAGTTCGACCTCTTCCTTGAGAAGGCCATGCAGCTCGGGGCAAATTATGTTGCTACTGGTCATTATTGTCAAAAAACTACAGACGAGAAAGAAGGGAAGACTATTCATCACTTGTTAGCTGGTGCAGATAAGAAAAAAGACCAAAGCTATTTCTTGTGTCAATTAAGTCAAGACCAATTGGCTAAAGCCTTGTTTCCGATAGGGCATCTAGAAAAGAGTGAAGTACGTAAAATTGCGGCAGAACAGGGTTTGGTAACGGCCGAAAAGAAAGATTCTCAAGGCCTTTGTTTTATTGGCAAAGTTCGCCTTCCAGAGTTCTTACAGCAACAACTCAAGCCAAAAGAAGGTAAGATCATTGAGATTCCATCTTCTCACCCTATGTATGAGAAAGACTGGGGAAATTCAGACCTACGCTATTTAGCACAATCTTATAAATACATGGAAGATGATGGCAAGGTTGTAGGAAAACATCAGGGCGCTCATTACTTCACAATCGGTCAGCGAAAAGGACTTGGTGTTGGTGGAACGACTCTGCCCCTTTTTATTATTGCCACAGACACTAAAACGAATACCATTTTTGTAGGCCTTGGGGAAACTCACCCTGGACTTTTACGCAAGGTTTTGAAGGTGGAAATCGAAGAGATTCATTGGCTCCAAGAGGGCTTAGCCTTAGCGGAGAATGCAAGCATCAGTTGTCAAGCTAGAATTCGATACCGCCAGCCTCTTGAGGCTTGTGAATTGATACAAAAAAAGGATGGTCTTTACGTGCAGTTTCGGAATTTCCAAAAAGGTATTGCAGCAGGTCAGTTTGTAGCTTGGTATGCTAAAAATGAACTTCTTGGAAGCGGTGTAATATCAGCTTAGATTTATTATCTTTAGTCGAAATTTTAAAAACACCATGTATAAATCCATTGCAATTCTATTTTTTACGTTTATTATTCAATTTGCTTCAGCCAATGAATTCTTAGTTAGCTATGAAAAGCAAGCAAGTTTTTCTAAGGAAGAGTTAAAAGCTAAATGGAAAGAAAATAAGATTAAGGAATTCATTTCTCCTGTTAACTATTCTGTTGATGCTTATGAAATAATTTACAAAACTAGATGGCACGATGGCACAGAAATTTTAGCTTCTGCTTTTTATTATGTTCCTATTGATTGTAATGAACCACTACCTATAATGGTGATGAATCATGGCACCCAATTAAAAAAAGAAATGACTATTGGTCTAAAAGGACTCCAAGTGGGTTGTATAGCCTTCTCTACTGATGGATACCTTTCAGCTTATCCTCATTATATTGGTTTAGGAAAAGGAGAAAAAACACACTTATACCAAATAGCAGAAAGTGAGGCCTTTGCTAACATCGATATGTTAAGAGCTATTCGAGAATTGAACAAAGAACTTTCCCTAGTTACCAATCATCAACTTTTCTTAACGGGCTACTCTCAAGGTGGCCATGCGGCTATGGCTGCTCACAAAAAGATTCAAGAAGAATACAGCTCAGAATTCACAGTTACTGCATCAGCTCCTATGAGTGGCGCTTACGACATGACTGGTGTGCAAGCCGCTGTGATGTTTGAAAAATATAATCATCAAGCTTACCTTCCTTATTTACTGCTTTCTTTAGAAGAACAATATCACATGTGGGAGGGCGATATTTATGAAATTTTTAAAGAACCTTATAAAACCATTATCAAAGAGCAAGTTAATCACGACCATAAGTTAAGAGATGTTTCTGCTTTATTACCAGAAGTTCCAGCAGACATGATTATTGACGAATTGGTGGAAGAATTTAAAAATAATCCAGATTTCATCTTTACCAGATACTTAGAAAAAAACAACAATTACGATTGGAAACCTGAAAGCCCGATGATGCTTTGTTATTGCAAAAATGATGAACAAGTTACTTACAAGAATGCCTTTGTTGCCCATGATGCAATGAAAGCAAATGGAGCTAAGCGAATCATTTTAAGAAGCGGAGGAGATAAGTACGGACATAACAAATGTGCCTTATTTTCTTTGATGAATGCTAAGTTCTTTTTTGACAGCATCAAGAATGGAAAAAAGAAAGGTAAGAAAGGAAAAGTAATGAAGCGCTTCTTAGTTTCTCTAGCTAAGATGGTGGTAAAACCTTAAGCGCTGAATCTTCATCTGTACATAGAAAATTATTTCGGACCCATTTCTTTAAAGGAAGGTCAGCAGATTCAAAAGTTGTTTCATGCCAAAACATTTAAAAAGGGCGAATTTCTTGTAAAAGAAAACAACTATTGCAACGAACTTTCCTTTGTTTCTAGTGGTATTTTCAGAATCTATTCTAACTACGAGGACAAAGAAATTACCCAATGGCTTTCAGGCACAAATTCCTTTGTTACTGAAATTTCTAGTTTCTTGTTTGAACAAGCGTCTAGATGGAATATACAGGCTATAGAAGATTGTAATGTTTTCAGTATTTCTAAAACCGATTATAAAAAAATAGCTTCTTTCGTTCCAAGGTGGAACGAGATGGAGAAGTTGTTTATTGCAAAGTGCTTTGCAACTCTAGAAAGCCGCGTATTTTCTCATCTAGCCATGAATGCAGAAGAAAGATTCCTCCTTTTTTCTTCTCTTTATCCAGATTTAATAAGTTCAGTACCCTTGCAATATCTAGCCTCATTGCTAGGTATGACTCCAGAAACCTTAAGTAGAATTAGAAAAAAGCAAAGTACTTCTTGATCTATATCAAGTCTTCCACTAATTGAAAGGTGCAATTTTACATCATAAAAGATATATTATGACAACGATTAGCACAACAATAAAAATTCAAGCCTCTTCTAAGCAAGTATGGGAAACATTGATGAATTTTGAAAACTACCCTAAATGGAATCCTTTCATTACTCTGATAAAGTATAGTGATTCAACTCATCAAAATTTAGAAGTTCTCCTTTCTCCATCTAAAGGGAACTCCATGAAATTTACACCACAAGTCATTCGAAATATTAAAGAAAAAGAATTCGCTTGGCAAGGAAAACTTTTCCTTAAGGGAATATTCGATGGATACCATTCCTTCCATTTGAAAGAAAATGAAAAGGGCGAAACGACTTTCATTCACAATGAGAAATTCACTGGGTTGCTTGTGCCCTTGTTTCAATCTACTTTAAAAACAAAAACAATAAAGGACTTTGAAAAAATGAACACCGCATTGAAACATGAAGTAGAGAGCTTAACAAAAGCTTAGTTAAACAAATACTAAGTTTCGGTGGTTTCATAGTTATGAAAAATTATCTCATTATTGGAGCCTCTTCTGGAATAGGAAAATCACTAGCTGAACATCTAGCTGAAGAAGGACATCAGGTCATAGGCACCTATAACAATACCCCAATTTCTAGCAACAACATAAGCTATCATCATTTGGATGTAACTCAAGAGCTGGATCTTAGTTTCATTCCTGATGAATTAGATGGGCTAGTATACTGCCCAGGTAGCATTAATCTTCTCCCCTTTAAACGAATTAAAGGTGAAGCTTTCGTTGATGATTTCAGGTTGCAAGTTGTTGGAGCTATTCAAATTATACAAGCCGCTTTCCCAGCATTAAAAAAAGCTAAGAATGCTTCTATAGTCCTGTTTTCGACGGTGGCCGTTCAATCAGGTTTCAATTTCCATTCTCAAGTAGCCGTTTCCAAAGGAGCTATAGAGGGGCTAACTAAATCTTTGGCTGCCGAATTTGCACCTACTATTCGAGTGAATGCTATAGCACCATCCTTAACTGATACCCCACTAGCATCCAAGATGCTAGACAAACCAGAAAAGAAAGAAGCCAACGCACAGCGTCATCCACTCAAACGAGTTGGTGAACCCGAAGATATCGCGCAAACTGCGGCGTTCTTACTCTCAGATAAAGCAGGATGGATTACAGGACAGATTATTCATGTAGATGGAGGAATGTCATCCTTAAAAATATAAGTTTATGTCCACTCATATTAAGCTTTGCACATTAGACATCGATCGCATTATTGAAATGGCTTGGGAAGATCGAACACCATTTGAAGCCATTGCATTTCAATTCAATCTAGCGGAGCAAGAGGTGATTCGATTAATGCGCAACAATCTTAAAGAAAAGAGCTTTAAACTTTGGCGTAAAAGAGTGAATAGTCGGGTTAGCTCCAAGCACTTGAAGAAAAGATCAGATGAGATGACTCGATTCAAATGTACTCGGCAAAAAAATATTAGCCATAACAAAATATCCAAACGTTGACTTTCGCTCATTCCTATACGCAAATAATTAAGCAGCTCGAAAGGTTTAATCCGCTTACATATGCAAAAACACGAAATTTCAAAAATGGAGCGTTAAGTTACTTGTCTCCATATATATCAAGGGGAGTCATTTCTACTCGTTTGGTATTCGAACATCTCAAAGAAAAAAACTATCCGTTTGCCAAAATTGAAAAGTATGTTCAAGAATTAGCTTGGCGCGATTACTGGCAACAAATATGGGTTAGTAAAGGAGAGTCTATTAATGAAGACTTCAAAAACAAACAAAGCGATGTTCTTCATGATCAGATACCAGTTGCCATTTTGCAAGGCGAAACTGGGATAGAAGAAGTTGACAAGGCCATTCGACAGTTAAAAGAAACCGGGTATATGCATAACCACATGCGAATGTATCTTGCTGCTCTAGCCTGCAACAATGGTAAAAGTCATTGGAACTTACCCGCTAAATGGATGTATTATTATCTGCTTGATGCAGATTGGGCAAGTAATTCCTTGAGCTGGCAATGGGTTGCCGGAACAAACTCCAACAAAAAATATATCGCTAACCAAGAGAACATTAACAAGTACTTTAATAGTACCCAAGAAGGTACATTTCTTGACAAAGGTTACGAAGAGATCGCCACTATGGCTTGTCCATCCGTATTGGAGCAAACAGCTGTGCCTAGCTTTGAGATTAACTTACCAAAGCCAAATTCATTTGAGCTAGACCATTCGCAAGTAACCCTCATTTATAACGAATACAACCTAGATCCTCTATGGAGAGCTAAAGAGAAAGCCAATCGAATATTGCTTTTAGATCCCAATCGATTGAGAGAATATCCGATGAGCAAGCAAAGTATTGATTTCATCCTAAAGCTAGGAAACAATATTCCTGGACTACAAATTTTCATAGGTGATTTTGACACTTTACAAGCTAGCTTATCTCCTAATGAAGTTTACTTTAAAGAGCATCCACTAAATGTAAACTACAAGGGAGTCCCTGATGATCGAGATTGGCTTTGTTCGGTAAAGGGATATTATCCTTCGTTCTTTGCTTTTTGGAAAAAATGTAAAAAAGAAATTCAATACTAAATTATGAACTTTAACAAACAGGACATCGCTGATTTACCAAAAATTAAACGGCTCAATCTAATCAATTCAGTTACTGGCATAAAGCCAGGCAATTTGATTGGTACAAAATCTAATGACGGGCAATCCAACCTAGCTGTTATTAGTTCTGTGGTTCATTTGGGAAGTAACCCTCCTTATCTTGGCTTTATTCTTAGACCAAGTGGTTTCGTTCGAAGAGATACTTATGATAATATTTTAGAAAATAAGCAGTATACGATCAACCATATTCCACTCGAAAAAACAGCTCAAGCCCATTACACTTCTGCCAAATTCGATCAAGATATTTCTGAATTCGATGAGTGCAATTTTACAGAAGAATATTTGAATGATTTTCTAGCCCCTTTTGTTGCAGAATCTAAAGTGAAAATTGGCTTACAATACGTAGAAAGTATTCCTATTCAAGTTAACAATACGGTAATGATCATCGGAGAAATACTATCGATAGATATTCAGGGTGAAGCGATAAATAAGGAAGGCTACCTTAATCTTGAAATACTGGAAAGCGCGGGTATAGGTGGGTTGAATAGTTACTACAAACTGATTAAAATGGATG
>JBLHMK010000075.1:0-12595 GCA_047621945.1 Flavobacteriaceae bacterium
CGTGTATAAATATCCTAGGCGAATGTATCTCGGTTCTGTCGCATCTGTGAATTAAATATACCTTGTAGTTTCAATATACTTCTTCCCGTTTTTATCTACCTTTTGTTTACGTTGGTATTGGTGGTTCGTGAATGGTAGCAAATGCCACCTATATAATAGTCCGTAGCTGAAAGCATACGGACAGGTTTAGTGTTTTAAACTACGGACAGGTTGGTGGTTCGTGAATGGTAGCAAATGCTACCTACATAATAGTCCGTAGCTGAAAGCATACGGACAGATTTAGTGTTTTAAACTACGGACAGGTTGGATTGCTAAGAACCATTTTTTCAATGGTAATTTAGTATTGTCGAAAATACTGTTGGGTTTAACGTTAAAATATTTCCCCGTATTCTTTTACTTGTATTTGTTGCCTTTGCAACTATACACTTTAGATAAGCTATTAAATGCACTTACAACATTTTTGTTCCATCTTAATTACCTTAAATTATTTATCTTCGCAGGGTTTTCAACTAGCAAATAACGCCATGAATTATTTTAGAATCGCATCCATTTTTCTTTTCTCCTTTGTTTCCTTTTCAGTTTCGGCTCAGAGTATTATTCGTGGCCCGTATATGCAAACACAAACGAGTGATGGAATTATTATCAAATGGAGAACAGATTTAGCAACTTCTTCCAAGGTTTGGTTGGGCCCATCCCCTAGTAATTTAACTATAGAGCAAAGCACTAGTGGGTCTATAACTGATCACACCATGCTTATTTCTGGTTTGAATCCATATACCAAGTATTATTATGCGGTAGGAAATGTAAATGGTACTATCGTAGGGGCTGATTCCAGTCATTACTTTTTTACTTCCCCTCTTCCTTATGAGGAAAAGGAAATTAGGGTTTGGATTACGGGTGATTTCGGTAAAGGAAACCAATGTCAGATTGATGTAAAGCAATCATTTGTCACCTATACAAAGTCTCAAAATATTGATCCCGATTTATGGTTATGGTTAGGCGATAACGCCTATGATAATGGTAAAGACAATGAGTATCAAAGTAAAGTTTTTGCACTTCCTGGTTATAGTGATGTGTTTTCATGGTTACCCTTCTATCCCACACCGGGTAATCATGATTATGGGGAAGTATGGAGTCAGAATGGAATTTTAGGAATTCCTTATACTTTAACTAGTATTGGTGATCACGATGGACCTTATTATGACATGGTAGATGTTCCCGAACAAGCAGAAGCTGGTGGGTTCCCTTCTACAAATGAGATCTTTTATTCTTACGATTATGGAAATACCCATTTACTTTCTTTGAATTCGGAAGTCTTTGCAGTTGGAAGCTCCAATGTTCTTAATCAAATGAAAGATTGGATACATGATGACTTAACTCAGAATGATAAAGATTGGACAATCGCATATTGGCACCAACCTCCTTATACTAAAGGTTCTCATGACAGTGATGATTTTTATGAATTGGTAATGACCATGATGAGAGAAGAAATTGTACCGATTTTAGAATCTTATGATATCGATATGATTATTTGCGGACATAGCCATGTGTATGAACGATCGTACTTAATGCATGGGCATTATGGCCTTTCTAACTCACTAGCAACAAGTATGATTCTTGATAATTCAAATGGTAATCGAGCTCAAGGAAATGCGTACGTTAAAGACCCCTCTAGTGCCGTATCCCAAGGAACAGTTTATGCAGTAGCTGGAAATTCAGGTAGTTCTCACGATACTATATTTGGCAGTCACCCAGTTATGGCTAATTCATACACCGGGTCGGGTAATTGTGGTTCTCTTGTTTTAGACATTTACAAAAATGAAATTAGGGGTCGTCATTTAACTATTCAAGGAACGATTGTGGATGATTTTTCAATTGTTAAACAAAACATGCAAATCAATGCAGGTAATGACACCTTTATTTGTGAGCATGATAGCCTAACCCTCCAAGCGAATGTTTTTAAAGGATCGGATACTTTGCTTTATTCATGGATGCCCGGAAACTTAATTGGGCCTTCAGTAAGGGTTTCTCCTAACACTAATACCACTTATACCTTAACGGTAAGTGATTTAGTAAGTGGACAAATTGAATTGGCCACTAAACAAGTGGATGTGTCTAACATTCCTCAATCTGTAGTGATTAGCGAGAACAATGGGATATTGAGTGTTCCGAGTGGATACCTTTACACTTGGTATCGAGACGGAAACCTTATTTCGGTGACTAGTGATTCTTATACGCCTACTGCGCAAGGAATATATCAAGTATTAGTTTCCAACGCTCAGGGTTGTCAAGTCTTCTCAGCAGTATATAATTTCTACGATTTAGAGATTCAAGTTGTTGCCGATAAAAATGAGATTTGTGCAGGAGATTCTATTATTCTTTTTCTTTCTGTAAGCGGAGGTTCTGATAGTATCGATGTGCAATGGGTAAATGTTAATGGCGGTTCAAGTAGTTTCTATTATACGCCTACTACTACGGAAAACCTTATTGCAGAAGGGAATGATTTTATAACTGGAGAATATGAAACAGATACTTTAGAGGTGATCGTTCACGATCTTCCAAGTCCTGCCTTAATTACACAAAATGGTGCTTCTTTAGAGACTGATTTTTATCAAAACTGGAATTATCAATGGTATAGAGACAATGTGCCAATGAGTGGTTCTAATGCAGCTCAGATTACGCCTAGTCAAAGTGGAATGTATATTGTTCTAGTAACTGACGAGAATGGCTGCAAGTCTATATCTGTATCATATGCTTATCAGCTTACAGGAATTCGTGATGGATTACCTAGTGATGACTTGTTGATTGTTCCTAACCCAAACAAGGGAACTTTTACCTTAAAGACTAATGAAGAAATTCTTGGTGTTTATGTGTACAATTACAAAGGGAAACTAGTTCACCAAAATGAGGATGGATCTTCTAATGTAAAATTAGAAAACATGTCGCCCGGTGGTTACACCCTTGAGCTACATACTAAGAATAGAACATACTCGAGGCAATTTATTATTGAATAAGCCCTAATCTACTATTATTTTTGAGCTATAGACTAGCTTTGTCTCATCATATACACCTACAATGTATGGCCCATTAGCCCATGTTTTTGTACTTATTTCTATACTAGACTCATGTTGTTTAAGTCGAGAGTTATAAACTTGATTACCCAGAAGATGATGAACCTTCACGGTAAGGTTATTCTTGTTTTGATCAAGAAATTCTATTTTAAAAGTGTCCTTGGTCGGAATAGGAAAAATTTTCACAAGTTCTTCTAGTCGCTTAATGTCATATATGCCAGTAAAAATACATTCAACAAACCCTTCAGTATCGTCAGCTTGTTGCTTGTCATAAATTGCAAGAACATAATCACCCTGTCGAGCATTATACACAGTAAATATTCCTGTCTTGTTTTGCGTACTACCTTGAGAATTTAAAGCAGATGAATCTGCCATAGACCAATCGTCTTGAGGATTAGCTTTAAACAGGATCACTAAACTATCTTCAGAATTCGTTATGAAGTCATTATCTAATAATCCATCAGTAGTATTGTTGCTTCCATTGAATCTAAATATTATATCGGTGCTAAAATCATCATCCCACACACCACCTATGCTCCAATATCTATTCGGCGACAAATGTAAACCAGGAATCTTAGTTTGCATTGGATCTGGCTTAATGTAATGATGCGTAGCATGCATGAGAATGGAATCTCCAATTTCTGTAACATTGAATACCGCTCTGGCTAGATCAAAATCAGTAGTGCCTGTTTGCCCAATCAATTCATATTTATCTACTGTAGCATCTTGAATTTTTTCCTCTACATCTAATGCATAATATTTAGGTTCGAATGGGAGCGCTAAACTAAAACTTGAACAAGGACCGTAAGTAAGTAATTGAAAGGTTTGGAACTCGCTTCTAGAGTTATAAAAGGTGATGTCTATAGGTAAATAAGTAGTGTATGTATTGTTTTCCCATAATTTTTGGCCAATACTACCTTCTACTAAGTATGTGCCAGTTTGAGGGGTAACTCTTAAATCTTTAATGCTGTAATGGTGAAATCCTTTTTCCATTATCCATGACTCAAAAAAGCTAGATAAATCCTTACCAGAACAGGCACTTAGATAGTCTTCAAAAATAGCGGAGTTCACATCCTCAAAAGCAAAGTCATTAAGGAATCCTTGAATGCAAGAAACAAAATCTGCATCACCAAGAATACCTCTTATGGTATGAGCCATATCCGCCCCCTTATCATAAACCGTGCTGCTATAGGTTTGGTTACTGCTAACACCTGAAACTGGCAGGTAATCTCCGTCAATAAAGTGAAGAGTTCGAAGTACATTATCGTGATTATCTCTAGAATAATCCTTGTATCGTTGGGTTCCATATACGTATTCCAAGAAAAGAGCCTCAGAAAAACTAGCCCAACCTTCATTGATCCACATATCCCCAGCACTTTCGCAAGTGATCAAGTCACCCCACCAATGATGAGATAACTCATGGGCCATTAAAGTTTCTTGAAATGTAGATCCAGTAATAGCCGCTCTCATATAAGTGATATTTGTAGCATGCTCCATTGCTCCCGAATTAAAGGAAGTTAAGCAATATCCAATCCTATCGAAAGCATAAGGCGCATAGAATTCTTCATAGCACTCCATGGCATCAATTAAATGAATAAATGAGGCCTTCATATTTGCGGTGTCACTTGCTCTAGCTGCTAATTGTATAGGAATAGGAGTACCTTGGGTTCCATTGTAGCTCATTTCAACCGTAGCATAATCTGCCACAGCTACTGAAGCTAAATAACTCGGAATTTCTTGATTCATTTCCCATTGCCAAGTAATTGTGCCATCCAAGTTATCTGTTTCATTTTGAAGTAATCCATTACAAAATGCTTTCCTAGAGTCCTGTGTTGTGATGAAGAATTCAAAAGTGCATCGCTCTACAAAATTGTCAAAACATGGAAACCAAACCCGTCCATAATTGTGCGGATCTTCTAGAAAACTGACTCCAATATTGTAAGCATATGTAGCATTCCAATAAAAGCCTCCCCAATCTCCAGGATTTTGGATAGCTTGACCACTATAAAATATTTGAACCCCCATAGTTTGATTTAGTGCCAAGCTAGTTCCTAAATCTATAATTATCAGCGTGTCATTATGTGTAAAATTTAAATCAACTCCTCCGTTTTTAATAGAGTCCACTTGCAATCCTTGAAGGTCAATTCTAAGCATATTAACATTGGCTGCCAAGGCTTTTATCTCTATAGTAGCGTTTGCTATAAGTGTTCTTGCACTCCAGTTACTCATGTCGAGACTTATGCTGGTATGGGTAATGTCAATAGAATCACTTCTAGTATCATGATTTGATTTCAGTGATTTATGTGTGTGCTGTTTCGATTGGAAACAAGAATATGGTACTGTACTCTTTTGAGCACTAGCACTTAGA
This sequence comes from Flavobacteriaceae bacterium, assembly GCA_047621945.1. GTDB lineage: Bacteria > Bacteroidota > Bacteroidia > Chitinophagales > UBA8649 > JAFMKE01. The sequence goes on from JBLHMK010000075.1 coordinate 5,440, forward strand.
ATGACCAAAGTGAAAAGCAGACTGATGAATTCTTTCATAGGAGTTGAACTTTCTTAATAGCATTAAAGTTAAGTAAATATTCAAGCATTGCTTTAAACAGCCATTTAAACCACCAAACAAAATCTTATATGAAAACAGTAATTATTACCGGAGCAAGTAGCGGGATTGGAGCTGCCACAGCCATTCTTTTAAATCAGAACGGATATCAAGTTGTACTTGCTGCGCGAAGAACTGAAAAATTAGAAAAAATTGCTAAACAACTGAATGAGAATCACTTGGTGGTTAAAACAGATGTAACAGTCATTGAAGATGTAGAAAGACTTATCCATTTGTCTGTCGAGAAGTTTGGAAAAGTTGACGTCCTTATTAATAATGCAGGTTTAGGTTACATTGCGCCATTACAAGAAGGTAAGCTGGAAGATTGGCATTCCATGTTCAATGTAAATGTGAATGGTTTATTGACATGCATACATAAGGCCCTTCCTCATTTACTGAGCAGCAAAGGAACAATTATAAATATAGCATCAGTAGCTGCTCATGAAGTATTCCCAAATACAGTGGTCTACTGCGCAACTAAACACGCCGTTAATGCTATCACTGTTGGAATTAGAAAAGAATTTAGAGACAAAGTAAAGGTATGTAATATCTCACCAGGTGCCGTTCAAACTGAATTTCTAGAGCAATCTGAAGATAATGATAACGTCAAGCAAATGCGAGAGTACTTCTTTAATAATGAAACCTTAAAGGGTGAAGATATTGCAGGGGTAATTTTCGAAGTATTAAGCAAGCCAGAACACGTAGCGATAAATGAAGTAATCATTCGTCCTAACTTATAGCTTTATGGGTTTCCTTTTTGGTTAAATGCTGTAGATATATAATCCAAAACAAGGATAAACCTGCTGTAGTTATTGCATAAAGCATAATCATGTGTACAGGGCTATCGAATAGATAACCAGCTATTACTAAGGCTGACACTTTAAGCACAATGGAAAATAGGTTAAAAACAAGTGGTGCATCTAGTCTGTTTATCACATCACTAATCACACTTATTGGCGATTGAACAAATAGGAATATAGAAGCTGCGGCCATCCACTGAAAGTATGGTACTGCCTCTATATAATCTGCGCCAAAAACTAATGGGAAAAGAAATTTTGCCGTAACAATTCCAAGAAGATAAATCACTACTGAAAAAGCCATGAGTGATCGACTCACTTTTTTCAAATGGGCTAACAAATCTTCTGGTTGTTCCGCTGCTAATTTACTTGAGGTATTAAAGAACACCTCTCCAATTGCTGACCCTATGAAGTTTCGAGGCATGGCTGCAACCCTAGCCCCATAGGCATATAAGGTTTGAACTCCTGCTCCCCAAAACATGGGGATGAAATAATTGGGAAGTTCAACTGAAAAAGTATTTACAAAGTTACTCAACATGGAAACCGTAGGATAACGCTTATAGGTCGTTCCCAAGACCTTTAGCTCTTGCAGACTATGACTATCTCGTTTAATCAATTCAATACTCCCATAACAAACAAATAGAACCGCCTGACTCATTACCCAAGCTAAGACCAAACTGATTGCAGTAAACCCCCAATATTGAGTGAATACAAAACTCATTATAAGCATCACTGCTGCTTGGATCGTTTTAAATAAGGCGTTTAACTTAAAGTTACCCAGCTTGTTATGAAATATGATAAAGCTTTGAAAGGAGGCCATAAAGAACACACCCAAAGGCAATAGCAGTATTAATGAAGATATTTTATCTAGTCGAGGCACGAAGGATTGGAAGGGAATGAGGTAAAGTAATACAAACAATACAAGGCTGAAAAGAAAAGAAAGTCCAACGGCTAACTTTAATAATCCAGATGAATCTTTTAATTTCTTGGGCAACATAGCAGCTAACTCGTATCTACCAGTAGATGGAACGGCAAGTAGGATACTTAAAGAAATAAATACGGTATAGATTCCAATTTCTACCTTATCAAAGTATCGAGCAAATAAGGCGTAGGCCACAAAGATTAATATCTGGGAAAATAGATTTCCCAGGAATACTATGGATGAAAGTTTAATAAAAGTAGATTGAAGAATGCGTTGCATCATATCAATTCATCTTTTGTACAATCCCACTCGTAATTTTTTGTTTTAGGAATTACTTGTAATGATTGTTCCTGTTGGATGACTGTGCAATTAGAAGGGATTTCGCCACGGATTACACAGCCCGCTCCTATAGTTACATTGTCCCCGATTTTAGTACCTGCAAGAATACTGCAATTTCCCCCAATCCAAACATTGTTGCCAATTACAACTCCTTTAGTGTGTGATAATTTTCTATGATCGTATTTATAATGATTGGTTGTGGTAATGATGGTATGCTGACCAATATTAACATTATTGCCAATAGTTAAACCTCCATAAGCATTAATATAAATACCAATATTATCACCTGGATCACTGCAAATACCTTTGTTAATATGTTCTACCCCTATTACTTTGGAAGTGAAATGAACCGGCCAGGGAATATTTCCATTAAATCTTAAGATTTTCTGTAGAAAGAAATAACTAGCTAAAATCTGGTAGTTAGCTTGATAGCCTTTTCTCGGTCTTTTATACTGAGGATAGGCCAATTTAACTATTAGACGAAAGAAGTTATCATCGAATAGATTCAGAATATTTTTGAGCAATTTTTTCATCTATTGTTGTAGTAAAGGTAAGAACCTTTTTTCAACGGCCCGTTGTAATAGCTCGTATGCTTTATCTTCTTCATCCCAATTATTCTCTGCACCATGTTTTTCTATAAAATGAATAGATTCTTTCTCCGTTTCTACCTGAGCTAAATCATTTATGAATTGATTGTATGCTTCATTATCCTTATTAAATAGTTCTGCTTTAAGTATGAAACTCTTATTTAAGTCAATAACGGACTTTAAACTTCTATGTGGCTTTTCCGCACTGAATTCACGCGTCTCTTTCTTATTATCAGGCACTTTTGGGGCGTTTTCTAAGACTACAGCTTCTGCTTGCTCTGCAATGACTTCTTGAATTACTGGTTCCATAGGAGGCGCAGCCTTTTCTATTGACGCTTTAGGCTCCACCGCGTCATTTACGGTATATGTAGAATTCTTTTTTAACTCCAAAGCCTCTACTTCTTGCAACAAATTATTTACTTGCTCTTTAAGTAAGTCTTTCTCTAATTGAGAAACTTTTTCTAAGCCATCCTTCATGAATACATTCATCAATAGGTTGATCTTATCCATTAAAGCTTTGATTTTTTCTTGCGACATATAAGGTGTTTTGTATTTAGAACGAAAATAAATGAAAAAATTCTATTTAAAGAAAGCAATTTCTTGTAATAGCTTGTATTTTTACCGCAATGTTTATTGAACCAACGGTTAATAGAGATAAAAAAGGATGGATTGAGGTTGTATGCGGTTCTATGTTTTCTGGTAAAACAGAAGAACTGATACGTCGATTGAAGCGTGCAATCATTGCTAACAAGCGTGTTGAGATTTTCAAACCGGAGATTGATGTTCGCTATGATGAAAATGAAGTAGTAAGTCACGATAAAAATAGTATCCGTAGCACGCCTGTAAGTCACTCTGAGAATATTCTGCTTTTAGCTGATGGCGTTGAAGTAGTAGGCATCGATGAAGCTCAATTCTTTGACATGGAGTTAATCAATGTTTGTGAGAAGTTGGCTAAAAGAGGAACAAGAGTAATCATTGCTGGATTGGATATGGATTTCCAAGGCAAACCATTCGGTCCTGTGCCTTATCTACTAAGTATTGCTGATTATATTACTAAAGTACATGCTATCTGCGTGCCTTGTGGGGAAATTGCACTTCATTCTTTTCGTAAAATTTCTAACGACAAAACCGTTCTCTTAGGCGAAAAAGAAAGCTATGAGCCAAGGTGTCGTAAGTGTTTTGAAGAAGGTATGGCCGCTCAAAAAAAAGCTTTAAAATAGATTAATTAGCTAATTCCTCTAAAGCCTTTTTAATAATAGGCGATTCATTGTTTAAGGCTTTGTAAAAGCTTTCTTTATTAAAAAGTTGTCGAGCTAGATTGGCTTTCAACAAAAGTCTCAAACCACTTTCATATTCGAGTACCATTGAAAACTCCCCTTTATAACCTTCTTTTTTAGCGAAAGCTTTAAATGCCGATAACATAGACTCACTTACTTGGAATCCTTCTACAAAATTACCTTCGTCATACTTCTCGAGCGATGATTCTTGCTCTTCTTTGTAGTTATACAAGAAAGGTGAGATATATCCTCTTAAAGAAGCTACGTAGTAATTCGCATATGAAGTGTCTAAAGGCATAAAGATATCAGGAGCAATTCCTCCACCTCCAAAAACAGGTCTGTTTTCCACTAGGGTGTAATACTTCATGGTATCTTGCTTATCTCCTGTTGAATCTACACCAAGTAGTTCTCCACTTTCATAACGCAGATCAACTTCATTATTATAAGCTTCTAAATCGTCATATGATTTTTGAATACTTCTTCCAGAAGGCGTGTAGTATCTTGCAATAGTCAATCGTAATGCTGAGTTATCCGGAAAAGCATGTTGGTCTTGCACCAATCCCTTACCGAAAGTTCGTCGACCAATAATAGTGCCTCTATCCCAGTCTTGGATGGCTCCAGCTACAATTTCACTTGCTGAAGCTGAGTTTTGATCGATAAGAAGAATCAACTCTCCTTCTTCAAAAATACCTTTTCTTGCTGTAGTATATTCATACTTTTCTTGATGGAGTCCTTCTGTATATACCACAAGTTTTCTTCCGTCGAGTAACTCATCTGTCATTTCCACGGCTGCTTGCAAGTATCCGCCAGGGTTTCCTCTCAAGTCGAAAATTAAGTTCTGCATGCCTTGATCTTTAAGAAAGCCAACACCTGCCATAAACTCATCATATGTAGTAGCTGCAAAACGGTTTACTTTGATATAACCAGTTTCAGTGGTAAGCATGTAGAAAGCATCTACACTATACAAAGGAATCTTATCTCTTGTAATTTCAAAAGGAATCATTTTACCGCTTCTTAGAACAGTAATCTTCACTTTGGTTCCTTTAGGGCCTTTCAACATCTTCATTACATCGCCATTGGAAACTCCAACCCCAGCAACTAATGAATCTTCAACTTCCACTATTTTATCTCCACCTTGAACACCTACTTTCTCAGAAGGGCCGCCTTCAATAATACTTTCAATATTAATGGTGTCTTTTATTATTCTGAACTGAACGCCTATACCTTCAAAATTCCCTTGCATATCTTCTTCAATTCCCTGCGTTTCTTCAGCAGGAATATAATAAGAATGTGGATCAAGATCTGCCAGGAGTTCTTCAATAGCCATGTTTTCTAAGTCCTCTCTATTGATAGAATCTACATAGTTATCTTCCACGTAATCCAGCACGTCATCAATTTTATTATACTCATAGGAATTGAAAATAGTAGCTTTATCTTGAGTCTTTAAACTAATCAAATAACCTATAAGGATTCCTCCTGCTAGCACTAAGGCAATAACTAATGGGTGTAAACTCGACTTATTGTCAGGGGATTTACTGGGCGAAATATTGTTCATGAAATTCTTTTAGAACCAAGCCTTAAATAGCTCTTGAATGTTTAAGTCGAAAAGATAATAAGGCACAAAGATTACTGTGGACCATATTAGAAAAGATAAAGACATAAAGAAAGCTATCCTTAGTTTATCCTTTGTTAGAGAAAGAGAAAGAAATATTCCAACTGGGATACTCAATATTGGCGTTAGCATAGCTATTCCTGGTAAACCAAAGTTTCTACGCAAGCGAACAACAAGGCGATTCCAAGAAGTAAAAACACGCTTAGTTCTATTTGGAAATATTCGGTTAAACCAATAGTTTAGAAAGTCACCAAAAAAGGTGAATATAAAAACACCTAAAATTCCACCACCAACAGTGCTCACATAACTAGGGAGTAATCCTTGTTGAAATCCTAAGGATGCAGCAACACCCGTTAAATATTTAACGGTTGAGAAACCGAAAACTAGTAATCCTGATAAAAATTCTTCCAATGGCATATAAAAATAAAGGTGTTAAATGACTTGTGACATTCCGTTGACCAAGTTATAACTTAAACAGCATACTTTTATATGAGATCACATAAAAATCAGCCGATTATGAAAAATTTAACACTTAGAATGTTCTTTCTCTATATAAACGTCTTAGCCTTAATTTTTGTTTCCTTTGCTCAAGGAAATTTAGAGGGATTAGTCCTTGATGAAAATAGTCAAGACCCTATCCCATTTGCAAATGTAGCCTTGAAACAAAGCGGTGAAATAATTTGGTCAACGACTACCGATTATGACGGATACTTCTACTTCGACAAATTGAATAAGGGTAATTACTCATTTTTCGTTTATGCCATGGGTAATTCCAAGGAGTTTACAGATATCAAAGTCAGCAATGCCGACTTGAGTTTTACCTTAGCGATGGGCTTAACTAACTATATAGATACCGTTATTGTGCTTGGTCACCCAGGCTTAATTCAGTCTGAAGATATTGATCGTTATGATCCAGATTTCATTGACAATATTGGTGCTATCAACATAATAGACATTGAGACATTAAGTCAATCAGCAATTGAAACAAGTGAAGGAGTAAGCTATAAAGGTGCTAGACCAGGTACAGCGGTTTATTATATAGATGGTATCCGAACGTATGGAGAGTTATATATGCCTATGAGTGCTGTAGCGAGTGTTGAAATATACAATGGGGGAATTCCGGCGAAATTTGGAAATTCTACAAGTGCAGTAATTGTGGTTGAAAGCAAAAGCTACTTTGATGATTATTGATATTGTTCTTTTTTAATAGCAAAAGGGCCTTATGAATCTATTCATAGGGCCCTTTTTATTGAGTTAAATAGTGTTAAGCCTAAGTAATACCTGCATTGGGCGAGTATCTTTGATAGGTAATGAAGAAATGGCACATCTATACAATAATTAGTGTACTAACCTTGGCTTTGATGGGTTTGGTTTACGTCCAATCTATTTATATCAAGCGTGGATTAGTCATTCAGAATCAGATATTCAATCAATATGTTAATGATGCACTAGTTCGAGTAGCTATTAAAATTGAGGAAGAAGAAGCATTCAAAATGTTGAATCGACCCAACCTGGAAACTATTTAC
>JBLHMK010000076.1:0-12454 GCA_047621945.1 Flavobacteriaceae bacterium
CAAATTTCTTATTTTGCCCATTTAGAGAGTCATAGACTTTAAAGAATAAACCACAAGCAAGAATAGAGACGATCCAAAACCCGATCCAAGAGAATCTTCCTAAGCATCTAAATTGGGTAATGATGTCTACGTGTTTATAGAGGTAGAAGAAGGGTGAAAATACATTGTCAAAGGACAATGGGATCACACCTAGTTTAATGTAGATTCCTGATGCCGTAGCATAGTTAACAATTGCCGTAATAATCAAAGCAAACAGAAAGGAATTTTTATAGATTCGCTTCAAGAAAGGTGAAATCGACTGTTTTGCCCACAACTTCAGGTAGCCCATGTAAAGGAAGGCAATCAGGAGAACTCCCCATGTGAAATTGCCCCAAAACCCTTGAGATTCGCTAGGGATTTCATGAGAGGACTTACAACTTTTGATAATGGGAAAAAGACTGTTAAACCTATACGGCGAAAAAATAGCCTCAGGAGTAAACTTCCATTCAATCCAATCAAAGCCTGAAGCAGTTGCTCTTCGCAATGAAGCATAGTCGTCAATAAATTGGATCAGAAAGTAAAAGCTCAAGCCACCAAACAAGGCGGTAAAAACAAAAGTAAAAAGGGCTTTCCATTTAAAATTTCGCTGACGAAAGCCCTCAACAATAAAGAGGGTGAAAACAAAAACGCCCAACGAAAGTGCAATTATTGGCACATAATAAATATGAGCGAATGCAGAAAACACAATCAAAGTAAAAATGGATCCAACAATCCTGATAAACTCTTTGCTACTTCCTTCTTGCCAATACTTATGGATATATCGAAACAGGAGAATTAGTGCTAACAAAACTGAAGAGAGCGATAAGTTGTATACCCCATAAAGCAACTTGAGGATCTGCGGATTAATCCAGGAAAAAGCAATAGCCAATAAAATCGCAAAGAGGACTTTACCCTTAGCATAAGGTTCTATCAGTTTGTAAAACAATAAGGGAGTACAAAGTAAATTGAATAAGAAAAAGTAATTATGGATCGCGATACTATTTCCTTCAATAGAAATGATGTGGGTATTAATCCACCGTAAAGGCATGGAAAGCAATGGTGTGTTATCCGTAAAAAATATATACTCCCCGAAAGGGTAATTCATTTGGGTGAAATGCCAAGGCCCAAGAGCACTAGGTTCTTGTACAATAAACTGGGTATATGTGAAATAATTTTTTAATCCATCATATATATTCGTAAACATGTAGGCGTTTGGATCAAAGATTATTTTGCTAAAAACGATCAAAATAAAAATGACTTGTACAATAGCCAAGACAATAATGGGGCGTGATAGAATTTTATTATAAATTTGTCTATACATTAATCCAACAGATATTTATCAATTAGCCATTATAACGCCCTGCTTTAACCCTGTAAATAATTGGGTTGAGAACTATCTTGACTCTTGCAAAAGTATTGAAAAGTTGTTGAATAAGGTATCTATCAAATGGATTTTAGTAAATGATGGCTCTACACAAAACATGTCGAATGATTTTATCGATAGGATAAGCAAAGATTTAAGTCATTTTCAATACATCAATCTACTCTCAAACAAAGGAAAGGGATATGCTACCCGTAAGGGCATGCAGCAAGTGGATGCTGATGGGTATATATATACAGACATCGATTTCCCTTATCAAAACGACGATATTGTTCGAATGCTCAAAGCTTTGCAAGATGGTGCAGACTTGGTTATTGCCAAACGAAGTGAGCAGTACTACTCTAAGGTGTCGGCCAGCAGAACGTGGATTTCCAAAAGATTTAAAGGCCTTATTCGCCTTCTATTTAATATCCCAACCACGGATACACAAGCAGGATTAAAAGGATTGTCTCCTAAGGCCAAAAACCTCTTACTTCAAACCAAAGTGGATCGCTACTTGTTTGATCTTGAATTAGTAAAGCTGTGTGCTAAGAAAAACTTAAAAATAGTGGAGCTTCAGGTTCAGCTAAAAGAAGGGGTAGTTCTTTCTAAAGTCTCATACAAGGTCTTGTTTACCGAATTTTTCAACCTCCTTCGAATCTTTTTTCGGTAATGGCTCAGGTAAAATCATACTTGCCATCTATTATCCTATTAGGAAGCATTCTCTTTCTTTGGATAATGCGTTGGGATAGTTTGACCTTGCCCTATTTCTGGGATGAAATGGGCGTATACGGAAATGGTGTTCAATATCTGTACCAAAACGGTATTGGCATTCTCCCCCATTCGCTTCCACCTGAATTGTCTCGAGGACACCCTTTATTTTTTTACACCTTGCATGCTAGTGTTCTAAAAGTTTTTGGCAACAGTTTGTTCGTGTCTCATAGTTTTGCCCTGTTAATTTCCTCTTTAACTTTAATAAGCACCTACCTGCTGGCTAAAGAATTTATGTCAAAAATAGTAGCAGCAGGGTGTGTATTTCTATTACTTAGCCAGCCTATATTCATGGCTCAAAGTGGGCTTGTTATTCCTGAAATGGCAATCGCCTTAATAAGCACATTAGCTATTTTATCCTTTCTTAAAAAAGAATATCTAATTAGTGCCCTATTGCTCTGCACGGGTGTAATGATTAAGGAGTCTGTTATTCTTGTTGCCGCTTTTTTAGGATTTACATACCTCCTGCAGCTTCTTAGAACCAAACAGCTGATTAAGAGCCTTACTCGTCTTTTAATTTTCACTTTACCCTTGTTTGTCTTTCTAATTTTTCTTCTAATTCAAAAATCCCAACATGGGTGGTACTTCTTCCCTTATCACACAGATATTATTCAAGAAGGAGCTTTTTCGGGATTCTGGGAAAGGCTTGAATTGCATTACAAATTTATGTTCTTTAAACAAGGCAGAAATCAGTGGTTGATTGCTGGGGTGCTGAGTGTGCTGAGTATTGCATTTTACAAAAACTCAAAGAAGCTAGGCTTGTTGCTTGCTTTTTTTATTGTCAATTTGCTAGTGTTTTCTTTTGCATTTTACATGGATCGTTACCTCTTGTATCTCTTTCCTATTTTAGTAGTTATTGTAGGAACAGGACTATACTTTATCTCTTTCAAAAATCCATTGATCAGCTTGCTTTTATTACTGTTGTTGTCTGCCTTTTCTTTAAGGGAGTTATCTGACCCTTCCTTTCGCTATGATGTTAGTTTGGCCTACGAAGATGTGGTACAAGTCCAGCAAGACGCAGCCGACTACTTATGTGATTTGCCGGAGGAGGAAATCCGCTACCAAGCCAACTTTCCAGTTAACATGAGTCTATGGGGTCCAAGTTTCGGATACCTATCTGAAGCTTGCTTGGAAAAGCTAAAACCCAAAGAGTCTGCTCCCGAATATAGAATATTGTTTATGCAGGAAGATGAAAATATGACTTTAATACATTCCATTAAGAAAAATGATGCGATCATCAATATATATAACTAGCAATGAGTTCAAGTAACCCAACATATCCATTTTACTTAAAAGCGATAATTGCTGTTGTTCTTTTAGTGCTTACTTATTTCTTTTGTTTCCACCATTTAGATTGGCTCAGCATTCAACATTGGGATGAAGGCTTGTTTGCGATGCGAGCAAGCTATTTAGCTAAGACTGGGATGGTTTTAGAGAATTTTGATTCTTTTCCCTTTATGAATTCTCACGCTAACACAAAACCCCCCTTGGTCACATTTGTCCAGGCATTTTTAGTGAAGCACATGGACAACTATATATTGGCTATCCGCTTGCCTAGTGCAATAGCACAAGTTTTACTTGCCTTATTCATACTCTGGATGGGGAAAGTGGGTTTTAAAAAATATGCAATCGGTGTACTTGGCTTCCTCATCTTCCTCTCTACCAAAGGGCTTTATGTAGGTCATATTGCGCGCTTTGGTGATCAGGATATGCCTTTCATATTTTTTCTTTTTGTAAGCTTGGGCCTATTGTTTCACTATCTCCAAACTCAAAAAGTCGTTTACATCATTGGTTCTATATTGTTTTTCTTCTTCGCCTATTACACCAAAAGTATTTTGGCCTATGTGGTTTTCCCAGGCGTTTTATTCTACCTATTAATTGAAAAAAAGTTTGAGCGCTTAAAAAACCCAAAAAACTATTTCTACGCTGTCCTATTTTTATTGCCTCTAATCATAAGCTTACTCGTCTCAGATAGTCATCATGGGAATGCCAAAAGGTTTACAGTTGCCTTGGACCATTACAATGTATGGCACCACTATTTTGATTTGTTTGTAGCTGAGGCCTACTTAATGCCCTGGATATTTTTTGTCCTCCTAGGAATAGTTTTGAGTCTATTTCTGCCCAACAAACAATTGAAGTATTTAAGCATTCAGGCTTTAGTAATTTTCAGCCTTATGTCCTTAGCTAAGATGCGTTTACATCATTACATTGCCATCTTGTACCCCATCGCTTCCCTTATCGCCGCTTACGCCTTGTATGTCGTTCTAGAGGGGTTTTATAAGAACCTTTCTATTGATAGTGTTAGCACTCGAAAATTCATAATTGGTGGGTCATTGGTTTTGTTGTTCGCTTTTGCATTCAATCCTGTAAAAGAGTATACCTATAAGCCCGTTGAGATTCGTGACGAACATCTATTTGGGGAGTTTTTAGACAAGTATCATAAGGGAGTTGAGCCCGTAAAGGAGTTTACCATTGTTACTAACTACTTGCCCTTGACCATTGCTTTCTACGCGGACTTATTCGAGTGGAAATACAACTATAATATTAATCATTCAGACATCACTAATCAGCTGTATGCTGAAGGGCGGGTTTTGATGATTCATAAGGAGGAGTACCCTGAATTTTTAACTACTTATGAAACAGAAATTATTTCAGAAACAAAAAAGATTGTGCTTGCGCGAGTAGTGTCATTGAAAGAATAAGCACTCTTTGCTAGTGCGCTTCTAACCAGTTATCGCCTAGGCCAACTTCCGCAATAATTGGGACTTTAAGTCCTGGCAAAGCATCTTGCATCAATCTGATTACTAATTCTTTTAGCTCTTCCACTTCACTTTTTACCACATCAAATACCAATTCATCATGCACTTGAAGGGTCATTAATGATTCCATTTTTCTTGCTGTCATTTCTTTATCAATGGCAATCATGGCCAATTTAATCATGTCAGCTGCAGAGCCTTGTACTGGTGTATTTATAGCATTCCTTTCTGCTCGCCCTCTCAAGATGGCATTTCGAGAATTTATCTCTTTAATGATTCTCTTTCGTCCCAATATGGTAGAAACAAAGCCATTTTCTCTAGCCTGATTAATATTCTCATCCATATAGGTTTTAATGCCTGGGTAAGTATTGAAATAGGATTCGATAACCTCTTTGCTTTCTGTTCTGGACAAGTCCGTTTGCTGACTTAAGCCAAATGCCGATACGCCGTAAATGATTCCAAAGTTTACGGTCTTGGCATTACTCCTCATCTCTCTAGTTACTTTCTCTAAAGGAACATCAAACACTTTTGCTGCAGTAGCAGCATGAATATCTAAGCCTTGATTAAAAGCTTCTAGCATCGCTTGGTCGTTACTTAATTCCGCAATCAATCTCAACTCAATTTGACTGTAATCAGCGGCTAAGAGGATATGGTTTTCATCTGTTGGAATAAACGCCTTTCTAACCTTTCTTCCCCGCTCTGTTCGAATAGGAATGTTTTGTAGGTTTGGATTTACAGAACTTAACCTTCCTGTAGCTGCTACAGCTTGACTAAAGGAGGTGTGCACCTTCCCCGTTTTTGGATCGATCAATTTCGGTAAAGCATCTACATACGTAGATCTTAGTTTAGCAATTTGTCGGTACTCTAAAATGTCATGGACAATTGGATAGTCCTTCTGATAGCTAAGCAACTTATCCTCTCCAGTGGCGTATTGCCCTGTTTTGGTTTTCTGACCTTTATAAGGAATTCCCATTTGATCGAACAAGACCTCGCCTAATTGCTTAGGTGAATCCATATTGAATTCTGTGTTTGCCGTTTCAAATATTTTTGTTCTTGTTTCAATCAACTCCGCAGTCAATTGCTCATTGTAATCATTCAAGAATTTCTCATCTAGCTTTACTCCATTTCGTTCCATTTTGGCAAGTACAGGCACCAATGGCATCTCTACTTCTTTTAAAACTTTATCTAAAGCATTTTCTTTACATAGGCCATCAAACATTTGAGCTAACTGCCAGGTGATGTCCGCATCTTCGGCAGCATATTCTTTCTGTTTTTCAAGTTCTATGCTAGCGAAACTCTTTTGATTTTTTCCTTTTTTGCCTATGAGGCTTTGCAAAGAAACCGGTGTGTAGCCTAAATAGCTTTCTGCAAGGTAATCCATATTGTGTCTCAAGTCTGGTTGCAAAAGATAATGCGCTAACATGGTGTCAAATAAGCTTCCCTTCAATTCAATTCCATAATTGGCTAGGATATGCATATCATACTTCAAGTTTTGGGCAATTTTACCCACTTGCTCATTCTCAAACAAAGGTTTCAATAAAGCCAAATAGCTCGCTCTATTGTCATCGTTTAAAGGAATATAAAAACCTTCATTAGCGTGAACGCTAAAACTGATTCCTAGGACCGATTCGTTCATTACATCCAGCCCGGTTGTCTCTGTATCGAATGCAATTTGTTCTTGCTTAGAAAGCATAGTAATCAGCTTCTTTAGCTCATTCTCCTTGTCCACCAAGGTATAGTTGTGTTCGGTATTCTCAATAGTCTTCCCTTTCTCCTCATTAGCTATGGTTCCGTTATCCTGAGCATCTCCTCCAAACAAGTCCATCTGAGCGCTGGTATTGGGCTTATTCACCGTATACTCTTCACCAAGAATTCGCTTTCCTAGGTTTCTAAATTCCAATTCAGCAAACAGACTACTTAGCGCATCTTTATCGAAATCAGAAATTAGCAAATCTTCATCTTCCACGGAAACAGGAACATCCAAAATAATTGTGGCTAGCATCTTACTAACGAGTGCTTGCTCTTTGTTGGCTTCCACTTTCTCTCTCAGTTTCCCTTTCAATTCATGGCTATGGTCCAACATATTTTCCATGCTACCATATTCCTTGATTAGTTTTTTGGCTGTCTTTTCTCCGACACCTGGAATACCCGGGATGTTATCTACTGCATCGCCCCACATTCCAAGGATGTCAATAACCTGCAAAGGATCTTCAATTTCCCACTTCTCCAATACTTCGGGCACGCCCATTATTTCCACGCCGTTTCCTTGACGAGAAGGCTTGTAAATAAAGATATTGTCTGAAACCAGTTGGGCAAAATCCTTATCTGGCGTTACCATATAAACCTGATGACCCGTTTTTTCCTTTTCCTTGGCAATTGTTCCGATAATATCATCTGCTTCAAAACCTGAAAGTTCAAGCATGGGGATGTTGAAGGCTTTTACAATTTGTTTGATGTATGGAATCATGTTGGCGATATCCTCGGGCATTGCTTCCCTGTTCGCTTTGTAGAAGGAATGCTGTACCGCTCGGTCAGTTGCTCCTGGAGAATCAAATACAACGGCAAGATGAGAGGGTTTCTCCTTTTTTAGCAAATCATGAAGGAACAAAGTAAAGCCGTAAGAGGCTGAAGTATTTACCCCTTTCGAGTTCTTAATTGGGTTTTTGATAAATGCATAATAGGCTCTATAAATAAGGGCAAAAGCATCAAGTAAAAACAATCGTTGGTCTTCCATATTCTGGCAATAAATTCTATTTAGCCTTAAAGCTAAGCATTATTATAAAAACAAAAAAGCCCCGATAAATCGGAGCTTTTTTTAATTAAGAATTAGTAATTCTTAGTTGTGGCTTACTACAAATTTCTGAGTAGAAACACTATCAGTAGTTTTAACTTTTAAAATGTAAACACCATTGTTATATGATGAAGTATTAAATGTTGTATTTACATCTTTAGCATTTGAAAGATCACGTGAATCAATTACTTTTCCATCTACAGCGTAAACACTTAAGTTAATGTTTTGAGCGCTTTCTAAACCGAAGCTTACATTTACAAAATCGTTAGAAGGATTTGGGTAAATGTTTAAAGCGTTCACAAAATCAATGTCTTTAATTCCTGTGATAATAATTGTTTGTGAAGCATCAACAGTAGTTCCACCAATAACTGTAGTAGAAATTGTAAATGAACCAGAACCTGAATAAGTATGTGAAGCAGAGTTTGCACCAGTAACTTCTTCTACCGTACCATCTCCCCAATCGATGATTAATCTTGCACATGATGGAGTGTAAGCAATATTCGTAGTTCCTACTGTAGTTCCAATAGTAACGGATACTGTATTACCAGAGATAGACGGAGCACCAAAAGTAATTGTTGGTGCAGGAATAGGAGTAAATGCTAAAGCAACATCATCTGAATCGCTACCAACTAAATTAGCTGCTGTGATTTCAATAGAGTAAGATGCGTAAGCATTGTATGAATGAGAAGCACTAGTTAAACCAGTAACATCATCAACCGTACCGTCTCCCCAATCTAAAGATAAAGATGTAGGACTTCCTGTAGAGCTAAAAGTAACAGTAACTGTACTATCACAATATTCAACACCTGGCTCATCAGTTGTGGATGCAGATAATGCAATCGTAACAGATGGAGCTGGCAATTCTTTAACTTCGAATTGATCGTAAGTCATGATGAAACCTGGAGATGCAGATCTGTCATGGATTCCAATATTAAAAGTACCTGTAACAGTTGAAACAAAAGCACCAGTGTATTGCGTTAAGATAGTATCATTAAATGTTTGATTTGACAATGGAGCTGCAACAACTGAAGTAGAGTTTGGAGCAGAATTCAATGAGAAATCAACAGTATGAGGAGCAATATCTCCAGCGATTGAATTGTGGTAGAAAGAAATCTCATACGCTTGACCTGTTACGAAATTCATACATGGAGAGAACGCCCAGTTATCAACTGCTGGGTAGCTACCTGCTGTACCAGGGCCGATATAATCATTTACCAGTACATTGTCTCCGTCAAACACAAAACTTGCAGCATCAGAAAATACAGAGAAATCTTGAATAGTCAATTCTGTAAATCCATTTGAGTTGTTTTCAAATTTCCAACCTAAAGACTGCGCTAAAACCGAAGTATTATTGAAATCAAATTCAAAAGAAGTAGCGAAAGAAGCAGTAGCCAAATCCTGAGGATTTGGATTTACCAAGATGTGAGCGATGCTATTATCTGTAGCTGTATCACCTTCACCATTCACAATAATAAATGTATTGAAAACTGCAATTTCAGAAGTTGAAAAGTCAGGATCAACTGAGAAAGTATGCGTGTATGAGGCACCTGAAGCTAAAGGAGCTGTTTGTAAAGCTAAAATTGTATCTTCTAAAATAAAGTCAACGCCTAAATCATCTTGAAATACATATCCTAAGAATACAGTATCCGCTAATGGATTTGGACCATCGTTAGTAAATGTAGCATCTACAGATAAAGAACCTGTACCACAATCTAAAATAGAGTAATTAGCTACTAAGCTAGTATTAGAAAGATCATCAGTAACAACACTTAAATCATTTAAAGAAACTTCAATACCTGTATTGTTTTTAATTAAGATGTCTTTAACAGCAACTAAATCAGCACATGCAGTAGTTGTATTTACAACAGCAATATAAACCGTTGCTTGATTTCCTAGAGATGATAAATCAACTGTTGGAGCAACAGCCCATGCATTTGTAGCAGCAACCGTTGCAAGAGCAGCACCTGTAAAATCAGAGGCAGCAGGAACAGCACCAGCTATAGAAGTTGTAGCGAAAATTGAAATCTCACCACCACTTGTAGCGTTTAAACTAAATTCCATAAACGGAGCTAGAGCACCCGTAAAATCAAAAACTGGAGTCATTAACCAGTCACTAGTACTCAAACAAGAATCAGCTCCTGTAAAAGCAGATGCACTAAAGTGAGCAACACCTAATGTACCACCAAAATTAATTACATCCCAAGAACCATTTGTAAAAGCGCCTTGATCTGTGTAGAAATTATCAATAACTCTAGTATCAGCATCTTCAATAGTATATTGGTCAATAACTAACTGGTCGTTTAAATCATCGAACCAGAAAATCTGAGCATTGAGAGACAAGCCGACAAGCATCAATAAAAATAATGTAATTTTTTTCATCATATTTTTTTTAGTTTTTTAAAAATCTTTGTTTGAACATAGCATTCAAATATAAGGCTTCTAATTGTATTATCTAAACTTTTATTGTCATTTTAACAAATGTGTAATCTTACAATCTTTTGACACGGAATAAATACCCGCCTAGGTTTTACACTCGTTTTGAAAGTACTTATCTCATCCAAAACAAAATATCATGAAAACTAGAAATGAATTTACCAGCTTCCTAGCGAGCAGTTCAAGAAAATTTTTTAAAGTGGGACTTGGCGCTTCTATTCTACTTATAATCGCCGCATTCAAAATTCCGGTGTACTCCAGTACGCCCATTATTCCCAATTATGAGAACGATGGAATCATAGTAATCGAATATATCTCGCAGCTTGTGCCCGTAGAAAAACTCATAGAGCAGCCTAAAAAAATTGAGCCTGCTAAGACACCGCCTGAGCCAATAAGCAAAGCTATAGTTTCAAACAAAGTGGAAACTCAAGTAGAAAAGAAAGAAACTACAGTAGAGATCTCTTCTAAGATCAAAATGGTATTGATGGAGCCTGTCGTTCAAGTACCTCCTGTTTGGAAGGTGGTTGAAAAAATGCCTAAATTCATAGGAGGGGAAAGCGCACTATATGTTCACTTCGGTAAAGAAATCAATTACCACTCAAAAGCCGTAGAATGGGGGATTAGTGGAAAGGTCTATATTCGATTTATTGTAGACAAAGATGGAAAGATTATCAAAGCTGAAATTGCAAAAGGCGTGCACCCCTTATTAGATGATGAAGCGCTGCGCGTTGTTAAGAACATGCCAAATTGGGAGCCTGGAGTGCAGAACGGTGAACGCGTTAAGGTGTCGATGGTTGTTCCAGTAAGCTTTGTAATTAAATAGATTTTCCCTCCAAGTACAGACCCTTATTAGGGTTCCTGCTTTTGACAAGTGATTGGGATTTAGTATTCACCTTCGTAATAAAGACTCTATTTCCTTCATTATACCTGAGTGCGGCTGAGCGAGCTTCCAACAAGTTGTCAGCTTCTCAGTCTTTCTATGGTCTAATTTTACTTCTCAAGAAATTTAATTTAAGGTCGCCCCAAGGCATTGAATTCTTCTGAAATCCGGAAAACTATACCCACCAGGCTTACTTAAAAGTATAGATGGAAATACGGTCAGCTTCAACAATATAAACTCTATCTTTTTGAAGTTGGCCGTAAGATCCATGAACCCAAGATGGGAGATTCATTTGCTCCTCACGCAAATCTACTGTATTATAACTGTACAAGGTTTCATTTTGAAAATAAACGATTATCCCTTGGATGATTTGAATTTTATCTGCTCCAAGAATAGGTATTCTCTTTTTGTAGGTTCCAAAACGATCGAAAACATAAATGCCATTTGTCGGGTCATTTAAGTAAATATAATCCTCATAATCGATTATTTGACGAACTTGAACAGTCTCCGTGAAAAGCATATTAAACTTCTCACTTTTGTAAAGTGCTTTACCATTCTCATCTACCTTCTTTAATAAGAAGGCTGTATTGTCAAAAATCCAGAAGTCATCATCTCTAGAATGTGCCAAAGCGCTAATACTTGAGTAGCCTGATTGATTGAAATCATAGAGTGCCAATTCAGAAAGTGTTTTATCCAATACCTTCACCTTCATGAAATCTTCATAAAAAACAATAATCTTCATTGGGTCCGAAACATCAACACTTGTGATACGGCCATTAGAATAATCTTCATAGACACTCAATGGCTTTCCATTCATGTCATACTTACTCAAACGGAATTCTTTTATAATGTAAAGGTTCCCTAGATAGTCTGTTGAGATATCGGCTCCCTTACTTTGTATACTTTTTACTGGCGAATAAGTTTGTGCTTGAGTGACTTGGAAACAAGTAAAAACAAGGAATAAGAAAAGGCTAGCTCTTAAAATACTGAAGTGTTGCTTTAGTTCCATCAAAGCAAGCATAACTTTTGAAGTGGATCCAATCTCCGAGATTGAGGTATGTTGTGTTTTCATCTATTTTGTGTTCTATTGCCAAATGCCTATGTCCAAAGATATAATAATTGGCTTTTACTGCTGGATGTTTTTTATTTATATACTGAATCAGCCACTCTCGGTCCTCTCCTAAAAACTTTTCCTTTCTTTCGCCGCTTCCATAGCGACTTCTTCTTGACCAATATTGAGCAATCCCCATGCCAATGTCTGGATGGATCCACTTAAACAACCACTTGCAAATCGGATTTCGAAAAATCCTCTTAAGCATCTTATACCTAAAGTCGTCTGGACCTTTCCCGTCACCATGGCCAACTAAAAACTTTACGCCATTTTCTTCAAAAACGTAATTATCATCATGGACTACAAAGCCTAGTTCTTGTTCAAAATAACCATC
>JBLHMK010000077.1:0-12396 GCA_047621945.1 Flavobacteriaceae bacterium
AGAAAACTTAGGGTTTCAAGTAAGCTTAAATGCTGAAGTAAGTAAAAAATACATAGATCTTAAAGCTGGTAACCCAGGTTCAATGAAGTATGTGGCTGAGCAAATGACCTTCTTGCCTCGTATGTATCGTCAAGGATCTGGTAAGCAGTATATGAGATGGGTTGGATATGAAAACAATAGACATACGTTAAGCGTAAGAGCAACAGGCAGGAATTATGGTCAGCGACAAGCGTTTCCCAATAGAGAAGCTGAAGTTAATTGGCTAAAAGCACAGAATTCTGAGCAATTTGCAACTATTGCTCAAAGCCTTGAAACAGAGGGGATTTACATTCCGAACTTTTTTGGTGAGAACTTAAGTTATGCTGTCAATTACCAATTTGGGTGGATGTATATGAGGTACTTCTTTTGGAATTTCTCTGGCCGTCAAAACGATACTCAAGGACACTCTGTAAATGGAGGAGGACGAGAGTATTTGGATGGTAACTGGTTAACGGGAGTTGACTTTATTGATCAAGAACGATTAGGTTCACAAGAGAATCTACCTGCATTTATTGAGCAAAACAAAGGGTATAATAGATATTATATGTTGCCTTTGATTTTAGCTTTAATTGGGTTTATCTATCACTTGATGAGAGCTCCAAAGGATTGGTTCATCATAATGTTGGTGTTCTTACTCACTGGATTTGCTATTGTGTTCTATTTGAATCAAAAACCTATGGAGCCAAGAGAAAGAGATTATGCGTTTGCCGCCTCATTCTACGCATTTGCATTTTGGATCGGGATTGGTGTATATGCCTTGTTTGATGCTGCCCGAAATTTCCAATGGAAAAATATTGGACTTATTGCAGCTTATAGCTTTGGTGCCGGTGTTCTTATTTATCTCGCGGAAAGCATTAACGGAGCCGATGAATATGGTAATGTGTATCACGCTTTCTCATATGTAATTTTCTATATGTCTACTATCGCTATGATTGCGTATGTTTTAGTAGGTTTTATTGGTCATCAAACCAAAAACGGATTACTTACTGCTGGACTAGCTATTGCAATAGGCTTGGTAGTTCCTTCAGTTTTGGGATTAGAAAACTGGGACGATCACGATAGGTCAAATAGAACAACTGCTAGGGATTTTGCTTACAATTATTTGGTTTCTCTGGATGAAAAATCAGAAAATGGTAAAGGAGCAATTATATTCACCAATGGTGATAATGATACCTTCCCATTATGGTATCTTCAGGAGGTCGAAAGAGTTCGTACAGATGTGAGAGTCGCTAATATGAGTTTATTGGGAACTGATTGGCACATCAACCAAATGAGACGTAAAGCGTATGATTCTGAGCCGCTGAACATTTCAATGAATGAATTTAGTTTTAGAAATGGAACTAGAGACTTTTTAATTATTGATGAAAGAGATGAGTTAATATATAAGAGTGTTAATAAGTGGTCAGAGTTAAATAGCTCTGCAGACTCTACATTCAACTCCCTTCAAACAGGAAAAGCTTTCGGATATATTGGAAAAGCATATTCGGATCTAATGTTAATTGATAAAAAAGTTCAAATAGCTCTTAGGTCCAATTCTGGTATTGCTTCAAAAGATTTGGATGCGAGAGCATTGAATGGAATTAATTTTGTTCAATTGGATTCCGTTGAACAGGCTAACATTACGAAAATTGATAGCGACTTTAAATTGAGTTTAGGTCAGATCAATGTTGCCAAACAGAAACTACTTGCAGTAGTGGAAGGAACTCCTGATGCGATGATGATTCAAGAGCAAGTGAAACAAGCTGAATTATTGTTTCAAAATCAGTTTGCAGGATTTATGAAAGAAACAGTATTTCCAATTATGACTAATATACGTGACAACATAGCGTTATGGCCTAAAATTAGTTACTCAGTTGACGAGGCTGTTTCTTTCATATTGGACGATAATAACAAATTAGGAAAGGATAACATGTACGGTACATGTCAAGAAGAGAGTTTCTTAGGATTTAGCGATTTATACATGAAAGTGGATTTAGAAGCTGCTGTTGCTAATAAAATTATTACGCAAGAACAAGCGGACAATGCTCAAGATACTATTACTTGGAGCCTCAAGGGTCGTCAGGTTCTAAAGTCAGATCTCGCTGTATTGGATTTACTTAGAAATTATGAATGGGATCGACCTATTTATTTTGCCAGTAGACAACAAGGTCTTCAAGCGAATGCAAATTTGGAGAAATATTTTGTCAGTGAAGGTTTAGCGTATAAGCTTACGCCAGTGCTTTCAACAAGTGGTGCTAATGTTAATATCGATAAAATGTTAGGGTTAGTATTAGATTCAATTGGTGATCCAGATAAGAAATTCTTATGGGGTAATATGAAAGGTGATGGAGTGTTAATTGATTACTATACTTTAAGAATGGCTAATCAATTGCGTAGTCAAATGATTGGTTTCGTTCAAGAATTGATAAGCGTAGGAAGAAACGATGACGCAATAAAAGTACTGGATAAGGTGTTTGAAGAAATGCCAATTGAAAATAATCAAGTAGAAGCAAATTACCTATGTTATTATTTCTGCGAATTATATTACAGAGCAGGAGCAACTGAAAAAGGGAACGAATTAGCAACTAAGTTGTCTAAAGTTGCTTTAGATGAAATTAGTCATTATTCTAATCAGTCAGGTAAGTTCTATATCTCGATGCTTCCTGAGCTTAAGTCAAGTTTAGAAAACTTAGAGAAACTGAGAACTATTGTTGATCGATCTCTTCAAGAGAACAGCTCTAAGTTGAACGAAAGCTTCAAGGAGCTAGAGGTAGGTCAAAAAGCAGATTATGATTTATTGAATGCTGATATGCAAGCGGGTAAATTCCTCAAAATGGATGGTAATAAACCATTGGTTGATGCTTCAGGTAAATATGTTGTGGATCAGTCTAAAATAGATTTAGCTAGAAAAGTTGTCGATGCTAAGTATGGTCAATTACAGAAAAATGCGAGATCAGATTATCACAAATCGTTTGGTGATGAGTCAGCCTCATATTATCTCAATGCTGGGTTGGCTGATGAGACTCATTATCAGGCCGTATTGAAAAAGGCAAAACAAACTTATTTAGATCATTACGCTGTATTAAAGATGCGATATAAGAATAACCAGGAGCAAATTGATGATCTACTACCTGATAACTACACTTATTTGTGGTTTCCTAAGCAACTTTGAGATACTTAATTAAAACACCCAGATTACTGCATTCCTATTATAGGGATGCAGTTTGGGTTTTGCCCAATTCTAATAACGAAGTTTACCTCACTTTCGATGATGGACCGGTTTCCAACGTCACAGATAAAGCGCTAGCAATCTTAGCAGGTTTTAACGTCAAAGCAACTTTCTTTTGTGTGGGTGGTAATGTCACTAAGAATCCATCTGTTTATAACGACCTACTTAAAGCAGGCCATAGTGTTGGCAACCATTCTTACAGCCACTTAAAAGGCTGGAAAACAATTAATGAAGAGTATTTTTCAGACATTGATAAGTGTCAAGTTCTAGTTAATACAAAGCTGTTTAGGCCACCGTATGGTAAAATTAAACGTTCTCAATTAAAAGAGATTTCCAAAACCCATAAGGTGATTATGTGGAGTGTATTAAGTGGCGATTTTGATCCCAAAAATTCCGTTGAAAGAATTTGCAATAATGTTATAAAAAATGTCAAAGCTGGATCAATTATAGTGATGCACGACAATGAAAAATCAGGCGACAAAATGTTAGCTGCTTTGCCTGTAATAATTCAGTCATTATTGGACTCCGGATTTGTGTTTAATGTCATAAAATAAGTTAATGTCATTGCTTAGGATTAATATTTTAGTTCCTTTGCAAAAAAATACAGAATGTCTAAGATTAAAATAGCTTTATTTGCCTCAGGAACAGGGAGTAATGTGCTGAATATCATTAACTATTTCTCTTCGAATCCGCAGATTGAAGTAGATTGCGTAATTTCCAATAATGCAGAAGCAGGAGCTTTAAATCACGGTTTAGAAGCTGAGATTGATACGTTTTTGTTCGCCAAAAGTGAACTTGAAGATGGTGAGGTCGTTGCTCTTTTAAAAGAAAGAGGGGTTGATCTAGTAGTTCTAGCCGGTTTCTTATTAAAAATTCCTGCTCATTTGGTGGAGGGTTACCCCAATAAGATAATTAACATTCATCCTGCCTTATTACCTAGTTATGGAGGGAAGGGAATGTATGGAATGAACGTACACAATGCTGTGATTTCTAATAAAGATTCGAAGTCTGGTATTACTATTCACTTGGTCAATGAGTTTTATGACGAGGGAGCGATTCTGGAGCAGCATGCAGTTGAGCTTGTGGAAGATGAGTCTACTGAATCGTTGGTGAAAAAAATTCATGTATTGGAACAAGCTCACTTTCCAAAAGCAATTGAAGCGTATATAATAAATCTAAATAATTAATTAAATGAACTTTTTCGCACAATTTGACTGGCAAGAATTAGGGGTTACCTCAATGGTACTTTTTGCTGTAATCGATATCGTAGGATCAATTCCTATTATAATCAAGATAAAAAAAGATGCAGGATCCGTAAGTCCTGCTCGAGCAAGTATTGTCGCTTTTTGTATTTTGGTAGCCTTCTTGTTTGGAGGGGAGTCCATATTGATTTTTATGGGCGTAGATCCAAAAGCGTTTGCTGTTGCAGGTTCGTTTATACTTTTTGCTTTGGCTCTCGAAATGTCACTTGGAATTAAAATCAACAAGCAAGAAGAGGAAGTGTCACCTAAGATTGCCAACATAGTTCCACTAGCCTTTCCATTAATTGCTGGAGCGGGATCTATGACTTCCTTGGTTTCGCTGCGAGCTGAATATGCAATGGTTAATATTTTTCTTGCATTAGTTATTAATATGATTGTAGTATTTGTTGTGTTATCATTAACAAGCAGAATAGAGAAGTTTCTGGGTAAAGGCGGAATTGCCGTTCTGGAAAAAGTGTTCGGAATTATCCTTTTAGCTATTGCTATTAAACTGTTTAGTAGTAATATTAAGGAATTATTCTAAATGGCTAAAAAGAAGCAAAAATACTATGTAGTGTGGCAAGGTAGAACTACTGGCATATTCCATTCTTGGGATGAATGCAAACGTCAGATTGATGCTTTTACAGGAGCCCAATATAAATCGTATGAATCCATTTCAGAAGCTGAAGTAGCACTGAAAAGAGGATATGAAAAATCTAAATCTACAGCGACAAAAAGCACAAGTAGCTCAAGCTCTTCATCCGTTGGTCAGCCTATTTTAAATTCTATTTCTGTGGATGCAGCATGCAGCGGTAATCCTGGTTTGATGGAGTATAAAGGTGTTGTTACTCACAATAAAAAAGAGTTATTCATTAAAGGCCCATATCCACACGGAACTAATAATGTGGGCGAGTTTCTGGCATTAGTGCATGGTTTAGCATTCTTAAAAAAGCAAAATTCTCAACTGCCTATTTATTCTGATTCTAGAATAGCGATAGGTTGGGTGCAAAAGAAAAAATGTAAAACTAAATTGGACCGACTTGCCATTAATGAAGAACTTTTCGACTTAATAGAAAGGGGAGAAAAATGGCTTAGAGATAATACCTATACAACACAAATTCTAAAATGGGAAACGAAAGTATGGGGTGAAATCCCTGCCGATTTTGGTAGAAAATAAGCATTAAATTTAGTACAATGAGAGCAGCAGTATTAGTAAAAAACGGAGACGCCAAAGAAGCATTTGAAATTCAAGAAGTTCCTAAACCTGTGGTTTCTGGATTAGAGATTTTAATTGAGGTCGAGGCCTTTGGGTTGAATTTTGCCGATGTAATGGCACGTCACGGTTTATACAAAGATGCTCCACCAATGCCAAGTATTCTTGGGTATGATGTTGTGGGCAAGGTGGTAGAAGCTGCTTCGGATGAAGCTCAACATTTGGTTGGTAAAAGAGTAGTTGCCATGACCAGGTTTGGTGGTTATGCTGAGTTTGCCAAAACAGATTACAGAGCTTGTGCTGTTATTTCAGATAGTATTAATGCGGCCGAAGCAACAGCATTGGCTACGCAGTATTGCACGGCATATTATGCTGCGTATGAATGTGCAAGCTTGTTCGAAGGTGATCAAGTGTTAATTCATGCTTGTGCTGGCGGAGTTGGAACAGCTCTTACACAATTAGCAAAACATAAAGGCTGCACTGTATATGGAACGAGTGGATCAGATGCTAAGTTTGACTATTTAAGAAACAATGGTGTTGATTACCCAATTAATTATCGCAAAGAAGATTATTCCAAGAAACTGTTGGAACTTTCAAAAGGTAAAAAGCTGGATGTAGCATTCAACTCGGTTGGCGGAACTACATTTAAAAAAGACATGAAACTGTTGGATAAAGGAGGTAAATCTGTGATTTATGGAGCCGCTGAGCGTTCAGGAAAAAAAGGTGGAGCTTTCGCTACCCTGGGATTAGTTTGGAATTTTGGGTTGATGACGCCTATCCAATTGTTGATGAATTCTCAAGGTGTTATTGGGATCAATATGCTTAGAATTGCAGATCACAAACCAATGGTGATGAAGCGTTGTTTGGAAGCAGTAGTAGATATGACCGAGAAGAAAATTCTTACGCCTTCAGCTGGCGGTGTATTTTCTATCAATGAAATAGGTGAAGCTCACGCATTTCTTGAGGGTAGAACTTCTACAGGAAAGATTGCCATTATGTGGAAATAGATATTCCGTTCCCATAGGGAATTTAAGCAAATCGACATATCTTTACGATTCAATAGGATCGATATGAAATACCAAAAAATAAGTAATTCCCTTTTTATAAAAAACAGAGAGAAGTTTGTGGCACATTTAAAGCCCAATTCACTTGCTGTTTTTAACTCTAATGATGTTGTTACGACCAGTGCAGACAGCTCAAAGCCGTTTGATCAACATAGAGACATCTTCTATCTTTCTGGAGTCGATCAAGAAGAAAGTATTTTAGTAATCTTTCCAGGAGCAACAAAAGAAGCACACAAGGAAGTTTTATTTTTAAAAGAAACGAATGACACCATCGCGGTTTGGGAAGGCGAAAAGCTAAACAGAGAACAAGCGCTTGAAACTTCTGGTATCAAAACCGTTTATTGGTTAGATCAATTTGATAGAGTTTTTAAGGAATTAGCTTGCGAAGCAGAAAGGCTTTATTTCAACACCAACGAACACATAAGAGCAAATACGGAAGCGGAAACACGTGAAGATCGTTTTATCACTAAAACAAAAAGCTTGTATCCACTGCACGAAATTGAACGTTCTGCTCCCATTATGCATACTATTCGATCGATTAAAGAATCGGAAGAGTTAGAATTGATGCAAACAGCATGTGACATCACAGAAAAAGGTGTTCGTAGAATTTTGAAATTCATCAAACCTGGTGTTATGGAATATAACATTGAAGCTGAGCTAATGCACGAATTCTTAAACAATAGAAGTAAAGGATTTGCCTATACCCCTATTATCGGATCTGGATATTCAGCTTGTGTACTACACTATATTGAAAATAATAAAGAATGTAAAGCAGGCGATGTAATCCTTATGGATTTCGGAGCTGAATATGGAAATTACGCTTCAGATTTAACTAGATGTGTTCCGGTAAGTGGAAAATTTACAGAAAGACAAAAAGCAGTCTACAATGCTGTACTTCACGTAAAGAAAGAAGCAACCAAATTATTAAAACCTGGTGTTTTCTTAGGTGAGTATCACATTCAAGTCGGTCAACTAATGGAAGAGCAATTATTAGGCTTGGGATTGATAACTCAAGAAGATATTGATACTCAAAATCCAGCTTGGCCAGCTTATAAGAAATACTTTATGCACGGTACATCTCATTATATCGGTCTTGATACACACGATGTCGGACACTGGAATAAGCCAATGGAAGCCAATATGGTGTTTACAGTAGAGCCAGGAATCTACATTCCAGAAGAAAATCTAGGAATCAGACTAGAAGATGATGTAGTAATTCAAGCAAATGGTGAACCATTTAACTTGATGAGAAATATTCCTATCGAAGCAGATGAGATTGAGGTATTAATGAATTAAAAGTAACTGATGAACGCAAACGAAATATTATTAATCGGAGGTTTGCCTAGATCAGGAACATCTCTCTTGATGCAGATTGTGGCCAAAGCGGGAGTTGAAAATTTCACAGATGGCAATCGAGTTGCTGATATCAGTAACCCAAACGGATATGCAGAATTTGATGGAGTAAAAGGATTGATGAAATCCAATGCTTTTTTAAAGGAGGCGATCGGTAAATCTATCAAAGTAGTTTCTCCACTGATTCCATTTATAGATACCAGTTTAAAATACAAATGTATCATCATGGAGCGATCGATTGATGAGGTGCTAAGATCACAGCAGGTGATGTTAGGTAAATCATCAGATGCTATTCCAGATGCGCTTAAGATGGCATTTCAAAAACAAGCGGATAATGCCAAACAGTTTTTGACAAAGAATAATATACCGTTTATTAGTATCGAGCACAAAGAACTTTTTGCAAATCCAATTTCGCAATTAGAAACAATCAAAGAATTTACAAACAGTGAAGTTTCCATTGAGGAATTATCATCTTGTATAGATTCCAAATTATACAGACAGAGAAATGAAGGATAACGACAACACAAAAATATTTTTTGAAGGTAAACCATATGAAGTACCTCCAGGAGGTTCATTGGGATTATTAGCATTAGGTGCTGTAGGAGTAAGAGTATGGCGAGAAGCAAATAAAGGAATGAAAACTACTACCAAACCAACTTCCAATGAAAAAAAATAAAGTAGTTGTATTAGGTTGGGATGCTGCAGACTGGCAAGTAATGGACACACTCATGAAAGAGGGTCATATGCCTACTCTTAAAAAGTTTGTATCTGAAGGGGTTAGAGGTAATATTGCAACGCTTGATCCGCCTTTATCTCCAATGTTGTGGACTTCAATGGCAACTGGAGTAAGGCCATATAAACACGGTATTCTTGGTTTTGTAGAGCCTGTTGCTTCTACTGGTTCAATTAGACCAGTTTCTTCTAAGTCAAGAAAAGTTAAAGCCATCTGGAATATGTTTTCTCAGTCTGGTTTAAAGTCTAACGTAGTGGGTTGGTGGCCTAGTAATCCGGTTGAACCTATCAATGGATGTATGGTCTCTAACTTATATCAACAAGAAAGAAAAGACAAGAAAATAGTAGATAAGAATGCCTGGGATATGCCAGAGGGCACTGTCCACCCCGAGCGATTAATTGAATCTTTAAAAGAACTAAGGGTTCACCCAGACGAAGTTACTGGTAACTTAATTATGCCTTTTGTTCCAGCCGCTGTTGAATTAAAAAAGAAGCACGATGAACGACTCTACCAAATTTCACGAGTAGTAGCTCATTGTTCTTCCTTGCATGCTGCATTTACAGAATTGATTGAAAAGGAAGATTGGGATTTTGCTGCCGTTTATCACGATGCAATAGATCACTTTTCACATCATTATATGAAGTTTTATCCACCAAAATTGGATTGGGTAACCGATGAAGATTATGAAATTTTTAATCAAGCCGTAATCGGTATTTATCGTTTTCACGATATGATGCTGGAGCGTGTAATGAATTTAACCGATAAGGACACAACTATCGTAATTGTTTCAGATCATGGGTTTCACTCAGATCACCTAAGGCCAAGATTTGTACCTCAAGTGCCATCTGGTCCCGCTATCGAACATAGTCAATTTGGAATGTTTGCTGCGCGAGGACCAAACATCAAGAAGAATGAAAAAGTTTATGGTTCTACCATATTAGATTTAACTCCAACTTTACTTGCGATGTATGATTTACCTATTGGTAAAGACATGGATGGTAAAGTATTGACTGATATATTTATCGAAACTCCTAAGCTGAAATATATAGAGTCTTGGGAGAAAGTTGACGGTGACTGTGGTTCCCTTTCTGGCGAAGAAAAAGATGACCCTATGGCGGATCAAGCTGCTATGCAACAATTGATTGAGCTTGGTTATATTGACGAGCCATCTGAAGATGCGAGCTACAGCCAGAAAGTCGCAACAGAGAATAACTTTTACCTAGCTAAATCATTAATTAACGGTGGTGAATATATTAAAGCCTATGAAGTCTTAACTCAAGTAGTTAAGGAAAACAATACTGATTATAGGTATTTAGTTGAATTTGCTAATCTTCAAATTGTTCTTAAAAAAGTAGAAGCTGCAGAAAAAACAATTCAGCAAGTAGCTGATTTGAAAGTGGTTTCCAAAGAGTTTATCCACATTATGAGAGGTAAATTACATTACCTCAAAAATGAACCTGGAGAGGCGTTAATTGAGTTTAGAAAAGCAAATAAAACAGAACATAATAAAGGCCCTTTACTACTGGAGTTAGGTAAAATACTTCTGGTAATGGGTGATTTGGATAATGCAGCCGATAACTTCAAAAAAGCTTTAGCATATAATCATAGAGATCCCAATGCTCATAACTGTTTGGGACTAGTTATGATGAAACAAAAGAACTATGAAGAGGCTGTCGATCATTTTTTAGAAGCTATTGATATTATTTATCACTTCCCTTATTCACATTATAATTTAGGAGAATGTTTGGCATTAATGGGAGAGTTTGAACACGCAGAAGGTGCATTTGAACAAGCATTGATTATGAAGCCAAGTTTGAAAAAAGCATATCGATGGCTTCTTGAAATTCAAATCGAACTTAAAAATGAAAAGAAACAACAGTTTTATCAAGGAATAGTTGATAAGATGACATTGGGACAGATCAGAGTTGTCACAGGTCTCCCGAGTGACAAACTGTTATCTTTTCTAAAAGGGTTTGAGGACTCTATAGTTAACTTTAACGAGAACGATATTATTT
The DNA here is from genome assembly GCA_047621945.1 of Flavobacteriaceae bacterium. GTDB lineage: Bacteria > Bacteroidota > Bacteroidia > Chitinophagales > UBA8649 > JAFMKE01. Next base: position 10,867 of record JBLHMK010000077.1, read on the forward strand.
CAGGCCATTTGCAAAACCTGAATTTAGAAGAGTGTATTAGCAAAACAATTTATCTTCCCTTTACTGAAGTAATGCAGTTGCCTTCTGATATTGAATTGAAACTAGTAATTGTAAATGCTGAAATTGCTGAGGCTTCAGGCTATTTATCAGAGAATGAAGTGAAAAAAGAGACCGATACAGTTTATGATTTGTCTACAAATTTAGGGCTTCAAAACGTAATGAACTCGGTGGAGAGTTGGTTAGATCAACAGCCTGATTTGGACATAGAACGTATAGAAGTTAACAAATGGTAGCCCGTAGTTTATCTTCATCTTCATCAATAGCAATAGGTTATGTTCAATAATAGTTTTATATTTGAATTTCTAAACAATAAAAATTATTACATATGAAAAAAGATTTACAAAAAAAATTAGTTCGTTATAGCTCTGCTGCTGGTGCTGTTGTTGCTGCTGCAGGTGTAACGAATGCACAAGTAGTTTATACTGATCTTACTCCAGATTTTAGCCACCCAGGTGGTACGGTTCAAATTGGACTAGATTTAGACAATGATGCAACATTTGAATTTGCATTAATTACTCAAGATACTCTTGTAAATGCAGCTCAGTATAATACGTTGTCTGTTGCTCCTATTGATACTGCATTATCTGCAATTGGATCAGAAGCTCCAGGTGGATATAACTATGCTTTAGCGTTAGATATTGGAAGTATGGTTGATGCCTCAGTTAACTGGGTGAACGCTATGAACACAATGTCTTATAAAGTTGATGGAGCTTATCCATATGACGAAAACTGGAATGGTGTTTCTGATAAGTATTTAGCTTTAAGATTTACTATCGGTACTTCTACTCACTACGGTTGGGCTAGATTAACTGCTGGTGGAGATGAGTTTATCGTAAAAGATTACGCATATGATGCTACTGCTGATACTGGAATTCCTGCTGGAGAGTCTGGAAGTGGACCTGTTGGAGTTGAAGAAGCAAATATTGAATCAATGGTTCACTTTGTTAATCAACCAAATAACTCTGTAAAAGTAGTTATCAATGGAGAATTGACTAACGGAGAAATCACTGTTGTTTCTACTTCAGGTGCTATCATTTCTACTCAACAAGTTAACGATAATGTTGCTTTTGTTGATATGAATGGTCTTGCTTCTGGTATTTACATGATTAATGTAAATTCTGTTGAAGGATCAATCACTAAGAAAATGTTCGTAAAATAATATTTACAACACAAATTTATAAAAGGGGAAATCGAAAGGTTTCCCCTTTTTTTTTGCCTTAATTAAGGTAGGATTTTATACTTTTGAAGGTATTACCAAAAGTCAAAACATGCAAGAGCAAATAGACCTACTCGATCAGAAAATAGCCGACTCCAAAATAGGTGGCGGTGAAAAAAGAATTGAGTCACAGCATAAAAAAGGAAAACTTACAGCAAGAGAAAGAGTTAATTTTCTACTGGATAAAGGGTCCTTTGAAGAAATTGGAGCCTTAGTAATGCATCGATCTACCAACTTTGGATTGGAAAAACAAA
>JBLHMK010000078.1:0-12350 GCA_047621945.1 Flavobacteriaceae bacterium
TGTTCTGGTGTCATTGTAATGCTGTCTATCATAATAAACGAAGTATAAGTTTCCATTCGTTTGGTCAATATCCATCCAAGAAAAAAATTGATGTTTACCGGAAAGATCATTATTGACTTTGATAGGGCTTGACCAGCTATCCCCCATGTTTGTAGATTTTGATAACCAAACCTCAGTGTCATTGGTCCCATTACGTTGGTCGGTCCAGTTAACATAAAGCGTGCCATGATTTGGTCCTCCACTTAAATCACATTTCAATACAGGTAGACCATTGCACCTGCTTATCCCTGGAATATCAAAATCCCAATCCTGGGCAAAGGGATCCACTAATATAGGGTCACTTAGCCAAGTGTTTCCTGTATCAAAAGAACGATTGAAAACAATCCCTCTAGGTCCCGTCCAAGCAGCAAACAATTCGCCATTGGGCCCCACTGCTGGGGTGGCCCCTTCTACCGTATTATCACTATCTATACAGTCGCCAGCTATTTTGTTTATTCGCTTGGCGGCACTCCACGAATTACCCCCATCGTTTGACCTAGAGAATAGGATGTTGCTACTATCTGTTGATACAGTACTTGCATAAGCATCGAATTGTGTCCAAGTCAAGTAAATATTGTTATTTTTTCTATCCACTATACTCCAATGCTTGTCTTGAGCTTTGGTGCCGTTCAAGCCCGTATATGTGCCATCCGTCCATGTATTGCCAATGTCGGTAGTTTTTTGACAAACAATTCTATCTATCCAATTCCCTGAACTCGGGTTAGAAAGATGGAAGTAGTAAAAATTTCCGAAGGTGTCAACCTCAATAACCGGATCTCCCCATACACCGAAACTAGAGCTTTGAACATTGGAAATCCACGTACGGCCCGTATCCGTACTGATGTAATAGTTGTTTAAATTGGTGGCTGCAATTAATCGATTGGGATGTTTGGGATCTATCTTGATTGAAGGTTCATTGGGCGCATTCTGGTCACTTATCATGATGTTTTGCCCAAAACTTATTAGATTAAGAAGAAGGAAGAGGGGTAATATAGAATAGATTGACATTTTGAACAAGTTCACGTTGAATTTAACTAGACGAGTAAAGTTAAGCAACTTTAATTAAGCTTGAATTAATCGAAAACTAAGATTTATTCGAGCATCTTTTATTTTTTTCGTTTTTGGAAGGGCATGTAGCCAGTGTTTTTGCATTTCTCCTTGCATAAGTAACAAGCTTCCAGCATTTAATACCAGAGAGAAGCGTTCTTTACTCACTTTGTGTTTCCATGAGAACTTTCTTTCTGCACCTAAGCTAATAGAAGCAATAACAGGCCTAGGTCCTAGCTCTTTTTCATTATCGCTATGCCATGACATCCCTTCTTCTCCGTCATGGTAGAGATTAAGTAGACAGGAGTTGAAAATTTCGCCTGATGATTGTTCTACTAATTTTTTAAGTTTTAGAAGTTCCGGAGTCCACGCTAAAGGATGCTTGCTTACTTTGGAATAGTTATAAATGATTTCTTGTTCTGCATAAAAAGCTACTTTTCGCTTGGTGACATGTCGCTTCCCGAAAAGCACTATTTCGTCAGATTCCCATGGAGTTTCAGCTAATAGATTTTGAAACAAATCTCCAGATTCTTTTGAAGCAATCAAATCATGTTTATAATGCAATACGCCATCATAGGGCAGTAGGTTTTCTTCGAAATTTGGGTGAAAAAGACTCATTATAAAAAAAGATTGATTTACTTGTTAGAAACATAGTAACTGTTTAATGAGTTCATTGGCTTAAATAGTTAAAAATATCTTATATTCATACACAACTTAAAAACCTATTTCATGAAAACCCATTTCCGTAATTTTTCCATCTTTGTTTGTTTAGCTTTTTGCAGTGTTAATGTGGTGTTTGCACAGCAAAATAATACACAGGAACACTATTACCTGGTCGAATTTGAACAAATGGATCAGCAAAGCGTCAAACCGTTGATTGGTATGCTAATGCCATTATTTAAAGAAGTGCCTCATCTTCAAGAGGACGCTTACAATCTTTTTTATTATAAGAGTGCGGATTTAATCGAGATAGCGGCAGTTGAAAAACTTATTGAAAGCCAAACCATAGAAATGCTTGAATTTGAAGAAATTTCAAAGCGATCTTATACGGCGATTCTTAATGCCAAATCTTCTAAAAAATAATTTTATGAAGTCAATTATACTAACTACCCTTGCTTTTTTTGGCTTTATTGTTTTATCTGCCCAAGGCACGGGATGCCCTCAAGTAGAGGCAGGACCTGATTTAATTATTCCATGTACTCAAACTACTGCAAACTTGAATGCCTCCGTATTTAATGTAGGCGAAACAACAACTTATGGCGTAAGCGCTATTGCACACGCACCTCCAATAGCGTATAGTGCCGGCGGGGGAACGGCAGTTTCCGTAAATACGGATGATGTTTGGAGTGGAGTTGTTAATCTTCCCTTCCCTTTCTGTTTTTTTGGTCAGACTTATAATTCTTGTCTGATTGGTTCCAATGGGGCTATTAGTTTTAATGTTGCTTCGGCTGGAGGATATCATCCTTGGCCATTTAGTGCCTCAGTTCCTAGCACTGCCTTAACAACCGGCGGAAACATTTTTGGTCCGTATCACGATATTGACCCATCAGTGGCAGGTTCTGTTCAATACCATATTATGGGCGCTGCTCCATGTAGAACCTTTGTTGTTAGCTACAATAGTTTAGCTCATTATGATTGTACCAATCTTCGAAGCACACACATGATGGTTTTGTATGAAACAACCAATGTTATAGAGGTGTATGTGAATAATAAACAAACTTGTAATAGTTGGAATAGTGGCAATACTGTAATTGGTATTCAAAATGCGGCAGGCTCCGCAGGATATGCAGCTCCTGGAAGAAATACAGGTAATTGGACAATTACCACACCAGAGGCTTGGCAGTTTGCACCTACAGGTGTGCCAATTTATTCTGCTATTGAATGGTTTCAAGGTGCAACTTCTTTAGGTACCGGAAGTGCTATTACAGTTTCTCCTTCTGGATCAACAACCACTTATACGGCTAGAACAACTTATACTCGATGTGATGGCTTACAAATCCCAGTTGAAGATGATGTTGTAGTTAATTTTGACGGAGTAAATGTTAGTGTTACTCCATCTAATACCTTTACTTGTGCAGGGGCTAATACTACACTTACAGCTAGCTCACCAACAGCTACAAGTTATTCTTGGTCGCCTGGTGGACTAACTGGAGCTATTGTTAACGTTTCACCAACGACTACTACCACATATACAGTTACAGCAACAAACTCTGCGAATGGCTGTACTGCCACGGCTAGTGCTACGATTAATGTCGCTCAGCCAGTTAGCACGGCATGTAATGTTTTGTACGTTACACCAACAGGGTCGCCTAGTGGTGCGGGAACAAAAGCAAGTCCATTTGATTTGATTACTGCTCTTGAAGCAGGGGCTTGTAACGGGACTATTATTAAGATGGCTGTCGGGGATTATATCACGGATACGACGATTACTAAAATTACAAGTTTCGTTACCCTTGAAGGAGGATTTAATCCTTCGATAAATTGGGATAAAGTGAGTACGGCGGGTGCTACTCGTATTATGCGAACGGCCACTCAAACTACCTCTTTAGTTTCTGGATCTGGTATAAATAATGAAACAGGGCCGCAACCAGAAGTAGTGGCTATTGAAATGAATGCCCAAGATGGATTTAGATTTCAAGATATAACCATTGAAACAAGTAACCTTGGTGGCGGCTCAACTTATGCTGGATATCAAGGAGTGGATGTTATTGGTCTACGTTTAAATAATTGTAGTGATTATAACTTAGTAAGGACTCAAGTAATTCCTGGTTCAGCGAGTAATGGAGCTGATCAAATATTTACTATCCCAGCTACCAATGGAGGTGATGCAGTAGGTATTCAGTTAACGAGTAACGGGGCAAATACAAACATTCTCAACTCTTCAATTATTGCCGGTGCTACTGGAAATGGCGGAATAGGAGGAGGCTCTAACGGAACGTCTACAAACATTTCGTACGGAGGATTACCATTCGTGGTAGATGATAATGCATTCAATTTAAGTTCTCAACCGTTGATTACCATGGATGACATATCCTGCACGGCTACTGATATTGATTTCACTGGGCTATCAAGTGCCAACTGGTCATTTGATGTAGGAAGTACTCCGCCAAATGCAACAGGGGTTGCTGTGGTTTCTCAATATGCTAGTTTAGGACGGAAAAATATTAGCTATGGTTCTAATATTTATACGGGATTTGCAAATATCATTTTGGATGATCAAGTGAATCCTCTATTTACCACCTCAGCTCCATTGGTAAATGGACAATATAAAATTTGTGCTGGGGAAAGTGTTGCTTTTAATTCAACAAACGGAGGAGTTGGATATACTTACAATTGGAATTTGGGTGGAGGAAGTGTTCCTAACACTTTTACAGGAACCCAGTATGAAGATTTATCTGGAGTGGTTTTCAATACTCCTGGAGTGTATACAATAAGTCTGAGTTATGAAACGAATTGCTGTGGTATTTCATCTACGGAAACTTTAGATATTTACGTAGAAGAACAACCATTGGCTATAATGCCAAATGATACTGCATTTTGTGCTGGTGCTCCAGGTGGGGTAGCCTTGACTGTCGGTGGTGGAACTGCCGGTGGCACAATTATGTGGTCTCCTGCAGCAGGCTTAAGCAGTACCACTGATTTTTCTGTAGTGGCCTTGCCTGCAAGCACAACAACATATTCAGTTTTATTGACAGACTCTTCTGGTGTTTGCTCTAGTACAGGAAGTGTAACAGTTACTGTAAATGATTTGGTCTTAGATTCTTTAGTTACACCAGCAAGTTGTATCGCGGATGGAACAGCAATGGTGACAGTTTCAGGGGGAAGTGGGAATTATTCTTATGCCTGGAATAACGGTGACATGACGCAAACAATAACAACCAGTCAATCTGGAGTTTATAGCGTATTGCTTACTGACCTAGTTACAGGCTGTCAAGATTCTATAAGTATGACAATTCCTCCTGGGCCAGGAGCTTTTCTTGGTAATTTAATAATCGAGCACAGCACTTGTGCAGGCGATAGTAATGGGTCAGCGATTGTTGAATCTATGGGAGGAACTCCTCCTTATGTCTACGACTGGTCACATTTAGCAGCAACGATTCCTACCATGAATAGTTCTGATACGGTTTCTAATTTGAGTCCGGGGAGTTATAGCGTTACTGTAACGGATTTGACAGGATGTGACTTTACTTTGAATTTTATTATAGACGAACCTGGTCCACTTAATTTTGGAGTAGATACTGTTGCTCCTCCAACTTGTATATATAATAGTGATGGATTTATTGAAATAAGAGTTGATGGAGGCACTAGACCTTATACATATAGCTGGACAAATGGTGCGCCATTTAGTGTGGTTAATGATGTTGTATTTACAACTGGCTTGCCTGTTGGAATGCATACCTTTTTAGTAGTGGATAGCGCTGGATGTTCAGATTCGATAACTTTTGATTTGAATGTAAGTGCATTGACGGGCAACTTCGATACCACATTATGCTTTGGTCAAAGTATTACAATTAATGGATCTGTTTATGATACCAGTGTTGTAAATGCGGTAGAAGTTATTCCTAATGCTGGACCTAATAGCTGTGATTCTACACTTACTTTTAATATTACCGTATTAGATTTAATAGTGGAAAACGTTGATACTTCAATTTGTCAAGGCCAAAGCTTGACATTTAATGGAATGACCTACACGTCGACAGGTATATATAATGATACAATTGGGTATGTAGCTAGCAATTGTGATAGCGTTCAATATATCATCAATTTACAAATTGACAGTTTCACCATAGAGAATATAGATACTACAATCTGTCAAGGTCAAAGCTTGATATTTAATGGAATGACTTACACATCTAATGGGATATATAATGATACGCTTGGGTATGTCGCTAGTGGTTGCGACAGTGTTCAATATGTGATTGACTTGGCAATTGATAGTTTCCTTGTTGAAAATATCGATACTACAATCTGTCAAGGTCAAAGCTTCATGTTTAATGGAGTGACATATACCTCTAGTGGCTTATATAATAATACGCTTCCTTACGCTGCAAGTGGCTGTGATAGTATTAAGTATGTGATTAATTTAGCAATTGATAGTTTCACCATAGAAAACATAGACACTACAATTTGTCAAGGTCAAAGCTTAACAGTGAATGGAGTTACGTATTCAGCTAATGGAATGTATAATGATACTGCAAACTATGTGAATACGGGTTGTGATAGCGTTCAATATATCATCAATTTACAAATTGACAGTTTCATTATTGAGAACATTGACACAACAATTTGTCAGGGTCAAAGTATCAATATAAATTTGGTAACATATACGGAGAGTGGTTTGTATTTCGACACAGCGACATACGCTGCAAGTGGATGCGATTTCTTTCAATATGTAATCAACTTACAAATTGATAGTTTCATTATTGAGAACATAGACACTACTATTTGTCAAGGACAAAGTTTGTCTGTAAATGGAGTAACATATACATCAAGTGGTGTGTATAATGATACGCTTGCTCATGCTGCAAGTGGCTGTGATAGTGTGCAATATGTGATTGACTTAACAATTGATAGCTTCCTCGTTGAGAATATAGATACGACGATTTGTCAAGGTCAAAGCTTAACTGTAAATGGAGTGACCTATACTACAAATGGAAGTTATCTAGATACTGCTTTCTTTACCTTAAGTGCTTGTGATAGCATTCAGTACAGCATTGATTTATCAATTGATAGTTTCATTATTGAAAACATCGATACGACGATTTGCCAAGGACAAAGCTTAACGGTGAATGGAGTAACATACACTGCTAATGGTTTGTATACCGATACAGCTTCTTATGTAAGTAGTGCTTGTGATAGTATTCAATATGTGATTGATCTACAAATCGATAGTTTCACCATAGTAAATATTGATACGATTCTGTGCTTCGGTGAATCTATTGATTTGAATGGTGTGAATTATGACGCAACTGGTTTTTATCAAGACACCTTGAGTTACCCATTAAGTGGTTGCGATCAGATTCAATACAATCTTACTCTTTTAATTTTAAATGAGAAATTAGGTTTAATTGATACGGCTATTTGTGATGGAGAGTCAATTGACGTTAACGGAACAAGCTACAATTCAACGGTTCAAGGAGCGCAGGAAGTGTTTGTTGTTGGGCCACAGAATTGCGATTCAACGGTAACTATCAACTTATTAGTTAATCCATTACCAAATCTTAGTGCCTCGGCAAACCCAGATACTATTTTCTTAGACGGAACGGCTGAATTGATAGCCAATGGAACAGGGGATTTTGAATGGGAAGGTTCTCCAAGTGATTCTATAATCGTTGTTGATCCAACAGTGGATATGAGTTATAGTGTATTCTTGACTGACTCGAATGGATGTGTTAGTGAAAGTACAGTAACGGTTTTTGTTATTGGAGCTGGATTAGATCAAATAGTAGTGCCCGATGCATTCTCTCCAAATGGAGATGAAATAAATGAAATTTTTAGAGTGGTTACAGATCAATACTTTGCAGATATTGAAATGATTATTTACAACCGTTGGGGAGATATTATTCATAGAGAGAATGGTTCGCAAAATCATGGTTGGGATGGCACGTTTAATGGAGATGTGCAGCCTACAGAGGTCTATGTATATCTGATTAAATTACTCACTTTTGATGATCAAGAGTTTATCCTTTCTGGGAATGTTACCTTAATAAGATAGATTAGAAAGGGCTTAGCTAAACTAGCTCCCTTTTTAAATGTTTTATTTTTTAGTAGTTGGGAACTTACTTTTCATGTAGCTTTGTTATAAAATTATGGCACTAATCCGAACTTTATTAGATAATACACCCTCCATGGGTAAAGATTGTTGGCTAGCAGAAACGGCCACCCTTATAGGTGACGTTGAAATGGGAGACGAATGTACTATTTGGTATAATGCGGTCCTTAGAGGCGATGTAAACTGTATTCGATTGGGGAATAGAGTAAATATTCAAGACAATGCCATGGTCCATTGCACGTATAAAAAAGCAGGGACTTTTATTGGAAATGAAGTGACTATTGGACACAACGCCATTGTACATGGTTGTACCATTAAGGATAAAGCCCTGATTGGCATGGGTTCAATTGTTATGGATAATGTGGTGGTTGGAGAAGGGTCAATTGTGGCGGCAGGAGCGGTCGTTAAAGAAAATGAAATTATTCCCCCAAACACCTTGTGGGCAGGAGTGCCAGCAAAGCAGGTTAAAGTGTTAGATCCTGTGCTTAGTAAAAAGAAAATAGAACAGTTAGCAAATAATTATGTTATGTATGCTAAATGGTATAAATAGGAATGGAGAAGATGGAAGAACAGGTGGTTTTAGTTAATGACAAAGATCAAGTGCAAGGGCTTATAGGTAAAACCGAGGCACATGAGAAAGGCTTATTACATAGAGCAATAAGCATCCTTATATTCAATGATAAAGGAAAGATTCTCATTCAACAAAGAGCTGATGAAAAGTATCATTGGGCGGGAATATGGAGTAATACCGTATGCACGCATCCTAGAGAAGGAGAAGGCTATCAAGAAGCGGCAGAACGTAGACTATTAGAAGAATTGGGCTTTAGTACTCCTCTTGAAGAAGTGTTCGACTTTATTTATCAAGCTAAGGACAAAGCCAGTGGCTTAACTGAACACGAATTGGATCATGTGTTTGTAGGTAAATACAATGGAGATATCCCGTTCAATATTCATGAAGTTAAAGCGGTACAATGGATTCATCCAAATGCGCTAATGACTGAGATAAAAGAGAACCCTGCTAAATTCTCCTTTTGGTTTAAGATTATTCTGAAGGAATTTGAACAACGCGAGTTGTTGATTGAAAAATAAGAAGCCATAAAAAAAGAGAGCAGAAGCTCTCTTTCTAGTATCTATCATTCAGTTGATTATTTATTGAGATAAAAAGTCATTGTTGTACTTCCATCTGATCTCGTGAATTTTACTAAATAGTCTAAATTTTTATTGCCGTAAGGTTCAGAAGCATCCTCTGGATAGCTAAATCGAACCATGTCGGTATATCCGTTTCCCTCTATTTCTAGTAACATTTCAGTGTCTGTTTGCGCCCAATAGTCCTCGGCAACTCTAAATGTAGATTTTTCTTTTTCACCATTTAATTTGAAGATAACAGCTCCAATTACTCCTACTTCATTGTTTGGTGTACTTGTCCAATCAAAACTTACTGACCCCTCACTATCTTGATAGACATAAGTTTTTTCGCTTTCTTCTAGATCATCCTCAATACTTTGGTTGAGTCGAAGACCAACAATAGTATAAGAACCCTCTGGGATAACTCCGCCATTTTCAGTTCTTTCCGTGTTTGCCTTAGGTACAACAACTTGCTCCGTTTTATTTTGCTTTTTCTTCTTTTTCTGTTTGACATAAACCTCTTGTGCTTGAATGGTTCCACACAATAGAATGGCAATTAGAAGGGAGGTAATGGTTCTCATAGGGTTTAATAGTTTATATCAATTATGAAATTTTGCTTTTAGGCAAAATAAAGTTACTTAATTATATCCATAACACATGATGTAGCAGAGTGTTCTATTGCTTAAGGGTAATATTTAAACCAAAAATGCTTAAATTATTTTAGTATATAATTCAACATATAAATTTTTAGATCCTTAAATAATTACGATGAAATACGTTTTTTCAATACCCACTCTAATAGTCTCCATTCTTTTAGTGAGTTGTAATAGCTCAAGTACTGAACAAGAGACATCATCAAGTTCTTAAGTAATGGAAATGGAACAAGTTGAATGTAATAAACAAGGTGATCCAGTTCTACATCCAATCTGCAGCGATGATGCTGATGGTAGTGAAGAACCCCTTAAAGTAAAAGCTTAAGCATATGAATATGATGAAGATGGCCGAAAAGTATTTGAGCAAGAATATGAAGGGTCTAATGATCGGGCGAAAGAACTAAAGAAAGAAACGATTTTTGCGTATGAGGAGAATGGCATGGTCTTGGAAAAGAAGGTAAATACGATATGGTTCATTCAATTATTTCTATGCTTATGAAGAAGGTAAACTAGTAAAAGAAGAAGAAGAAGTGAATGATATGGATAGGGTGGTAAAAGAGTTCATGGCAAATGGAAACATCCTGCACGAACATAGCTTTACCATAGCCGAGGATGGCTCAGAGGAGTTTAGACAATCCAATTACTGGGTTTATAATGAGAATGAAGAAGTACTAGAGACTTATGGCGAATTAGCTAATGGGGATAGGCTAGAGTAGTATATTAATCTGATAATTTATCCAAACAATTAAACTAGGTGAACACCAATTAACACCCTTCATGAAAATGTGGGGTATTTGTTTAATGGGAATAATGAGCGCTCTTTACCTTGAATTAACTTATTCCTTAGTGCGCATTAGTGAAAGCTGCACCCCTATGAGGAGGCAAATAGTAAATACTTTTTTAAAATGGCCTACATTGTCCATTTATAATTAAAATTTCATTTCAAGGGATAAAAATAAACGGTTCCCTCAACATCATTAATTATTAATTATGGCTAAGATATCAGATTACGTAGTAGTAAAGAACGCAAAATTGACAAAGAGATACACTCAGGACAAAGTGGAAGCTGGTCATTGGGTGGAAGATTTTTTAAACGGCGACATAGACATGGTTGGCGACATTAGGGATTTCATTAAGAATATTAAAGAGGTTTGTAAGTTCGGATTTGTTGGCCACCATTATAAATTTTTCATCACTGAATTTCTACCGGAAATCATGAGCCATTCTCAAAAAATGGATGAGGCAACGATTAAAAGTCATTACGATGACCAAAATGATATTTTTAGATGGTTTTTGGGTCCAAGAATGGTTTACACTTCGGGTTATTACAAGAGCGATGATGAGACCTTAGAGCAAGCTCAAGATAACAAGTTGGACTTAGTGGCGCAAAAAATGCAATTCAAGAAAGGCGAATCGCTTTTAGATATTGGTTGTGGATGGGGAACTCTTGTAGCGCATATGGCTAAGAATTATGACATGGATACTACTGGAGTAACAATCGCCCCCGCAGGAGCAGAATGGGGTAATAAATTGATTAAAGAAAATGGCACAGAAGATCGGTCTAGAATCCTATTGATGGATTACAGGGATATTCCTAAGAGAAAATATGATAAGATTTCTTGTTTAGAAATGGCTGAGCATGTAGGGGTAAAATACTTCCAAACCTTCATGGAGCAAATTTATGATATGCTTGAGGATGATGGTATATTTTATTTGCAGATTGCAGCGCTTAGAGAAAGAAAATCCTTGCTTTGGGGTCCTGATCAGGAAACAATAGTTTGGGGCTTATTTATGAATGAATACATTTTCCCAGGAGCAGATGCTAGTATGCCTGTAAGTTGGGATTTAAGAAAAATAGAAAAAGCTGGTTTTGAAATTCAAACAGTTGAAAATGTGGGTATTCATTACCATAAGACAATAGCTGCTTGGTATGAGAACTGGTTGAGCAATAAAGATTTAGTGATTGCTAAGTATGGAGAAAAACAATTTAGAATGTATCAAATATTTTTGGCGTGGTCTGTGAGAATAGCCGAGATTGGTGGATCATCTGCTTATCAAATTATCTGTCATAAGAATATCAATAAAGTGCCAAGAAAGAGATATATAGGAAGATTAGCGCTTGGCGCAAATGCTAAATTTCAAAATTCTTCGTCAGTTGCTTCTAATGAAACTTCTGATAAGGTGATGGAGGAGTATAAAACGAAGGAAGTAAAAACTATGGTTAAGTAAGCTAATAGTTATAGGTAATTAGAAAGCCCAAACTGATGGATACATCACTTTGGGCTTTTTTATGGGTGTCATTTGAATCAAGTCATCGCTTCGCTATAGACTTGCTCTAGCGTGTCATATTCGCTCCTTTAGAAAAAAGCCTAGATGAATTCTCTACAACTGATAACAATACAATTGAGTTCACTTTTTTGTGACCTTATACAGGCCCTTTTAATAAATAATAGGCAGCTCTTTGGATTTCATCATTATGAAATCCAAGTGCTTTGATTAGCGTGTGCTTTTTCTCTTCAATCCCTAATAATAAATCTTAAAGCATTTTTGCGGTAATCCTTTCTGGATGGTAATGCCTGGACGCCCTAACCTGTCCGTATGCTTTCAGCTACGGACTATTATGTAGGTAGCATTTGCTACCATTCACGAATCCAAACAGCACAATCAGTCAAGCATCGTTATGAAAAAGCATACAATTTGTATTTTTCTCATAA
>JBLHMK010000079.1:0-12319 GCA_047621945.1 Flavobacteriaceae bacterium
TTTTATAATAATATTGAATCTATTGAAAAAGGTCCTATTGATGTTGCAAAACAGCATGAAAAATGAAAACATGCTATAGCGTCTAAAAGTGCTAGGAAAGATCAACGTTTTCCAGAAGCGGATAATACCTTAGAAAAATTAATAAAACTTAGAATTGATATATTGATATGAAGAATAGTGAAAAGAAATCTGAAGCAGAATGGGACCATGCAATATTAAAAATGACTTTGAAAATAAGGGAGACGTTTCCTGAATTATCAAAATACATGAATGAAATACCTATTAGAGAAGTAGGAGATAATCAAGAAGGGATATTACTGAAAAATATGGAAGATTATTATAACTCTTTAGTCGAAATGTTTGAAGAATATACTAAAACACACTCTAGCAAAAAGTTAAATTTCCCTGAGTATTCTGTTTATCCGCCTAGTGAGGAAATTTATAAGCAGTCGCTTGAAGAATCAGCAGTAAACCCGGAGGATCTATCTAAAACTAAGACACCAAATGAAAAACCAGGGACTAAAAATGAGAAGGGTTTTGAAGATGAGATGTCCGAGTATGATTTGGATGTTGCGTTACGAAATAAGCGCAGGGAGATAAAGCGATTCTTGAAGAAGATAAGGGTTAAAAAGTAGCGAAAGATTATTTCTTCCTACTTTAATTACAATTAAGTATTTATATAATTAAAAGATTCAAAACCTTTATTATCTAGGTTACTTGATTACTGCATATGAAGAATTACTGGTGTACTTAAAAGGATCTAATTATTAAATGAGAAAAACAATGAGAAAAATATTTACTGTTATATTCTCAGGACTACATTTGATAGCTGCTTTAATTCTTATATTCTTATCCGTTCTCATTTTGGGTTGGACGGTTTATGAAATTTTATCCAACATTGAAGGAAAAACAAATATAATTCCTCTAATGCTTCAGGCTGTGGGTGCGGTAATAATTTCAGCCGCTATTGTTGATGTTGCGCAATATATGATAGAAGAAGAAGTCTTTTCGAACAAAGAACTTTGTAAGCCTGAAGAAGCCAGGAAAACAATTACCAAAATAATAGTAATCATTGCTATTGCAATTAGCATTGAAGGATTAGTTTTTGTTTTTAAAGCCGGTAGAAATGATCTCTCCCTTGTACTGTATCCATCACTTCTTATATTGGTTTCGGCAATTTTAATTGTTGCACTTGGTCTATATCAAAAGTTAAGTGCAACTGTAGAAAAAGTAGATAATTAAAATGACAATGAAGAATTGCTGTTAGTATCGAAACATTTATAAACTGCTATGAATGACAAGAATACCTTAACTCAAGCTAATAAAAATAATAAAACCAGAAAAATTATGGACTATTTTAATTCAAAATTAATCTCAAATACAAGTATAGCGTATGCTAAGAGAAAAGTTGAATATGCTTTACAAAACGAAGGATTTGGGGTACTCACGGAAATGGATATTCAATCTAGTTTGAACGGTTAATTGAACAAGAGTTACATGCCATATCTTGTTTTAGGTGCTTGGCAATCCAGTATTTGCTGATAAGGTACTATCAATAGACCAAAATATGAGTCTCATTCTGCCGTGTAATGCACCTATTTATGGATTGAAAGATGGCGATTGATAATTCCATTATTAAAGAGTATGCCAATGAGTTAAATGAAAAATTAAACCAAGTTTTAAAAAAATATATACATGGAAAATAATAAAAACCTAGGCATTTGGATGGATCATTCATATGCACAAGTCATCGACTTAAATTCAAAAAATAATAGTTGTTCAATTACATCTGAATTTACATTTAAAACCAAAGAAGAAGCATTAAGCAGGAGTGAAAACTTGATGCACAACAAAAGACAACAAATGCTTGAAGTGTATTACAAAGAAATCGCCGAAAAAATTTTAAACTATAATAAGGTGCTTTTATTTGGACCAACAAACGCAAAAGTAGAATTACACAATTACCTAAATAAAGACTCACATTTTAAGGATATCAACTTCTCTATTAAAACAGCAGATAAATTGACAGGTAATGAAAAAGATGCCTTTGTGAAAAACCATTTTGAAAACAAATAAAAACAAAACACTATGACAACGAAAATTGGATTAAGCAAATCAAATACTAAGGAAGTTGCGAATGTATTAGCTAAAGTCTTAGCAGATTAAGCCGTACTTTCTTTAAAGGCGAAAAATGCGCATTGGAATGTTGAAGATGCCGATTTTTAAGAAAATCATAAGTTTTTAGAAATACAATATGAGCAGTTAGATAAAATTATGGATACCGTTGCTGAGCGGATAAGAACTTTAGGTCATTATGCTGCAGGATCCATGAAATTGTGTTAAAAATTGACTCCTCTAATAGAAATGGCCAGAGAAGGAAATGATAATCACGGTTTTTTTAAAGAATTGCTCGCCGACCATGAAGTAATTATCATCAAACTTCGTGAAAACATTCATCCATTTGCTGATAAATATAAGGATCTAGGTACAAGTGATTTCATACCAGGATTGATAGAAACCCACGAAAAAATGGCTTGGTTTTTAAGATCACATTTGTAGGATTAAATAAAATAAATATTCATACTTACTAAATTAAACAAACCATACAATATAAAAAATGTAACATTTTAATCTCAAAAAAAAGGCTTCAATACCTCATTATTTTACAAGGATAAAAAAACATAATTATGAACAAACAAGAATTTAAAGCAAAAGCTAAAAAAAGCATAGATGATCTTTTCTCAAAAATTGATGCTTTAGAAGAGAAACGAAGAGAACTAAATTCGGAGTTTAACCGAGAGTATGAAAAAGAGTTAAAAAAATTAAAAGAAAAAAAACTTGACCTTCAATCGAAGTACGATGATTTGGAAAATGCTTCAGAAGATAAATGGGACGATGTAAAGATTTCCTTTTCCAAAGCTTCGGAATCTTTTAAAAAGGGGTTTTTAGATTTACTTTCAATTTTTAAATAATTTATATACAGTAGCGTAAGCTTAAAAAAGGCTTGTTGCGAAATCAAACAAACCTAATTATGAAAACAGTTAGAATATGCTTTATATTATTAATGCTTCTATCGGTAATGCATGTAAATGGACAATCCATACGGCCTTTTGAAACAACAATTAATTTTGATGAAGCACAACGACCTTGTATTCAAGTAAATTTAGATCCAGAACCAAAAATGCTTAAAAAAGCTTGGAAAGACTATCTTAAAAAAAATTATGCGTTTAAATTAAAAGAAAAGCATTCCTTAACAAACAAAGGTTTTTTATCGGCAGAAGAGATAACCATAGAACAAATTTCCTTAGACGCTATAGATTTTTTTACCCAGATAAACTCCGATGAAAGCGGTTCCGAATTGAATGTTTTTGCTCGCCATGGGTATGATATTTACATCAACGAAAAGGATAATCCTATTGAGTATGAAGCTCTCCACGAAGTATTGGAAAGCTTTATGAAATACTATCTACCAACATACTATGAAAATGAAATAAACGAAATGGTAGAACTTGTGAATTCCATAGTAAGTGATTTAGATCACTTAAAGAAAAAAAACGTGGGAAAAGCGCAAAAAATCAATAAACTAAATGAAGATGTTTATGCCTTAGAAAAGGAAGAAGAAGTCTATCAACTTCAATTAAAAGTGGCAGAAATTAAATTAGCAGACAGAAAAGAGAAACTACAACGTATAAGAAATCAACTTTAGAACCAATGAAAAAATTAAGCTATTTGATATTAACTATTGTAGTACTCATATTGATTGTACTCTTTACGCTTCAAAATACGATTAGTGTAAATATTCATGTGTTGTTTTGGAATGTTCAAACCTCATTAGCATTGTTGATATTTTCTTTAGGTGCAATAGCCTCAATTTTTATTTTAACACCAACTATTATTGCGCTTAAATCGTCATTAAAAAAATGAAAAATAGACTTGATTTTTACTAAATATACATTTCCTTTTCAGCTGCCTTAAGGTCATTACTTGTGCTTAGAAAATTAATCAGACAAGCAAGATCTCAACAAATTCAAATTGCTTGGCTTAAAGCTAAATTAGAAAAAGCTATAAAGAGGGGGTTTAGCGAAGATAGACAGTAAGAAATTTTAGCACAACCCAAGGCCCTTAATGCCTAAATATAGCTTAAGTAATGAAGTAAAAAACGACTCAATACGAATCCATCAAAATGTAGTTAAGAAATTTGGAATGGCGCAAGCTGACATCCATTTTTACTCATTTTTTCATTATTTTGACAACATTGCCTTAAGGCCCTATTCTTTCGAATTAGCTGCATATATTAAAAAAGGATATCAACGATGTGTTTGTGTTTCAGATAGTATTTACTTTATATTAAGTGACCAACAAGTTGATATTATGGCACTAGTTGGACAACAAGATTTTAATAATAACCTTTATCAGGGCGTTACTGAGATGTCTGGTGGGAACATCAACACAAAAAACCCGACCGCAACCAACGAATAGGCTTTGTAATCAACAAGACTCTACGAATACTCAGTCATTAAATGGTACTGGAAAAATCCTCTACATTCCTTTTGGGAAATAATTTAGCTTTACTTCTTTAGCCCCGTTTTACTTAGTAATTTTACCACATGGATAACCAAGAAGCGTATTTTGCCGAAGAGTTTGCTCTTCATACTTCCCAATCTTTCTTTTTGACGGGTAAGGCAGGTACTGGAAAGACTACTCTTCTCAAAAAAATTCTTGCTTCCACATCCAAAAACACCATTGTGGTGGCGCCAACTGGTGTTGCTGCTATAAATGCTGGTGGAGTTACCATTCATTCTATGTTTGGCTTGCCGCTTACCTCATTTATTCCCAATAATGATTTCGTTGATTTGAATGTGGCTAACAACAGAAGCTCTCTGAAGAAGCACATGCGTTTCAGAAAGGAGAAGCGAAAATTACTCCAAGAACTTGACCTACTTATTATTGATGAGATAAGTATGGTTCGTGCTGATTTGCTGGATGCGATCGATTTCATTTTACAAGAAATTCGACATAACAAAGAAGCTTTTGGTGGTTTGCAAGTTGTCTTTATTGGAGACCTCTATCAATTACCCCCCGTGGTTAAAGAACATAGTTGGCAAGTATTAAGAGAATATTACGATAGCCCTTTCTTCTTTGACAGCTATGCTTGGAAGAATGCCAATGCCTTTACTGTAGAGCTTGACCATATTTATCGTCAGCAAGACGAGCAATTTATCAATATGTTGAATCAGGTTCGTCATGGTGAGATTGAAGAAGAAGACTTGGCGCTGCTTAATGAAAATTACAGCTCCCATGTTCCATCTAATGAGGACTACATTACGCTTTGCACACACAATTATCAAGCGGATCAAATCAATAAAGCAGAATTAGAGAAACTAATGACCCCAGCTTACAAATTTGCCGCCAAAGTTGAGGGGACGTTTAATGAAAATGCATTCCCAGCCGATCAGGAAATCGCACTGAAAGTAGGTGCTCAAGTGATGTTCATTAGAAACGACGCTGAAGATCACATGTATTACAATGGGAAGCTAGCCACTATTGAACAAATTGCCGCTGATTTCATCAAAGTGAGCTTTACAGAAAACGGCGAAATGTTTACGCTCAAGGAAGAAGTTTGGGAAAACATCAATTATACCTTAGACCAAGAAACTAATGAAGTCAAGCAAGAAAAAATGGGAAGCTTCACCCAATACCCTATTCGCTTGGCTTGGGCAATAACAATTCATAAAAGTCAGGGTTTAACTTTCAAGCAAGCTATTATCGACTTAGGAAAATCCTTCTTAGCTGGACAAGCATACGTTGCTTTAAGCCGTTGTACCGATTTAGAAGGTTTAGTCTTAAAGTCTAAAATTACTCCTAAAAATATCTTTATAGATGAACGCATTATCAATTTTCACAGAGATAATAGACAAGGGGGCAATTACGAACATGCGCTAAAGTTTGCTAAAGAAGAATACGCTCAAAAAGCTTTAATGAAAGCATTCACTTTTTTAGCTATCAGAGAAGAAATTCAAGATTGGCAAGAAATAATCACCTCTAAAGATCTACCTGAAAAAGCGAAGTGTTTAGCGCTTTATAAAGAGGCCCATCACACCTGGCTAAGCATGCAAGATGTTGAAGCCAAGTTTAAGTCTCAATTGAGAAAAATATTCCGAACTTTTGATAAAAATAAGGATGTCCCCGTGTTACTTGAGCGATGTGAAAAAGCGATTCATTATTTCAGTGAAGAGATTTTTCATAAGTTAATTCGACCGCTCAATGAGCACATTAATGAATATGCATTTAAAACCAGGACTAAAGCCTATATTAAGTTTTGCAAGGAAATGCTGCAGGTTTATTGGTTGAAAATGCACCAATTGTATCAGTTGCAGTATTTAGATCACAAATGTTATCAAACTACAAGTGCGCATCAAGTAAGTGATTTGCCAAGCGTAGATAAGTCAGTAAATTTAAGTCAGAAGAAGGGGGCAACTTTTGAAGTTACGCTTGAAATGTTCAACAATGGAGATACCCCAGAAGAAATAGCTGCCACCCGGAACATGGCGGTTAGTACTATTGAACAACATTTAACGAAATGGATAGCTAAGGGTAGAATCAACATCTTCTCATTGATAAAAGAAGATAAGGTAGCTAAAATTTTAGCGCACATGGAAAAACAAGAAGCCATATCTATCAGTCGTTTGAAGGAGGAAATTCCCTTTGAAACCACCTTCGCTGAGCTACGACATGTACTTGCCCACAGTGAGTGGATTAAAAAACAAAAAACCTAAAGTATTTTAGCCCAATAAAGACTAAATTTGTAGTAAACAAAACAATCTCATGAAGAATTATATTGCCTTATTTCTAGTTGCTACAAGTTTAATATTTGCCTGTAAAGCATCTAAGGATGCTAGTTCATCAGCTAAAGATGACGTTGTAAGCCTTAGCACAGAAAATTGGATTATTGCAAGCCAGCAAGTAAAATGTGATGAAACTACTGAAGCTCTTTGCTATAAGGTTAAGAAGCCAGGAGAAACAGATTACTCAGTTATGAATGTCAGTATAGAAAATTTCACTTTCGAAGCTGGTTATAAATACCAACTTCAAGTAGATATTATTCCATCTAAAAAAGCTGAGACAAGATATGTAATGGTAAAACAATTGCATAAAGTGGCAAGCAAGTAAACTGCTCTATATGAAAATTGTTTCTTTTAACGTCAACGGTATCCGGGCAATCATGAAAAAAGATTTTCAAGAATCTTTGGCTATGATGAACCCTGATATATTATGTCTTCAAGAAACAAAGGCCCAAGACGATCAGGTCACTGAAGCGTTAAAGCCAATTGAAGGTTATCATCTATACCGTAATTCAGCGATTAAGAAAGGCTATGCTGGAACAGCAATTTTGAGCAAAGAAAAGCCCATTGCAGTGCAGTATGACATTAACATTGAAGAACACGATACCGAAGGCAGAGTTGTTTGCGCGGAGTATGCTGATTATTATGTAGTGACAGTTTACGTACCGAACTCAGGTAGTGGATTGAAAAGGTTGGATTATAGACAAGGATGGGATAAGGCTTTCAACAAGTATTTAAAAAACCTTGAACAAACTAAGCCTGTCATTGTTTGTGGTGATTTAAATGTAGCACATCGAGATATAGATTTGGCTAATCCAAAGCCTAACTACAATAAAAGTGCTGGCTACATGCAAGAGGAAATTGATGGCCTAGATGCTTATTTAAAAAGTGGCTTTGTAGATACTTTTAGGCATTTTCACCCAGATACGATTAAGTATTCTTGGTGGAGCTATCGAGCTGGTGCTCGACCTCGAAATGTGGGCTGGAGGATAGACTACTTCCTGATTTCACAAAGTTTGCTTCCTAGCGTAAAGAAGGCAGATATTTATAACGAAGTAATGGGATCAGACCATTGCCCCGTTGCTTTAGAATTAAAATAAATTTAATTCAAAGAATTTGCTAAACGCACGTACTATGCGTTTAGTTACTGTATCTTTGTATTATAATTTTTTATATATTTACATTAAACACATTATTATGGCTGATAAAGAAAAAGAAAAAGCACTCAAACTCACCCTAGAAAAACTAGATAAAGCTTACGGTAAAGGCGCGGTTATGCGTCTAGGCGATTCTAAAGTAGTAGACGTAGAAACTATTTCTACAGGATCTATCACCTTAGATGCCGCATTAGGCATAGGCGGATTACCCAAAGGAAGAATTGTTGAAGTATACGGACCGGAGTCTTCTGGTAAGACTACTTTAACCTTACACGCAATAGCAGAAGCTCAAAAACAAGGTGGTGTTGCGGCATTCATCGATGCAGAGCATGCTTTCGATAAAGGATACGCAAAAAAACTAGGCGTAAACGTTGAAGAACTATTAATCGCTCAACCCGATTGTGGTGAACAAGCTTTGGACATTACAGAACATTTGATTCGATCTGGCGCTGTTGATATTTGCGTGATTGATTCAGTTGCTGCATTAGTACCAAGAAGCGAGCTAGAAGGCGACATGGGTGATTCTAAAATGGGATTACAAGCGAGGTTAATGTCGCAAGCTATGCGTAAACTAACGGGAACAATCAATAAAACAGGTTGCTGTTGCATTTTCATCAATCAATTGAGAGATAAAATTGGAGTGATGTTCGGAAGTCCTGAAACAACAACTGGGGGTAATGCTTTAAAATTCTATTCATCTGTTCGGTTAGACATTAGAAGAATTGGTGCAATCAAGGATAAAGAGGAAATTACGGGTAACAGAACTCGTGTGAAAGTGGTTAAAAACAAAATGGCACCTCCTTTCAGAAAAGCTGAATTTGACATCATGTATGGTGAAGGTATTTCTAAGTTGGGTGAGATTATAGACTTAGGTGTTGATCTTGATATCCTTAACAAAAGTGGTTCATGGTATAGTTACGGCGACACTAAATTAGGTCAAGGTAGAGATGGCGTTAAAGACTTACTAAATGACAATCCAGAATTAGCGGATGAAGTAGAGGCTAAAATTAGAGCAGCACTTATGGACAAGGAAGTTTTAGAAGATTTACCTGCTGTAGCAGAAGAATAATTCCAAGTTCAAAACTTTAGAAATAAAAAAGGCGCTAGTTAACTAGCGCCTTTTTTTGTGTTTAGAAGGTTCGGAACCCTGAACACAATAAGCTTCACTATAAACAAGTTTATATACCTATGATAGCTCAACCATTCTCTTTTCTAATAATTACCTTGCTCTTGACTATGAATTCTTGTCAAAAAGAAGATCTGATCAATCTAGACGAAGTGGAAATTGCTTATACATTTCCGGAAGAGTCAGAAGCTCATGAAGGCACTTGGTTGCAATGGCCACATCATTATGAGTATGGGATTGATTTTAGAAATGACATCGAACAAACCTGGATTGATATGACTAAAGCTCTTATTCAAAGTGAGAAAGTGCATATTATAGCCTATAATCAAATAGAAAAACAACGCATAGAGGGCATACTAAATGTCGCCAATGTTTCCCTAGCACAAGTGGACTTTTTCGTTATCGAAAACGATGATTTTTGGATAAGAGATAACGGGCCAATCTTTGTTCGAGATTTAGAAGGAAACTTAGTGATTCAAGACTGGGGATTCAATGGTTGGGGTAACAAAACGAGTTTTGAAAAATGTGATCGCATCCCATCAAAAATAGGGATTGCTATTGGCAAGCCCGTTATCGATTTAAACGACATCATGGTTAATGAAGGTGGAAGTGTTGAAATGGATGGGTATGGCACTTTACTTGCCTGTAAGAGCTCAATAATCAACAATAACAGGAATCCAGGGATGACTCAAAATAAGGTTGAAGCTATCTTTAAAGAGTACCTAGGGGTAAGTAATTTCGTATGGCTTGAAGGAGTTAAAGGGTCTGATATTACGGATATGCATATTGATGGATTTGCAAGATTTGCGAACTCCACAACAATTGTAAGCATGAGCTCCAATGACTTAGATTATTGGTATGTCACTCCTAGTGATGAAACTATACTGAAAAGTGCACGAAATATAGATGGAGAAGCCTACCAAATTATTGAAATTCCGCTTACCCAGAATGAGGTGATTACAACTTACGGAACCAATGAAGGGAAAGCTTCATACATCAATTATTATATTGGAAACACCGTTGTATTAGTACCTAATTATGGTGACCCGAATGATGCGATAGCCAATAATATCATTCAAAACATCTACCCAAACAGAACAGTCATAGGTATTGAAAGTAAAAATGTCTATGCCCTTGGAGGAATGGTGCATTGTTCTACGCAACAACAGCCTTTAGAGTAAAAAGAATTCTACTTAACTTCACCGCATGCCTCAAAACCCCAGCTTTCTCACCCGAAATAGAGGATGGATTATTTTTCTATTCGCTGTCCCTGTCAGTTTTATCTATGATAAAATTCGCAAGGTCCTAAATCTATTTTATAGGCTATTCCTAGCCTCTCCTAAAAAACATGGTGAACGCGTCAAGCACATTAGTCAGCTAGTAAAAGAAGCGAGTACCTCGGGCACACTAGAGCAAATTTATTAGCTAATGAGTCGAAGCTTTTAAAGGTTCGGAACCCTCCTCTACTAGGCGTAATAATCTTCAATAATGTTGAAGAAGTTTTTGATATCCTCTATTGAGTTCGATGAATTGATTGTTACCATACGTACAAATTCATTCCCTCTAAACTTGCCATATCCTACCATCAACTCATCACTTTCATATAAGTCGGTACATAATTGAACTGGAGGAATACCCTTATAGTTAAAACATATCGCTATCGAATTATCAAAACTATACAGTTCATAATCTGGGTGATTGCCTACATAATCTCTAGCGTAATCCGATAATTCAAACTGTTTGTCCACTATTTTTTCAAGACCTAACCTTCCTTTCGACTTCCACAAAGTCCAAAGCTTCAAAGCATCGTTTCTTCGGCCACATTGGAATGATGTTTTTCCTAAGTTGTAATCGTCTTCTTCGGTTTGGTAAAGATATACTGCACTATTGCTAAATGAATCTAACAAGTGCTTCTTATCCTTCACCACTATGATGGAACAAGTCAGCGGTGTACCCAACATTTTGTGCGGATTAAAACTGAAAGAATCTGCCTCTTTAGTGCCGTCTAACATATGTTTGTACTTTTCTGAAAGAATAACGGCACCTTCATACGCACCATCAACATGCATCCAAACATCATGCTCTTTGCACACTTCATTGATTTCTTTCATTGAATCAAAGGCACCAAGAACCGTAGTTCCTGCCGTTGCATTTACAAAGAATGGAGTATGTCCAGCTTCCATATCTTTTTGAATGGCCTCTTTAAGCAAAGTGACATTCATTTCTCCAAATTCGTTAGCTGGAATTTTTCGAACATTCTCTCTACCAATTCCTATAAATGCAGCATTCTTCTCAATAGAATAATGAGATTCGGCCGAAGTGTAGGCAATCATATTGATTTTTAAACCCGTTTGGCGACTAGCCTCATTGTATTTATCTCTTGCCATCAAAATGGCCATAAAATTACTCATTGAACCACCTGTTGGTATTGTACCTCCAGCATTTGGACCATAGTCTAAGCGATCAATAACTTGATCTATAATTTCCTTTTCAATACCCACTTGTACTCCACCAACTTTAAAGGTGTACATGCTATTATTTAACATAACTGCTAACAAGTCACCAAGAACAGCTTTACTTTCTCGTCCGCCAAAAAGTTGATTAAAAAACAAATTTGAAGATGTTTTAGGTGTGGCTAAAACCACTTTTTTCAGTGTCTCCACAAATTGATCCTCATCTATTCCCTCTTCACTTAAGCCAATATTTAAGGCCTTCTTCAATTCCCCTGAAGGAATACGAGGTGAAACTGGATTCTCGATCTCATCATTCAATAAATCTTGAGCTAAACTTACAAAAGTGTGTAAATCTTGGTTCATTACTGCATTCAAGTTCGAATCCGATAAGTCAACATCAAAGGCCATCTCTTTATCTACAAAGTCCTCTTCACTTTCCGAATAGACCTGACAATTTTTGATTGGATTGGCATACAGATGAAGAGTCATTCCTAATCCTGAAGATTTATTTTCGAGCGAGTGAAAACCAATTTCATCAGTTAAAAAGGTAACCTGACCTTCTTCTACTCGGTTTTTATGAAGCAATCTATTTTTATCGCCTTTAGCATATAGGTACTCCTCGAATTCTCCTTTAGCAAAGTATACCCAACACTTTTGGCCATCATGGCTATGTATGGGTGTTTTCTGTCCTTCATCCCAACAAAGCAAGATTAACTCACAGTCATCATTATTTGCTAAGCA
>JBLHMK010000080.1:0-12310 GCA_047621945.1 Flavobacteriaceae bacterium
AAGTCATTGCGGCCCAGCCGAATGAAAATATTGAAATTTGGGGAGATGGTTTACAAACGAGATCCTTTCTCTACATCGATGATTGCATTGACGCTATTCGACTGTTAGTTGAAAGCGAGGAATCAGGGCCCTTTAACATTGGTTCAGAGGAAATGATCAGCATAAACGATTTTGCCAAGTTGATTGTTAAGCTCAGCAAGAAAGAAGTCGGTATCAAAAACATTGATGGTCCGACGGGCGTTAGAGGTCGTTGCTCTGACAATAAACTGATTCGAGAAAAGTTGAATTGGGAACCTAAATATAAGCTTCAAGAAGGCATTGCTAAAACCTATGATTGGATTGCCGATCAAATGGGTAAGTAAAAAAAAGCTGACAGGTTCAAGAACCATAACTTCTTCAAGATTATAAGAGGCCCCACCTAACTTCCCCACAGGGGTAATTACCCACTTAATGGGATTGTTGGATAAATCTTAACTACTATGAAGATTTCGAATAGCTAACCGATTCCATTCTTTACTTTTTATTCAGCATAAAGCTTTTCAGCGGTATTCATGAGATCGCTTCGCTAAGTTGGCTTGACCCAAAAAGTAACAAAAAAAGTCAAGGCGGTAAATGAAATTTCCTCCTAAACAAAATTAATTTAATGCCAATCCGAACAGTGCAAACAACGTTAATCCCATTTACTGGGTAATTTAGAAGAAAAGCCGCTCTCTGGCAATTTTCTGCCCAAAGTGATGAATGAAAAATTAATTTGCTTGTCAGTTAGATTTGTTCTTCTGGATACTTGTAATTCTTAACCTGCCCGATTCCTTTTATTTTTGCAACAATCGCCAACGAATTTCATCCAAGCGCTTCTTACATTTCTGGACAAAAGATTTCCCCTCCAATTCCATATAGTTTTTTGTAAAAAGACTCGGGTTGAGTAACCATTTCAGCGCTCGCTTTGGAAATGGCAAGGCAGCATAAGGGAATTTTTCTAGTTTGAAGAATGGCTTTAAGGCAGCTTGCACTTTAGTGAAAAACTCGCTGCGATTGTGTTTGTAGAAAGCATTGCTTCGAGGCACTAAAACATCGACTCCAATATGAAAAGTGAGGTGTTGGTCGGGAATGTACAATGGCTTCTCCGCTAAGGAAAAAATGTTGTGTGCCAAGGCTACACCGATAAATGAAACACCCACACATATATCTTCCAAAATAAATTTATCAAGAAGTGAACGTTTAAAAACAAAGCAATCAAAGCCAGGATGAGAAGCACCTAAGTCGGCATAGATTTCAGGCAATTCTTCCACTTTCGTATATTTTGACTGCAATCTTCTTCTATTGATTACAAGGGCATCATGACCTTTGGCAATTTGGAGCGCCACATAAGTATAAAAATGAGGCATTAATCCTATATCGACATTAGTATAAATCAAATAATCAGCATTCGAATTTTCTTTAAGAACCTTCAGAATGTCGGCAATAAGCGGCAATTTTCTATCCTTCAGTTCTGTATTTACGTCCAATACACTTCTTTCAAGATTTGGAAGTACCGAAAACCCTGAAGGTATAATTTCCTTATCTTCTTCGAATTGGGTGGTATATAACGAAACCTCACACCTCGCTTTTGCCTGTTCTTGAGCCTCCAAAATGCTGGCAAAAGTAATAGGCTGAGCGTGGTATAAATCGGAACTTTCCCTTATCTTTACGGGGTTGATAATGTGAGCGAAGTGCAGCAATGAAAAGAGAAATTAAGTTTAATAGTTTTTATTCTTCGAACAATTATACGAAGAACTTAGAGAAACTTTTTGCCGATTATGAATTATTTCGACAAAAGCACTTTTCCAATGAGTGTATTGAGCTCTTAAAAGAAGATTATCCAAATTCAGAAATTCCACTAACGCATTCAGCCACAGGGGCTTTAGAGATGGTTGCCTTATCTTTAGATATCCAAGAAGGCGATGAAATTATTTTACCCAGTTTTACTTTTGTATCCACCGCAAGTGCTTTTGCTTTAAAAGGAGCTAAACTTGTTTTTGTTGATATTGAGATGGATACACTAGGCATAAATCCTGAATTAGTTAAAGGAGCAATCACTGAAAAAACCAAAGCAATTGTATGTGTGCATTACGCAATTGATGAATTGGTGTCTATTGCCAAAGCTCATCAGTACTTTGAGCAATTAAAAGAATTGTCAAATATAGGAATTGGCTTATTCTCAGAAAGTAAGATTGAAAACAACTACCATGAGTTTTATATGATTAGTAGAAGCCAAGCCGAAAGAGTTCAACTAATTAAGGTTTTAAAGGAAAATGGCATCGAGGCTATGTTTCATTACATCCCCTTACAAAGTTCCGCTTATGGAAGCAAGTTTAAGTATTTCATGAAAAACAAACAAACTGACCTCGTTTCTGCAAGGCTATTAAGACTGTCTTTGCATCAAAATATGGATGCCGATAATGTAGATTATATAGCTTCCTTAATACATAAATTCTATAAAAATGCCTAAAACAATCATTAGTGCCGAGCCGGATAGCTTAGCAAGCTATTTGAATAAGATCTGGCAACACAAATCTTTAATCGTCACTCTAGCCAAAAGAGATTTAAAAATTAAATATGCACAGACCACTTTAGGTTTGGCATGGACGGTGTTGCAACCTCTTGTTGCGGTAATTGTTTATACCCTTTTCTTTTCAGTTTTAATGGATTTCGAAACGGAATATCCCTATGTGCTTTTTGTCTTAAGCGGCATTCTGCTTTGGGGCTTATTCAATTATATCTTTTCTCAAGGGAGCGCTTGTCTCTATCAGAATCAAGAATTGATAAAAAAACTATCCTTCCCAAAAATAATTCTACCATTGTCTAAAGCAATAGGTGGTTTGGTAGAGTTTGCAATAACCTCCCTGATATTTGTTGTATTATTCCTGTATTATGAGCAAGTTATAAGTATTAAACTATTAATTATTCCCCTTTTGGTTGCTTTGCTCTCTTTATTTTCTCTAGGTTTAGCATTATTACTAAACGCATTTACTTTAAAAAACCGAGATTTAAATCACATCATTCCGTTTTTTATAAATTTTGGGATTTGGCTTACTCCGGTTTTCTATCCAGTTTCAATACTCCCTGAAGGATTCAAAAATTTAATTTATATCAATCCCATTGCTGCTATCATCCAATTGTTTAGATGGTCTATGTTTAATGACACCTTAAATCCCTCCGTTTTTATTGGACTTTGCCTAAGTTTTCTTATCTTTATACTAGGGGTTTTTTCATTTAAAAAAATGGAAGATAAAATTATTGATTTACTATGAGAAATGTTCTTAACAACGATGATCTCGAGCATGAATTCCAAAAAAATGGATATATCAGTGTGCCTTTTTTGAATACACAAGAGGTTGCCGAGTTAAAAGAAATTTTCTTCAATACCCTACCCGAAAGTGGTGGTCAAATTACTTCAGGAGAAATTAAGGTTAATGAAGAACATTTAATCACTTATGACTTTACATTTATAGACAAAAACATTGAATACAAGAGAAAAGTATTTGATGTAATCACGAAGTATTTCGAACCTCATATGAAACAATTATTGGCGGAATACAAGCCTATAATTGCCAACTTTATTCGGAAAAAGCCTGATTCGGGAGAAGTTCCATTGCACCAAAACTGGGCATTTGCCGATGAAAGGAAGTATAGTACTGTTTCCATTTGGTGTCCTTTAGTGGA
Organism: Flavobacteriaceae bacterium; assembly: GCA_047621945.1. Taxonomy (GTDB): domain Bacteria; phylum Bacteroidota; class Bacteroidia; order Chitinophagales; family UBA8649; genus JAFMKE01. The sequence continues at coordinate 3,703 of JBLHMK010000080.1, forward strand.
TTCTTCTGCCGAAAATGGAACCTTACAAGTTGTTCCTGGCAGTCACAAGCGCTTTGGAGAAAATCGCGGGCCAATGGTTCCTTGGGAGTTAGACGGTATTAAAAATGAAATTATTAAAAATCATTTAGTGCCGCTTGAAACAAAAGCGGGAGATTGTGTTGTTCTTGATGATAGTATAATACACTATTCTAATATTAACAAAACCGAGGGATTGCGATTGGCAGTTCAACTCATTTGTATTCCCAAAGAAACTCCCTCCTATCATTACTATCTGGATCCTGCCGCAAAAGACCAAAAAATTGAAGTTCTAGAGGTTGACCATGAATTTTATCTTGAATTCAACCCATGGAAATTACCTACAAATAAAAAAGTAGTAGCTAAAGTTCCCTACGAAATGGCACCCCTTACAGAAGACCAATTTACTAAAAAATTAAAAGGACATAGGTTTGATGAAAGGACCATAAAGCAGCCTCATTCATTCATTCAAAAAATAAAAACACTGTTTCAAGCTAAAGCATAAATTGATGGTTTATACAACAATCATCCATTCCTTGCCTAATAAAAAAACATATTAAATATTAAAACTACATCCATGAAAGCTCTTTTTAAAGATGAGAACAAACAAAAGTTTTTTGAAAAAAACGGGTATGTGAAATTTCCTATGCTTGACATAGAGGAAGTTGACGTTTTAAAAAAATTCTTTTATGAAGAGGACCTAAGGGTTCTTAGCGGATATGGTTTCAACATGAGTATGGAAAATGAAGACAAGCAAAAAGTTGCTAGGATTCGAGAAAAAATATATGAAATAGCTCTTCCAAAAGCAATGGAGCACTTTTACAATGCGAAAGTAATAGCAGGAAGTTTTGTTGTTAAAGAAAAAAACCCACAAGGAGTAGTTCCCCCTCACCAAGATTGGACTTTTGTTGAAAACGAAGGTGAATACTATTCTGTTACTTGTTGGATTCCATTAGTACCCACCAAACTAGAAAATGGTTATATGGGTGTTATCAAAGGCAGTCATTTAATGTATGATAACATTAGACCTTCCCCTTCCCCTCAAGTTCCTACACCATTGATGGAGCATTTGTTTACTATCTTTCCCTATCTCGAAATGTTCGAAATGCAGCCGGGAGAAGCTTTAATTTTTGACCATAGAACTTTTCACGCATCAAGCCCGAACATTACAGATAATCCTAGAATAGCCATTGGAATTGGTTTTACGCAACAAGATGCAGAAATATGTCATTACTCCTTAAAGCAAAATGGAAAGAAAGACACTTTGATTAAATACAAGGTTGATGATGCCTTTTTACTGAAATACGACAATGCTAAAATTTCTAAGATGTACGACGAGCAAGTTGAAATTGATGGATACGAAGCTCTAGAGGAAATTCCATATGCGTGTCCGAAGCCAAGTTCTGATGAGTTGCTAAAACTTATCAAAGACGCAGGAAACGAGTTCAATATTGAGTTGTGTGAACATATGGCTAAATTGTTTAACTATAGTATGGATGGCTCTCAAAATGAGTCTGCCAAAGTAGAAGAAATACAAGAAACTCAAACTGAAACTCAAAGTGAGCTCGCTTCAGAACCGAATCTTCCATTTTGGAAAGTGTATACTCCGCTAAATATTATTAGAGAAGTCAAGCTTAGAATCACTGGAAAATAAGCGCATGTTTGAGTTTAAAAAAATAAAACAAGTTTTCAAAGATCCCAAAATGCAAGAAACCTTTGAGCGAGAGGGTTTTGTTATTGTAGATTTTTATGCACCTGAAGAAATCCACGAAGTTAAAAACTTGTACAGAAATCTACATCCCAAAGACGAAGAAGGATTCTTTCCCAGTGCTTATTCCAAAGATAAACATTACAGAGAGACTACAGATTTAGAATTAAAGCGAATTGGAAGTCAAAAATTTGAAGAACTCTTGAAAGATTATCAAATTATCAATGGCTGTTTTATCGTTAAATCCCCTAGTCAGGATAGTTATTTGCACGTTCATCAAGACATGACTTTAGTGGATGAATCCGAATTTACGGGGATGAATATATGGACAACAACGGTTGATTTAACTGATGAAAATGGCGTTCTTTATCTCTTGCCTGGAAGTCATAGATTCTTTCCAACCTACAGAGGACATACCTTGCCAGGATTTTACGACCCTATTCAGGAAGAGATTAAAGATTACATGACTCCATACTATTTAAAAGCTGGACAAGCCATAATTTTTGATCAAAGCATTGTTCATTTCTCTCCACCAAACATTAGTGAAGAAGTACGCATCGTAAGCAACGTTTATTTCACACATAAAGATGCTCGTTTTCAAATATGCTATCACGATAAAGAAGACCCTGCATTTAAAAATAAGGTGGAGCTCTTTGAACAAGATTTATCCTTTATGAGCAATTATGAACAATTTGGACAAAACATCTATAGCAAACCTAAAATGGGAACTAGTCTTGGACTGGTTGACTATAACTTTCCAAAACTGTCCTTAGATGATTTGGAGAACCTCTTCAACAAGAAACGATTAAGGGACTTTACGAATACAAAAAAAGTTGCCCAACCCAAAGAAGAGCACATTCTTGTTGAGAAAACAAAACCTAGCTTTTTTAAAATTTATACACCACTTAACATATTGAGAGAAATAAAACTAAGGTTATCAAAATCGATATAAAAAACAAAAAACAATGCCTGCAAAAAGAATATTCCATACCACAGCTCAGCAAGAATTGTTCGAAAAACAAGGTTTTCTAGTAATAGAAAATTTCTTGAATACTGAGGAAGTAGCACATATGGATGAATTATTCGATGAGATTCATCCAAATTTACCAAAATCAGGCTTTTATGCAGGAAGTTACTCGAAAGATTTCGAATACAAGAAAAAAGTAAGTGAAGAAATAAAAGTAGTTTACCATAGAGCTTATGAAGCTCATTTTAAGGATTACACGCCATTTGGAGGAGCATTCCTTTTCAAAATGCCATCTCCTGATTCTGATTTATTCATTCATCAAGATTGGACAGTTGTTGACGAAAGCAAACACATTGCCTTGAATGTTTGGGTTCCACTTTGCGATATTACTCTTGAAAATGGACCTTTAATGGTTCTCCCGGGAAGCCACTACAACAATTATCCGGTTGTAAGAGCTCCTACTATGCGTTACTTTTTTGATAACGATTACGAAAGGGCAATGAGGCAATTAGAACCTATTCTAGTAAAAGCCGGCACCGCTGTGGTATTGAATCAATCTTTAGTACATTATTCGCCTCCTAACGCCTCTGGAAAGATTAGAAAAGCAATAACCGCTGGAATAAAAACGAAAGATGCCCAAATGATCTTTCATTTCAAAGATCCACAAAAGAATGAAAACATACTAGAAAAATTTGAAATGGATGATGACTTTTTTATCCATTTTGAAGATTTCTTTAAGGATATATATAAGCGTCCAACTGTAGGCAAAAGCATAGGCAACATAGACTACACTCTTCCAACATTACAAGGAGAAGATTTAGAAGTACTTCTTAAAACAATGAAAGAAAAAGCTGGGTATGAGTATAAGGAACCTATAGCTCCAGAGATAGAGACACCAAAAGAAGAGGTGCCATCAACTCCAGAAGATACTCGATCATTCTGGCAAATCTACACCCCTATAAATATTCTAAAAGAAATCAAATTTCGGATAACCGGAAATTAAGCTATGCGTTCTATATTTAAAGATGATAAGCTTGAAAAAAAGCTCAAAGAAGAAGGCTATATAGTAATCCCCTTTTTAAATCAAGATGAAACCACAATACTTAAGGATTTATTCTTGGCTAAGTGTGATAACAAGGATGGACAGTTTTATGCATCTGCCCATGACCCGGACTTACATAAAAGAAATGATGTAAGTAATGCCATTCAATCCGCTATATCAAAAAAAGTTAAGACTGAAATGATTGATATGGAAGTGCTGGGAGGGTCTTTTATCGTAAAACCAAAAGAATATAATCACATTCTTCAAGCCCATCAGGATTGGAATATCGTAGATGAAGAATCGTTTCAATCATTTAACATATGGATTCCCCTAGTGGACACCGTTAAAGAGAATGGAGCGATTATGGTCATGCCTAAAAGCCACAATTGGATTAAGTCTTTCCGACATAGCAGTATTCCATGTGCATTTTCTCCAGTTCATGATAGGCTTTTAGAAAACATGCTTACCCTAAACATCAAGGCTGGTTATGCCTTGATTTATAATCATGCACTTATACATGCCTCTCATGAGAACCTTAGTGAGCAAGCTAGAATAGCCTGCGCCTCCGGCATTAAGCCCAAAGAAGCTGAAATGCTTTTTTATTGGAACAACAATGGGGTGGTAGAAGAATATGATAGCAACGCAGATTTTTTTATGAATGAAAACGTGTTCGCTGGTCCAGGAAAACTTACAAAACGAAAACAAATTGATTATAATTTTTCCGAAATAAACGAACAAAAGTTGTTTGAACTTAGCGGGATTGCACCCCTTCACCAAGCAGAATCGGCTGAAGCTCAAGTTGAAGACACTACCCCATTACCCTTTTGGAAAGTTTACACTCCACTCAACATTTTACGTGAAATCAAGTACCGTATATTCGGTTAATATGGAATTTCAGCATGAGCAAATAGTCAAAGATCCTAAGCAGAACCAAGCGCTTTTTGAAAGAGGATATTGTATTTTACCCTTTTTAACTCCAGCTGAAGTTAAAGAGTTAACATCCCTGTTTCACGCCAATCACAGTCAAGAAAACATTCAAGGACTCTATGTTTCTTCTCACGCAAAATCTTGGGAAGAATTGAATAGAATAAGTGAACAAATTGGCTCAACTGTAAGTCCGCATATTGACAAACATTTTCAGAACATTAAAAAAATTGGTGGAACCTTTATTGTGAAGCCAACTGATGAAAATAATAGACTAGAGCCTCATCAAGACTGGAGAATAGTGGACGAAGACCAATATAGGTCCTTCACCATTTGGATTGCCTTACAGGACACCAATGATTACAATGGTTGTATGTATGTTCTTCCAACTAGCCAAAACTGGATTCGCGGATTTAGGCATATTACTATTCCATCCGTCTATGGGAAGGTTTATGAACTAAGCTGGAAATACATGACTCCAGTTCATCTAAAAGCTGGTGAAGCGATCGTATTTGACCAAGCCTTAGTTCATGCTTCTAAAGCCAATCAATCTTCTTCTTTACGTATTGCCGCTACAAACACCATCATTTCGAAAAATGCCAGTATGCGGATTTGTTGTAATCACAATGGTGTAGTTGAAGAGTATGAGTGCCCGCCTGGTTTCTACATTAAACCAGAATCTACAAAAGCACCACTTCCCCTAAATAAATTAAGAGATACTGATTTTAAAATGACTCAACTGGATGAAGCTACTTTTATAGCATTTGCAAAAAAAAATGGCCTTATTAAACCAGGTTCAATCCATTCAAAAATTAGCAAATTCATTTCTAAGTGGATGTAGAATGCGATTTACGCCTATTAGAAAGTTAAACTCTGTGACAATAAGTCGTGAAGTGAATTTAATATTATTAAATTTGATTGTTAGAACTTAGGCCCTATGTTAAAGAAATTATTCGGAGTTTTTAAAAACGGAAAAAAGGCACATCAGCCAAATCATAATGCAGAAGATGTAGGAAAATTCTACAACCAATACAATGATAAATTTATACAAGTATACGGGGATGTTATTCAGGCTTACCGCACACATGATGTCAGTAAACTATTAAACTATCAAATTGAAGCCATGGACTTAAAAGCAGGAATGCAGGTCTTAGATGCTGGATGTGGAGTTTGTGGACCAGCAAACTACTTCGCAAAGAAGACAGGGGTTCATATAGATGCGGTTACGATAAGCGAAGCGCAGGTTCTAAAAGCTAAAGAAAAAATAAGCAGAGAAGGTTTAGAAGGTTTAGTTCATGTAAAGAAACATGATTATCATAAGCTTAAAGAGGCCTATCCAGATAAGCAATTTGACGTGGTTTACTTTCTAGAGTCTTTTGGTCACTCTCCTAATCATATTGACGCGATTAATAGTGCTTGGGATGTGCTAAAGCCTGGTGGCTTATTATACATTAAAGATTTGTTCAAGCGCTTAGCAATTCTTCCTAGCCATCAACCTATCATAGATAGAGAAATCACTAAAATTAATACGGCTTACAGATACAACATAGCAGACTTAAGCAAACTATTAGAAGAAATAAGAGCTAAGGGTTGGATTGTTTCTGCAATAAAAACAATCGATTTAAAATTAGAAGAGTTTGAAAATCTAACCATATCAAATGAGTTTCAAGAATTAACAGGCATCGCCATGATTGAAAATTGGGAAGATTATATTTTTCCAGTAGATTTTTTCGAATTATATTTAGTAAAACCACACTTTAAGTTAGAAAATGGTTTAGATAAATATTTTCTACAGAACCTAATGTATATGCAGGTTCATGGTAAAAAGGAAGGGGACTTATAATGGACTTATCGCTATCGGTTAAAAATATTTCGAAAATCTATGGAGAAGAAAAGGTTTTGAATGATGTGAGTTTTGATTTGCTAAAAGGGGAGTTTGTAGGTGTAATTGGTCCAAATGGTGCGGGAAAATCAACTCTTCTATCTATTATTGCCGGCATCGTAAAGCCAGATGAAGGTCAAGTAACAATAGAAGGAAAGTTAACCTCAATCTTAGAGGTAGGCGCAGGTTTTCATCCAGAACTATCAGGAAAAGAAAATATATTTATGGTGGCAGCCCTTCATGGCTTTACGAAAAAAAGAACGGAACAAGAATTAGCTAACATCATTCAGTTTAGCGAAGCAGAAGCCTATATTGACAAGCCTGTTAAAACCTACTCTAGCGGCATGTATCTAAGACTTGCATTTGCTTTGTTCATACACCTTGATTTTGAAATACTCCTCTTGGACGAAGTGCTTAGTGTTGGTGATTTTGAATTTCGACAAAAAGCTAAAAATGCCTTAAGTAACCTTAAAAATAAAAGGAAAACAATCCTTTTGGTGACACATAATTTAAGCGAAATAGCTCAATACTGCGATCGCGTTATTTATTTAAATAAAAAGATTAAACATGATTCTAAAGATTTAAATAAAGCCATTACAGCTTATCTAGGGGATCATCCAGATAAGCGCAAAGCATTAGACAATCGATGGACAAATTTAAGGTATGCAGCAAATAATAGCGGCCATTTTGAAAGTGAATTACTCAGGATAGAACATATTGAATTTGTGGCGAATGAAAAAGCAAAGAAGCGATTCTTGTACGCTGACCAAATTGATATTCGTATTACATATACCTGCAAAGTTGAAAACAATAAACTTGAAATTGTTTTGAAAATTTTCGACGTATTTGACCATCTTGTTCTTGGTGATTCGCCCTGCTTTAGAGAAGGCTATACTTGGGCCGCTAAGCAAAAAGGGAAACATTTGTTAAAGGCAAGTTTGCCTCCTCGTTTACTTGGAAAAGGAAGTTACTTGCTGAATATTCTGGTAATCAACGATAATGTTTATCAAGAATCTTGGCATGCCATCGATAGCTTTGAAGTTGACTTTGATCCATGGATGCATAACATGGTTTGGTCCGGAATACGCCCTTCCATTATGCCCCAACTAGCATGGGCTGACAAAAAGATAGATGACGTTAGCAATAAGTAAAAGGTCCAATATTAAATTTCTATCCACAGATAAATCTTTATTAATTGCATGCAACCTATCTATTCTAAGAGAAAAAAATCGAGCCTTTCCTTGCTTAGAATTTGATTCTCATAGTTAAATTTTCTTCTTAGTTTTCCAATCTTTGGCCGCTGAACAATTTCATTTTTAAAATCTTCAAAGAGCAGAAAAAAATTATCTGGCACTTGGTATTCTTCAACAACACCCGCAGAATCAGAATAGTAAAGAAACCAATCACTCTTTTCGTGTGCAATATTTACCATAACACAAACTCGCGACTTAGCCGACAAATTCGATGGCGAATAATGCAAGATTGCCGTATTAAAAATTAAAATTTGCCCTGCACGTACTCGAACTGGTTTGAGATATTTTTTAGCATACTCTCTTACATTGTCGATTGGCCCTGCTATGCCTTGACCCCTATGCCCTTTCACTCTTAAGTGAGAACCAGAAGCCATGTGCAACGTTCCATTTTCTTCATTACTATCTATCAATGGCATCCAAAACGTATAAGAATCATGTCCAAGCAATTCATTGGTGTAACTCCAATCTTGATGCACAAACAACTCAGTATTTTCACCTAGCCCTTTAATTTGAAAAGTAAATGAACATGTTTTATAGTTGCAAAAAAGCTTGTCAATTTCTGGGATTAAAATTGCCGAAAGACGAGCATGCATTTGCTTTTTGTACTCCATATCATCGTTATGCAAACAGGTATATAACACGTCCTTAGGAATATCTAATCTTTCATGATGTAAATCCGTATAAACCCGCTTTAGTTCTTGCAACTTTTCGTCTGAAATAACATCTAATAGTATAAAACCGTTTTCTGAAAGTTGAAGTTGATCTCGCTCATTTTTAAGTATTCCCATTATCTCCTTATTTATTTTAGATCAACAAC
>JBLHMK010000081.1:0-12302 GCA_047621945.1 Flavobacteriaceae bacterium
TGCGATAAGTGATATTGATGGAAACTTTGAAATCAACTTAGATGAAGGCTTGAGCAGTCAACTGAAATTAAGGATTGAAGCGCATGCATTGGGGTATGAAACTCAAGAGCTAATAATAAGCCCAGAAATTGCAGGTGAAAAAATCGAAATAGTAATCCGATCTCGGCATCAGCTGTTACTAGGGATGATTATGATTGAACCCATACCCAAGATTAACTCGTCTGGGTTCGATGAAAATTACCAAGAAATTGAACCTAAATGGAAAAGGGAAGGCTTTGACTCTCGACGAGAATACCAAGATTGGGGAAAAGAAAACTAAGTAAGTAAATCGAAGAGAAGGTGTTCAAGTAATTCACCCATAGATTGACAATCCCTTAAACCCACTATTTTTTCCTTTTGACTAAGTTCTTTTCGCAAGGTTTCTAATTTCTCAGGAGTGCTTAATTGATGTTCTTTCATGCTTTTAAGGAGTTCTAAAAGCTTGTCCTTGTCATTATAGATTCTCCTAGCAATTGAAGCTCTCTCTTCCTTCTGATACTGTTCTACAGATTCGGCACTAAGGTGTGTAATACCCAAGTCAACATAAGGTCTATTTTCTTTAAAGTAATGAGGAAGATAAAAACTGCGACGACCCTCATAGCTCTGTTGATCAAAATCAATGGCCCGCAGTCGATATTGGATTTGGTCAAAATCTGGGGTAACATCAATGACAAAGTTGTAGGCACGCATATCACCCAATAATCTTCGATAACAACGCTCATTAAATTTTACAAACTCCTTGGCTAGACGCACTTCATTGTGCCCGGCCTCATGGAGATTGTTGGATATAAATTGATCTCCTGGAATACCAACAATGTGTTCTTCAATTAGCGTGTCTTGATACACCAAGTAAACCACCTTGTTTGGAGAAAGAATCTCTTCTAGTTCTAAGCCAAATACTCTGGAAGCATCAGCCTGTTTCACGTAGAAATAATCATAATTATCATTAATGGTGTTAATGACCTTTATTCGAAATGGCTTGGAGTTGCCGAAGGTGCAGTAGTCTATTTTGTCAACAGACAAGTGTTTTAAGCCTTTGGTTTCCCCTTCAAATTTTAAAATGGCATAAATGAGTTTGAGCCCATCATGAATTTCTTTGATTAAACGGGGTTCATAAACGACGGTTTCCCATAAGGTGTCATTTCCCTGATGATCGTAGACGTTAATTCCTTGTGAAAAGCTAAGTAAATCCTTATAGGCTAAAGGAAGTTTTAAAGCCCTAGAGTGATTTTCTAAATAATGATAGAGCGAACCTTTAATAGCGTATGTCGGCTTTTTAAAAAGTGCGCTGGACATCTTACCATTTAATTTTTGCTGAAAGATCCTCACTGCCGCTGCTCAACTCTTCTAAACTAACCGTAGCTCGTAAAGATTTTCGATCTTCTGATAAGGTGTATAAGGGATTGTTAATGCTTTTTATTGCCACGGGAAGTTTTACCGTAAGCTCATAATCGAACATACCTAACATAGAAAGCATCGATGGGTCACCCATAGATTCAGTAAGACTACTCAAGTCTTGTGCGGCAAAATTTAAGATGAGCGCCTTTTTCTTTTGAACATAGTTCTTCGGGGCCTTTTTCTTTTTGCTAGAATTTTCATCACCCATATAATTGGACATTGCTTTATTAAAAGCTTTGGTGTCTTTGAAATCGAAAGCAAAACCCATTCGCTTTTCATCAGATTCATTAATCATTTGGATATTATCAACGCCATCGACCCCAGCGAAAGATTTTTCCATCTCACTAAGGCCCTCGGCCATATCAAGGTCTTTTTCGGCTCCCTCAGTATCACCCATAAGGTCTCCCATTTGCTCCATTACTTCGCCGTAATCTATAATTACGGTATTCGTGCCAGACAGGTCTTTGTTATAGTCAATGGTGTGCTCAATAGTGCAAGAGCTAGCTATAAATACAGCAACAAAAGCCAAGATTAAGAGTCTCAAATTATTCATGTAGTTTTGATTTTTTAAGTTCAAAATGTTCTCCTAGATAAACTCGTCTAACTTGCTCATCTGCAGCTAGTTCTTCTGCCGTTCCTGTTTTAATTATATTTCCTTCAAAAAGCAAATAAGCTCTGTCGGTAATTGATAAGGTTTCCTGAACATTGTGGTCGGTTATTAAAACACCGATATTTTGTCGTTTTAATTTGACAATTATATTTTGAATGTCCTCTACGGCAATAGGGTCAATTCCCGCAAAAGGCTCATCGAGCAAGATGAATTTTGGCGAAGTAGCTAATCCTCGAGCTATTTCTGTACGACGTCTTTCTCCCCCACTCAGAACATTCCCTTTACTCTTCCGAACGTGTTGAAGACCAAACTCGTTGAGTATTTCCTCTAAGCGTGCTGCTTGCTCGGATTTGCTTAGTGTAGTAAACTCCAGAATAGCCATAATGTTATCTTCCACACTCAAGTCGCGAAACACGGATGCTTCCTGCGGTAAATAGCCAATACCTAATTTTGCCCGTTTATACATAGCCAATTTGGTGATGTTTTGATCCCCTAGATAAACGTCCCCTTTATCTGGGTTTATAAGACCAACAACCATATAAAAGGAGGTGGTTTTTCCCGCACCATTGGGTCCAAGAAGACCAACAACCTCGCCTTGGTTAACTTCAAAAGAAATGCTTTTTACAACAGTTCTGTCTTTGTAACTCTTTTCAATTTTATTTGCAGCTAGCTTCATGATTTTTTTGTACTAGTTCTAATGTCTTTGACGGTTATTTCAAGATTAGTCCTTCCGTTCCAATGGTTTTCATTGAGGGTATAACACACATCTATTTTACCGTCTTGCAACAAAGATAATTTATCTCCCATTCTAAACGCAATTCCATTTATTCTATTTCCTTTTTCATCTTTTAATGACAATTTAAGATGATCGGTGCCTACAATTTTAGAATATCCGGTGTCGCTCAATGCCCGGCTTTCGAAAATGGGCTGCATGTTTCTAGGGCCAAATGGAGCAAACTGCTTCAGTACTTTGTAATAAGAATCTGTGATGTCTTCAAGCCTAAGGACAGAGTCAATAGGAATTTTTGGAATGAGATCATCCGCTTGAATTCGTTTAGCAACCTCTTCGTTGAATCTTGTTTTAAAGGCCTCTAAGTTTTCTGGTTCAAGCGTAAGCCCTGCAGCATAGGCATGTCCTCCAAAATTGAGCATGAGGTCGGAACAAGCGTCTAAGGGCTCATAAATATTGAAGCCTTTAACTGAGCGTGCAGATCCCGTGAGTTTTCCATTGCTTTCACAAAGAACCACCGTGGGTTTATAGTGGTGTTCAATAATTCGAGAGGCTACAATTCCTACAACACCTTTATGCCAACTAGGGTCAAAAACCACATTGGTCACCAAATCTTCATGTTTGGAAGCTTCGATATATTGCAGCGCGCTTTGAGTTATTTCTTTGTCTAATACCTGACGATCTTCATTATTGCTTTGAAGGATAGAACCGTCTTCTTCGCCCACCAAAACCTTAACAGCCGCATGAGCATGAGCCATGCGGCCAGCGGCATTGATTCGTGGACCTATTTTAAAAACAACATCCATTATGGTAAACTCTTTATCTAAGTCTAACAAGCTTATCATTTTGCCAACACCAACTGATGGGGATTGGTTTAACTGAGCTAAACCGAACTTGGCCAAAATGCGATTTTCACCAGTAACAGGAACAATGTCACAAGCAATACTGATGCAAAGTAAATCGAGAAATTGAAATAGTTTTTCTAGCTTGATGAAGTTTTTTTCAGCATAAGCTTGACACAATTTAAAGCCTATTCCACAACCCGACAATTCTTTGTAGGGATAGGTACAATTGGCTTGTTTAGGGTTTAAAATGGCATGAGCTTTTGGAATTTCTTCTCCAGGGGTATGATGATCACAAATGATAAAATCAATATTTCTATCATTAGCATAATTGATTTTATCTATAGCTTTTATTCCACAATCTAACGCTACTACTAGTGGGCAGTTGTGTTCTTTGGCGTAATCAATGCCTTCATAAGAAATTCCATATCCTTCTTTGTTTCGGTCGGGAATGTAATAGTCTATATGGTCATAAAACTGTTTAAAAAAAAGATAGCAAAGAGACACCGATGTGGTGCCATCAACATCGTAGTCACCATAAAATAGAATCCGTTCTTTATGCTTTATAGCAAGCTCAATTCTGGATACCGCCTTTTCCATATCCCTCATCAATAAGGGTGGATGAAGTTGGTCTAGGCTTGGCCTAAAAAAATCTTTAGCGGCGTCATAATTTTCGATGCCTCTTTTTACCAAAAGTTCGCAAAGTACCGGCTTGATTTTAAGCACATCATGCAGAAGGGAAACCTTCTCAGCATCTACATCGATATATTGCCATTGATATTCCATTTAATGGGTAACACTTATCCATTCATCAACCTTGGCAAGGAAATCTGTCTCTTCCCAATCTTTAGGGTTGGGGTGCGCAGCAATTAGGCTTTCGGCAAAAGCGGTTTGCTTATCTCCTATTGACAAGGCGGTGCTGTAGGGAATATTTGAAAAGGTAACCATTTGATATTGGGACAGATATCTTCCTGGAAATTTTTCCATAAGAAAGAGCTCTAGCTTTTTCCGAAGCAAGAATGAGTCATCTGCCGTAGCATCTCGCATTTCAATAAAATTTCTTAAAGCAAGCTCAGCAATAGCGACACCATTTTTAGCATGGTCTCGAGTATATTCGGCAAAAACCGCATCCCAATCATCTAGTTGGTGGCGTTCAATAATTTCATCGAGTACAAAGCAATCTTCAAATCCAGCATTCATTCCTTGTCCGTAGAAGGGAACAATGGCATGAGCCGCATCGCCCATTAAACATACATTTTTATAATGCCAAGGACTACATCTTACCGTTACGAGAGAAGCACTTGGGTTTTCGTGAAAATCTTTTAAAAGCTCCGGCATCTGCTCTAAAGCTGTTGGGAAATGTCTTTTGAAAAAATGAAGGATTTCATCATCATTAGTAAGCGTTTCAAAACTTTCAGCGCCTTTAAATTTTAAGAATAAAGTAAGCGTAAAGCTGCCATCTAAATTGGGCAATGCAATAAGCATAAAACTTTTTCTTGGCCAAATGTGGAGTGCATTTTTATCTAAACGATGCTCCCCATTTTCTTTTGCTGGAATGGTTAATTCTTTGTATCCATGCTCCAAATATTGCTGAGAATAATTGAACATATTTGTTTTTTGAAGAGCACCCCGCACCGCTGAAAAAGCACCGTCAGTGCCAAAAATTAAGTCAGGCGAAAGAGACCCTGCACTATTAGTTTTGGTGTTTTCAAAATGAATGATATTCTCTCTTAAATCAATGTCGCTTGTTTTCTCATGGAAGGTGAAGGTGACGTTTTCGCTTTCATCGGCTTTGTTCATTAACGCTATGTTTAAATCGCCGCGAGAGATAGAATAGATAGCTTGGTCTTTTTTACCGTAAGGCTGAAAATCTGTTGTTCGATCATCTTGGTGGATCATCCTTCCATTCATGGGAATGGCTATTTTCTCTAGGGACTCTTTCATCCCAATTTTTTCCAATGCATTCCAACCGCGTGTGCTCAAGGCTAAGTTGATAGACTTACCTGCATCCATTTGTTGACGACGCATATCTCCCCTTCTTTCGAAAACGCGCACATTATGTCCTCGTTTCGCCATATAACAAGCCCACATTGCACCAACTAATCCGGCACCAGCAATAACTACGTTCTTTTTGTCTTCTATCATAATGTTAAATTAACAATAATATTAATATATAATTTGCTTTTACAGTTTTATTTTGTTGATCTCTTCTATTAACCAAGATTTGTTCGCTAATGTTCTTTCTTCTTCAACCAGGGTGATAAGGTCCTTCACTTTCTTTTCTAACTTTTCCTTTTCCTTGTAGTCTAACTGCTTCTGAATGAGCAATAATTTCTTGAATAATTTGAGAAAGTTTTCACTGCTTTTTTTGAAAGTAACGGAAATCTCTTTGTTGCGTTTTAAAAACAATTGGAAGGATGAAACGAAGTAGTCTAAGGTATCTAACTCTTTCAATGCATGATAGGCTTTTAACAGGGTGTATTTGGAGGTACAGGCATAATACACATCGGTAAAATGCACTTGATTAAGCAGGTATACGGTTTCTTCAAACTCCCCCTTTGCATAAAGTAAGTTCGACTTACTTAGGTTGTATGCGTTCTCTTGATGACTTTCAGCAATGGAAGCTTTATAATCCTCAATAAATTTTTCTGCCCAAGTATATTCATTTAATTTGATGGCAATGGCTACAATGTTTCGGTAACTGATATGAGAGAGCAATCCGTTTTCCAACAAAATTTTATTCTGCAGCAATAGTTTTTGCATATCAAATAATATAGGAGTAAAGTCTGCATTTCCTTTATTTACGTGTTGAATACAATAGTTAGATAAGTATGCGTACATAGATTTTAACTCTCCATCCGTAAATGATTTTTGATAACCATTTAAGGTGTTTAAAGTTTGCGTAAACTGAGAGGAGTCATTGTCGGTTTTCAATAAATTGAAGATCTCGAAATAACAATGAATGGCTGGAATATCAAAATAGAGTTTTTTGTGTTTAGCTATAATTGTAAGCACATCATCTTCAATGTGTTTGCTGTAATTGGAATTGAGTATTTTTTCTCGATTCAATATTTCACAAAGAGTACGAAGCTTCGCACTAAAATAATATTTGTCGAAATTTTCATTTTTTAAACTGATTGAATCATCGTGGGTGATGTTTTGTTGTTGCTCGAAAAAGTTATTCTTTTCGTCGGCAACCAAAAAGGCCCGCTTGAAGTTTTCAATGTTCAAATATTCATCCCCATCCAGCAGCAGTTGTATATTCTTCTCTTGTTGTTGGAACAGGTTTCCAATGTTCCGCTTTCGATATTGCTTCAATAAGGCTAGGTTGTTGTAAAAATCAACTTTTTGTAGCTCTTGCTGAATGAGAAATCCTTCCGTTAATTTTCGAAGGGCAGACATTTGCTCACGGACCTTTACATCCTTGTATTCTCCATTGCCAAAAAGGGTCTTAAAAACTTGTTGTTTCACTAGGTGCTTACTGAAAAAATCGGGATAAGCATTTTTGTAAATCTCGAATAGCTGGTATACATTAGACGAGGAATCTGCTTGGTAAAGGAGATATTTATCCAATTCTTTGATTTCCTTATCACTAAAACTAGCGAGAACCTGAGTTAACTTACTGTTGTGCATTTACAAAAGTTATGATTAAACTATAATAAACATTTAATAACCAGTATTTTATGTTTTAAATCTTCTTGTGAAAGAATCACAATTTACTAATTTTGATTCAATTAATACTAGTTTTTATTTTTATGTTTACAATGCAAAAATGTGAATTATGAGAAAATTGTGGATCCTGGCTATTGGCTTAATTGGACTTGCGCATGCGCAAACCAGTAATCATATACACCACCTGTTTGGTTTAAAACAGGAAACACCAGGCCTTTTCATGCAAGCCGCATTGAATCAGCAGACGGGAGGAAGCGTAGAAGTTGAGACCTTTAGCTCAAGTTTTAATTTGGGAGGAACATATGCTTACTATACATCGAGTAACCGAGTTCTGTATGTCGATTCTTTAATCCAAACACTAACATTAGTCAATAGGTACAACTTGCCGGATATTTATTCTTCCAACTATTCGGGTAATTTTGGTGCGGTAACTTTCCAGGCGGCCATTACAGCTGTTTGTGTGAACCCGGTACTAGATTCTTTACTTTACTCTTTTGATTTCAATTCTAAAATTTTGAATCGATTAAACCAATTAGGAGGTTTTGCTGGGAATAGCTCTACTCTTCCTGAATTGGTAGATTTAGCTACTTTGAATCAGGCATATTTTCAAAACAGCGTTTATCTTACGTCAAACAACAATAATAATGGCGTTGCTTTTTACGGGGTGGAGACGAATAATTTAGCGATAACCGACTCCCTAACCTTTCCTTTTCAATCGATGTATTTGGTGGCTGATCCACAATGGGGTTTATATGCGTTGGCGCAGAACAATGCACAACAAAGCTTCCTGCTACAAATTAACTCGAGCACTTTCCAACTAGATACTATTGCGCAATTACCTTCTTGTAACAACTGTGCACAAGAAGAATTTAATTATGACAAGAATGCTATTGTTATTGATTCGGATAACGGACACGTAATCTTGTCGAGAGAAGAGGTGCCGACAGGCCTAGCCTCTACTTATTTTTTAAGCACGTATGATTTAGTGACGGGAGATGAAATATTTAATATTCAAACGGCTGACCGTTGGAGTAATTTGATTTTTCAAAAACCTATGGATGATTTAGTTTACCCAGGTGATTCGGATCATGATAAGATAACGAACATGTTGGATCTGTTACCAATTGGCTTGCGCTATAATGATGCTGTAGTGGAACGATTGGAAATTTCAACAGAATGGATAGGGCAAACAGCTGGAAATACAGGTGACACCTTAGTGGGAGGGGTAGATAAAAAGCATGCAGATTGTAATGGTGACGGTCAAATTAACGCGGTAGATATTGATGCTATTTTTGAAAACTACCAGTACGTTCACTACAGTGAAAAAAGCACCCAGGCAAATTGTGATTTTCCACTTTTTGTACAATTCCCTTCTCTAGTTAAAGAGAACGAACTTGTAGAAGTTCAAATTGGTTTAGATATGAGCTCAAATCCGACTCAAGGAATCTATGGTTTAGTTTTCACCATTGAATATAATGAAAGCTATGTTGATACGGCAGGTATGTTTACGCAAGGCGGGTCTACTTGGTTTGGTTCTGAAAATGGAGATTACTTGCAACGATTCTATAAAGAACAAGCTGGCCAATTGCGTGTGGGTTTGGTGGGAATCGACCAGTTAAATAGAAATGGCGGAGGAGTCTTGTTAGATGGAATATGGACTATGGAAGATGTGGTTATTCCTATCGTACAAGGCTATGGCGAAATGGATTTTAGTGTTACCAATATTACTTTGATAGATTATGACCAAAACTACTTGGATGGCTGTGGTGTAGATACTGTTATTCGGGTGTATGATAAAAACGTGGGAATAAATGAGCGGAGTATAGAAACGCTACCATTGTTTCCAAACCCTACGAAGCAAAACTTTATCAATTTGGGAGGAGTAGCGGATTTAGATTATGCAGAAATGTATGATGTACAAGGTCGACTTCTTCAATCCTGGTATACGGACTTTGAATACTTAAACCTGGGAGATATTCCTAAAGGAATTTATATACTTAAAGCCTACGCTAACGAAACGATGTACGTCAATAAATTGATGTACGCTAAGGAGTGACTGAAGGTCATCTCGGGGCAAATCAATTAGCCGTTCAACAGCCTTAATGAGTAAGCGCCTTTGCTAGTTAGATAGCAAGCGCTAGCTTTGTTTCGTGCAAAACACGATCAAAAACCCAATTACCTCCTGGCAGGAAGAAGACCGACCTAGAGAGAAACTTATGCTCAAGGGCAAGGCGTCATTATCTAATCACGAATTACTAGCCATCCTTATAGGAAGTGGTACCCCAAAAGTTTCAGCGGTAGAATTGTGCGCTGAAATCTTTAACTATGTGCACGATGACCTTGTGCAATTGGGGAAGTTGAATATTACGGACTTAATGCGTTTTAAGGGTATTGGCGAAGCTAAAGCGATCAGCATTGTAGCCTCAATGGAATTGGGTCGTAGGCGTCAAGCTTCTAACCAAGCAAAAGCTAGTGTAGTCAAATCGAGCAAGGATATTTATCATTTACTATTGGCTGACCTAAGTGATTTAATCACGGAAGAATTTTGGGTGGTCTTCCTTAATCATCGAAACAAAATCATTGGTAAACAAAAGATTAGTGCTGGAGGTTTGACGGCCACAGTGGTTGATATCCGCATTTTATTCAAACACGCCATCGAACGACTAGCCACTTCTATCATACTGGCACATAATCACCCCTCTGGGACGCTTAAACCGTCTCAAGCGGACATACAGCTTACCAACAAGATTAAAGAGGCTGGAAAGGTCTTAGATGTGCAATTACTAGATCATCTCATTATAGCAGATACGGGATACTATAGCTTTGCTGATGAAGGGCGTTTATAGATTTCTGCAAGACTTTCCACAACTTTATGACAGCTTAAACGTTATGTTTATCAAGCCTTAGAAGAGTGCTTGTTTTTTTCGCCTTATCTTTACCGTCTTAAAGCAACAAATATGAACATTCAAACTATCCAATTTTCACGCGAAAAGAATGCTGAATTCGTCAAAGAATTGAAGCACCGAGTTAACCAATACTTTAAAGACAAAGGGATTTCTAAGCAAGCTAACTTTTCGATGGTTTTTAAAACCATTTGTATGGTGGCCATACTTGTAGTGCCTTATGGTTTTATGATGTCTGGATTGATATCGAATATTTGGCTTCATTATTTAATGTGGGCAATTATGGGGATTGGCGTTAGCGGCATTGGTATGTCGGTTATGCATGATGCCAACCACGGCGCCTATTCTAAAAATAGAACGGTAAACAGAATCATTGGAAGATTTATAGATTTGGTTGGTGGCAACGCAACGAATTGGAAAATGCAACACAATGTTTTACACCACACCTACACTAATATTCATGGTTTAGACCAAGATATTAAGGCTGGAGCAGTATTGCGCTTATCGCCAGAGCAGAAGCGCTATAAAATTCACAAGTATCAGCATATTTATGCATGGTTTGCTTATGGATTAATGACCCTTCCTTGGATGACGGTTAAAGACTTCTTTCAAATGATTGAATTCAGAAATAAAAATCTAAATAAAGGTCGTTCTAGAAAATTCTGGAAGGAGTATACGATCATGGTGGCTATTAAAGTTTTTTATTACACTTATATGTTGGTGCTTCCTATTATATTTTTACCTTTTGCTTGGTGGCAAGTATTGCTTGGCTTTGTGTTGATGCATTATGTAACTGGAGCAACTTTAGCTACAACTTTTCAATTGGCACACGTCATGCCAAAAACGATGACTAAGTTAGATATTGTAGACAATTCAATCGATGAAAACTGGGTCATTCATCAACTAGAAACAACCACGAATTTTGCGAGAAATAATTGGTTGGTGTCTTGGTATATCGGAGGCTTAAACTTTCAAGTGGAGCATCATTTGTTTCCAAACATTTGTCACGTTCACTATAAGAAAATTTCTAAAATTGTAGAAGCAACAGCAAAAGAGTATGGAGTGGTTTACAATAACATTCCAACGATGGCTAAAGCGCTAGTCGAGCACGGTAGGATACTTAAGCAGTTAGGTACGGTTGCTTAGAGATTAAACCTTTCACCTTTTGATTGGTGTTGTCACCGATCTAATAGCTTGGTGACAACACCAAGTAGAAAAGTAGACATTAAAAAAGCCTCTTATTCTAAATAAGAGGCTTTTTGTTTTTTTACCTTAACTTCTTAAACAGTCATTATTTCTATTTCTTTATTACTTAATATACTCTCAATTTTTTGAGTATACTCGTTGACTACTTTCTGAACGTCTTCTTCAGAGTTTTTAGCCATATCTTCACTTAAACCATCTTTTTCTAGCGCTTTAATAAAGTCCATTGCCTCTTTACGAGCGGAGCGAAGAGAAATTTTCGCATCTTCTCCTTCCCCTTTGGTTTGTTTCACCATTTCCTTTCTTCTTTCCTCAGTTAAAGGAGGAATATTTAAACGGACAAATTCCCCATCATTTTGTGGTGTTAATCCGATATTCGCTTGAAGGATACCTTTCTCGATATCTTGTAAAGTCGATTTATCGAAAGGTTGAATAGATAAGGTTCTCCCATCTGGTGTGGTAATACTAGCTAATTGGTTTAAAGGGGACATTACGCCATATGCTTCAACCATAATACTGCTCAGCATTGAGGGGTTTGCTTTCCCTGCTCTAATTTTAGTTAATTGATTAATCAAGTGTTCAATGGCTTTATCCATTGACTCTCTTGCTTCGTCTAACATCATTTGAATTTCTTCTTGCATGATTTGAGGTTTTAATTATTAATTAGAAACAACTGTGCCAATTTTGTCTCCTTTTAGAAGTCGAGCTAAATTTCCAGGTACATCCATGTTAAATACTAATATTGGAACATTATTTTCTTGACACAAGGTAAATGCCGTTGTATCCATAATATTTAGCTTCTGTTTAAGTACTTCGTCGTAGCTAAGCGTATCATATTTTGTTGCATTAGGATCCTTTTCTGGGTCAGCGGTGTAGATGCCATCAACACGCGTTCCTTTAATTAC
>JBLHMK010000082.1:0-12129 GCA_047621945.1 Flavobacteriaceae bacterium
ATATCATATTCCTTCACCTTCAGTTTATAAAGGAACTGTTTATGTTAGCGGTGGTTTTGGAAGCATGGAATATTATGCCTTAGATGCTAAAACTGGCGAAATAAAATGGGGGATTACACTAGATGACGATGGACCATCAGCACCAGCAATTGATCAGGATATTATAGTGTTTAACACAGAGTCCTGCACCATTTTTGCATGCGATGTAGAAACCGGAGAACATCTTTGGTCATATTGGATGGGTGATCCGTTAATGTCTATGCCCAGTATTGCCAATGATATTGTTTTTTCAGCCTATCCAGCTTATTATGATCAGGAATACTACAACTCGCTCAATATTGATACCACAGGCATTTATCCCACTCATGTTTTGATTGCCTTTGATTTAAAAAGTGGCGATATACTATGGCAGCAGTGGATAGATGGAGATGTGATGTCTGCTCCCGTAGCCAAAGGAGAGGATGTTTATGTAACCACCTTTCCGGGTACTTTAATTAAGCTAAATCAAAAAACAGGAGAGTTCCTTTCCGCAAAAGCTTTGCGAGCTACATCGGCTCCTGTAGTATATGAAAATGACGAAATTTATATCAGTCGACGGTCAGATAATTATAATGAAACAGTAACGGAAAGTGTAAGCGTTTTGGCTATGGAAGAACCGTCGCAAACGAAAGATTTTAGAAAGAAAGATGCGCCATACTTGGACAAAGAAGTACAGGAGGTGAGTGCCTTAAAATCGGAAGCGATGAACATGGATGCAGGAAATGGTTTTGGTGCTGGCGCTCCAGCTACTTCTGGTTGGGAAAAGGCCAATGAAAATGTGGGTTACTCCAATGTCTCTTCTTTACAACAATATCAAGGATCTCGAACCTTAAACTATAATGGAATGCTTTATAATACCATGGGCGATGAAATGATCTGTACGGATGGGTTAACTGGTGAAGAAAAGTGGCGCAAAACATTGGGTGGAGATATGGCCGCAGCTGGCGGTTATATGGGAACACCGCCATTAGAAGTTGGGGGGTACATTATTGTTGCAGACTTTGAAGGAACAATTACCATTGTGGAATCGAAAACGGGGGAATTGGTGAAGGAGTATAAGACTAAACTTTCCATCCGTTCTCAACCCGTAGTCGCAGAGGGATGGATATATGCCACAACGGTTAATGGTAAGTTAGTTGCCATAGACACGAAAATGCCAGCTATCGATGGTTGGCCAACTTGGGGTGCTAATGCAGCACGGACAAATGTGAGTAATTAGAAAACTAGTATTGACATCAAAAAGAATGCTGCTGACTTGATAATTGAAAGTTTGTTGATTTACTGATTTTTAAAAAGGAACGGCAACTCATATCTAAACTCAACACCTAGTCGAAGCCTTAAAAAAGCTACACTTAAATCGGAAAAAATTGGGAAGCCTTCAAAAACGGGAAAGCCTTCAAACTCTCACACCCCTGATAAAAAGTATCTCTTCTACTTCTCGATAACTTAATCCAAATTTTAGTTTGAAATACACAGTTTGTAAAATGATCATCTTTGGAAAACTATGACCTTTGAACCTATTTATTTTTTCTCAAAGCTACTTTTATTTCACAGATGCAACAGAACCGTTCATTGCTCCCAAAAAAAATGAATCAGGCAATTATAAGCTTAATGAAGAATAAAGGTATTGGTAAGTTGAAATCTAGCACTTACTTTTTTCAATGATTTAAGCACTTTCATCTTAGGTGGCTTGGAATTATTTAGAGGCATATGTAGTTATAGATTGTATATCTTTGAAAATACACCAACGACCCAATTAATTTACATCTCTTGAGTCTTAACTAATCTTACTTAGCAATAATGAAAAAGAATGCATTACTTCTTATGCCAGATATTAGTGGATATACAAGTTTTGTAAATCATACTGAAACTGAGCATAGTGGGCATATTATAGCAGAATTGCTAGAATTGCTGTTGGATGCGGATACACTGGGTTTAAATTTGGCTGAAATAGAAGGAGATGCTTTGTTTCTTTACAAGACTGGAGATATTCCTAGCTTGGAAGAGATAAAAATGCAGGTAAGAAAGATGTTTAAATCCTTTCACGAGCATTTACTATTATATAAACATAGAAGAGTTTGCGATTGCGGTGCTTGTTCTAGTGCTAGTGGTTTGACACTTAAGTTTATTGTACATATTGCAGATATAGATTTTATCACCGTAAGGGATAATGTAAAACCTTATGGACCTGAAGTTGTTAAAGTACATCGTTTATTAAAAAATGAGATAGCTAATAAGGAGTACATATTGCTATCAAAAGAAGCTTGCAGTTATTTAGAATGCTCTACGGAAGTGGATCTAAAAACCTATAAAACGGAGTATGATTTTGGCTTAGCTGAATACTCATCTATTGATATATCAAGTTATAAAAATGAGCTATCTCCTTTACCAGACCTTATAAGAAAAAAGGCAAAAACGATGATTTATGAAACTTCTATTGAAATACAGAGCCCGATTGCTGAAGTCTATGAAGTAGTAAGTAATCTTGCCTACAGAAGTCTATGGAGTGAGGGAGTGGACACGGTAGAATTTGATAGGAAGAAAGTTAATCGTGCGGGTACTTTCCATAAATGTTTGGTTAACGGTAACCACTTGGAGTTTGAAACAATAAAAGCAGATAGCTTGGGAGAGCAATTAGTTTATAGTGAAAAAACTAAGTCCGTTCCATTCACCACAGAAGTAGATAATATGTATGTTTTTAGCAAAACTGAGAAAGGAACAAAAATTCAAGTTTCATTTTATGTTACTTTTAAGAAATTCATGAGTGTAGTTAAATATTTCTTAGTTCCTCAACTTAAGAGGTCTGTAAAGAATAATTTACTAAATTTAAAACGAATATCAGAAGAAAAAGGCTTAGCAGAACTAAGTAGGGAAACGATTGATGAGTAATGAAAGTATAAATAATGAAGCATGGTTTGATAATATTGAAAGCTTTGTAAAAGAATTTTACCTTAATAATATTTCGAATAAATATTATTATCACTCTTTTCGTCACACTAAGGAAGTTGTAGCTTCGGCACTCGAAATTGCCAAGGTCTATGATTTAAGTAAAGAGGAAAAAAGACTAATACAAATTGCAGCATGGTTTCATGATTTAGGATATGAAAATGGTCATAAGAATCATGAAGAGAGGGGTGTTGAGCTTATGCGCGCATATCTAAAAGAACATATAAGTGAAGAAGCACTCTCTATTGTCGCAAATGCAATATTAGGAACTAACATGAGCCTGAAACCGGAAGGCTTAATTGCACAAATTATTAGAGATGCAGATTCAAGTCATTTAGGCAGTAAAGTTTACTTTGACCGGGTCTCAGTGTTAAGAGCAGAGTGGCTGGAAATAGACAATAAAAGCTATGAGGATGAAGAGTGGTATGCAATGAATATTGAATTCTTGGAAAAGCATGAGTACTATACGCCCGTTGCTAAATCTTTATTTGATAGCCGGAAAATAAAAAATATACAGAAGCTAAAAGAACTCTTAGAAGAATTGGAAAACCCTGATTTAGAAAACGTGAATTCCAAGAAGGGTAGAGGTGTAGAAACCTTATTTAGAACTACTTTAAGAAATCATAATTCTTTAAGTCAAATTGCGGATAACAAAGCAAATATTATGTTGAGTATTTCTGCCATTATGCTTTCATTAGTACTCTCCTCATTATCCCCAAAAATTGATTCAAATCCTAGACTTTTATGGCCATTGATTATAATAGTTGCGGTTTGTTTACTAACCATGTTTTTTGCTATTTTGGCCACTATTCCTCAGATTACAAAAGGAGAATTTAATGAAGAAGAATTTCTAAAGAAAAAGATTAATATTCTATTCTTTGGTAATTTTTATAAAATGAAATTGGAGAAGTTTGAATGGGGAATTCAAAAGATGATGGAAGATGATGATCTGTTATATCGATCACTTACGAAAGACTTATATTTTTTAGGAATCGTATTAGCCAAAAAATATGCATTTTTAAGGACCTGTTACATGGTCTTTATGTCAGGACTAGTTATCGCGGCTCTTTCATTTATTGCGGTATTAATGTAGCTTGCTAACTACATCAACACCCACTCATTCGCTTGAGTGGCAGGAGACCAATTAGTTTCGTAAATCATTTCTCTTAAGTCAATTTCTATAAGCCGACTTAAAGACAGCATAGGGATGTCATTGGCCATGCCTTGAAAAGGGTTCTCAGAATAATCACCTACAACTTCCATCATGACGTAAATCCACCCAATGAGGGCAGTGCTGGGAACAGGAAGCCATAAGCCTGCTTCCGATACTCATCAATTCAGGAATCATACTGAAGGGTAAAAACATGATAAAAATAGCCACGAAGTAAAGGCTCATATTAGTATACATTCTAGGTAAGGAGTATTTCTTTATT
This sequence comes from Flavobacteriaceae bacterium, assembly GCA_047621945.1. Classification (GTDB taxonomy): domain Bacteria; phylum Bacteroidota; class Bacteroidia; order Chitinophagales; family UBA8649; genus JAFMKE01. Next base: position 4,419 of record JBLHMK010000082.1, read on the forward strand.
CGTTCATTTTTTCTTGTAGCGTATAAAAACTCTTTAAGAGATTGGCTAACTCCATGTGACGAAAATCTTCGATTAATCCATACTCTCGAAGTTTAGCGAGGTCTCTGGATTGTTCATTGATAATTTGAGTGGCTGTATTGACATGTGCCACTAATCGGTCGTGTTCCTCTTTAGGTAAGAATCGCTTTAAATCAGATCGTGTTGTTTCGTCATCAATTAAGCCAAGTCCGAACTTTTCCTGATACATTTTAGCGGTTCTTCCGGTATAACCTTCTTGGCTAGTATGCTCCCACGGAGTTGAAACTAAGATTTGCTAAGTGCATATAGCCACCCAATATGTCTATATATTAGTCGCTGTTTGATTTGGTGAATTTTTTCTGAGCTTACATTTTCATCAGTAAAAAGATTAGTCACAAAGCTATCAATTATCATTCCCCACGAGCGACTATCGTTAATTATGCCACCCCAAATTTTGCGTGCTTCCCACATTCCATCATAGGCTTGGTTATTCTTAAAACCTACATAGAAGGCGACAGCAGTGCCAACTACAGAAACAGGTAACCAAGGGATACTAATAGATATGAGCTCAAAATGATAGCGAGCAGCTACAGAACTCATTAAAACAAGAAGCCAAACAATATGATGCGCACTCCACTTTATGAAACTACTTATACTTATGCCTTTGGTTATAACCATGTTGTTATAGAATGTGCTTAAAGCTCGATTTCTCAAAAGCCAAATCTTAAAACAACAAATATTAATTATAGTATTTATAGCTCACTGCTCAAGATATTTCATGCTAATTTTAGAATAAATTATACGCTGTTGATTCTTTGAAATCCTTTAGATAGCATGAATTTTAGTGAGTAAAAACCTCTGCAGTAGGAGTTTCTGGTAGCTCTTCGGCAAGTAACCATCTACAAAAAATGATGGCTTCTTCATACGCTGCTGTACTTATCCAATTAGCCACATCCATAGGTCGACTACTTAGATAAATCGTATAACTACCATCTTCATTGGGGATGGCATTACCTTTATTTAAACCTACTTTATAATTGACATAGTCCATTGATTGCATCAAATAATTCCAAGTTTGAACTCCCCAGTAACAACATGCTGGCGAGGTGAAATGGATTTTTAAATATTCGTTCTCCTTTAAATGATATCTTCCAAAACAGTAAGTGTTGTCTACCGTTCCCCAACCACCTTGATCAGCTTCAAATGGAAATGGAGGAAGAAAGTCATTCATTGGAAAGGTGACAGGTAATGGAGCCATCCAAGTGGACTGTTCAAAAAATGTAGTCATTGTTTTAATCCTAGCGGCTAATTGTTCATCACCTAATGGCTTGGAAGTTCCTTGTGGTAATGTATTTAAAATACTTAACTCACTTTCTGTTCCCTTCGCTCTATCCAAGAAATATTCTCTAGTAAAAAGATTGACGGCATCCTCATGAAGTTTAAATTCATTCACCCCATTCGGTGCTGAAGTCAATTTGATTTCAAAAGACCCATCCGCTTCAAACTCAATATCTCTATGATTTATATTTAAAGCTACTCTATCAACAATGCTGCCATCTGCGTCTCCTCCATAAGTAGAAAATGATAAATAACAACTATCAAATTTTTTCCCTTTTATGATGTATTCCTGATCTGAACGTAGCTGGGTGAAATAGTAGATGGCATCTACATTGTCACCTAAAATTTTATGATGAATGGTGGACAATAACATAAACGTCGGTCGCAAGGGGTCATTGAATAAGTAAAAATCAATCGTAGTTCTCATTAAATGGAAAAGATGGTGGTATCCATCTACAACGCCCTGTTTGTCTAATTCTTTATCTGGATCCAAAAAAGTGTGATCTGCATTTTTTATAATTTCCAACAAGGCATTCAATGCCTCTTTACTTTTTAACGACATGGGTGTTATTTACAAGTTATTTAAAAAATTGATGTAGCTTTTAAATTTATCATTGATTATTGACTCGCTAAGTCCAAAATCTTTAAGGCTATAATGGTGAGCCCCATGCTTATCTTTTGGATTTTGTGCTAAAAACTGTTGCATATTATTTTGCGCACTTTCACTAAGTTCCCAACCAAACTTATTGTATATTTTTTGCACTACACCAAGTTGATCTTGCACGAAATCCTCAAATCTTAAGTCTATTATTTGATCTTCCTTGTTTATAATCTTTCTTTGATCTAGGAACGTATTGAAAGCCTCACTCCACATATCACATTGTTCTGATCCCGTTCGATTTTCACTTTCGTGATCACTGTATAAGGAGCGAACCGAAGAGATTAAACTAGCAGCGGAGGCTACCACTTTGGCAGGATGTCTATGAGTCATTATGATTTTGGCATCTGGATACACTTCAAAAATCTCTTTTAAACGAATCAAATGGACCGGCGATTTAAGCAACCATCTTTCAGCTTTGACTCCGCCAGATTCTAAATACTGTAAAAATGTTTTATGAAAGCGCATGGTTTTTAATTTATCCGCATAATTCAAGAACCAGTTCATATACGAGGGAATATAAACTTGAGCACTAGTTTGAAAACTATTGAAATCTAAGGCTTGAATTCCAATACACTCTTGTGGTGAAACCGCTGACATGTGATGTTTCTTTTCAAAATCTGGGACTAATTTAAACAGTTGACCAAATTCCTTCTTTACTATATTTAAAGAAGGATTTTCATTAAAGTTTTGCGGGGTCGAGATAGGGTGGGGTAGCAAACACTCCCAAGCCAAAGGAGATCGATTGGCATCATCTTCGTGCATCAAAGCGTGTAGGATGGTCGTTCCAGTTCTTGGCATTCCTATGATAAATACGGGTTCTTTTATAGGACTATCTTGAATTCTTGGATTAGCCAATAGTGCTTGTTCAATTTTTAGTCTACCATAAAGTGTTCGCTCTAACAAGCCCTTTAAAGCAAGACCGCCGAATGGATTTATTTTGCTTTCTTGATTAACGGATTGAATTAAGTTCCGCAATCCTTCTTCCGCATGAACTGGCAGCGTGCCGGAATATTGAGCTTGCTTTTTAGCTTTAGTAATGATCTTGTCAGCATTTAGTTTAAATGGGTCTAAACCAATTTTTCTCAAAAGACCACCAAGGGTGTTGATGCCGTTTAAAAAGCTAGTTCGCTGAATGGATATCTCTTGGTTAGAATTATTCATAGGTCTACATTAATTGTTTAAGCTTCCTAGCTAAAGATAAATCACCCTTCACCTTTAATAGTCCTTTTAAGGTAGCCATGAGTGGTTTGATTTCTTTATTTTGAAGTTTGAGATAGGTGTCTATGCTCATAGTAATCGTGCAATCAGCTTGACCATCCTGGTCAGACATGATATTAAAGTCTCCGCAGCCATCGATAAGCATGTACTCTCCATCCATTACAAACTTTAATTTTTTACCAATAGGGTCTATGTGCTTAATTTTTTCAGCTAAATCTTCTCTTAGTTGTGTTACATTCATTCTGTGAATTTATCTCTTACATCTTTTTGTTTCAAAAGAAGATGGTACGAGGTATGCGATTCGCACAATGAAGACATAATGAGCTTAGTGCGCTCTTGAATTATTTAAAAGTGAGACAACAAAAACCTTATAGAATTAAAAGCAATCAAATATTGATGTGGAAAGAGTTAGTTTTCAAAGTTCCTAGCAAAAGAATGCTAATCGATTTTGAGGTATTAAACATTCTAAATGAACTCGTTATTTAATCATTGGGTTTGGAACGAAATCAGGTTTTCTTTTGCAAGGAATGCTAAATATCAGTTTTTAGGAATCCTGGTATAAAAAGGACGGGATTAGTATTGTTGAATAGTTGATTCCTTCATTATAACTACATCAACACCCCCTCATTCGCTTGAGTGGCAAGAGGCCAATTAGTTTCGTAAAGCATTTCTCTTAAGTCAATTTCTATGAGCCGAAAAAGGCACAGCATCGGTATATCATTGGCCATGCCTTGAATGGGGTTTCGGGAAATCTGACAACGCATCTGAACGAGTAACAAAACCATTATCTATGAAATACTCAACAAGTTTGGAAAAGGAAAGCTAAACCACAGGAGCAATTATAGGTGAATATTTATGGTGAGTAGTAACAATTAGGAGTTCAATAATAGTAGATATAAAACTAATCCGCAGATTTGATTAATTTTCCTTGATTTCTAGTTCCTTTGTTGTTTGTATATTCATAAAAATAAACACCTGGTATTAAGTCATAAGTATCTATTTCCTTAGACGAGGAACAGACCTCTGTTAGTATCACTTGGCCAAGTTGATCATATAAGATGAATTCGATAGTTTCATTTGTTAAAACGTCTATTGTAATTTGCCCCAAAAAAGGGTTAGGATAGACATTAGGCTTGCGACTAAGGGGCAAATCATTTATGGAGGTAACACACCGAGTACTGCGTTGGTCCAAATATTTTTTGGCTTCTAAAAAGGCAAAAGAGCCACAAACGTTGTGATTAAAAGCTCCTAAGTCCATTTTTTCCAATTGGGGTGATCCAGCTGCTGTCCAGGTGTTGAAGGCATTTTCCGCATTGAGGTAAGTCACTTGATCATCTCCTTGACAGTACAGTATTTTCATTGGAGATAAGGGGTACCATCCGCGTACTAAATCATTATCCAATAGATTCAATCGCATGGGGTGCATAGAATCTGTCAGAAATTCCGTCATTACACTATCAATCAACATATCTCGTGGAACAGGAGTACAAAAATTATCCATATTTCCAACTCCAGTATTCCCCGCATAAAGTAATGGCGGGAGAATTGTGTCATAGGGTGAAACAAAATATTCTGAAGGATTAGAAAACAAGTTGCCATAAATCGACTGATAGGCTAAAATAATGTAAGGGAAATATGCCGGTGTAGGATATACATTAGTAGATGAAATCAAATCAACTTGGGCATATTTGAAATCATACGCGCCAGACATGGGCACCGATCCAGTAATCGTAAATTCTGAAGCATAGTTTTGTTCTATTTCTTTCACGGTCGCAGCAGTCACTGCTCCGCCTTGAGAGTAACCATAAAGAAATATTTCTCCGTTGAGCATGATATCTAAGCTATCTGCAATCGTTCTGGCCGCTCTTAATATATTGATGGTGGCTTGGGATTCCGAATCATTGTGGCTATAAGGAGGTATTGGAATGCGTGGATCAGCATCACCTAAGCCGAGATAGTCAGGCATAGCTACCGCGTATCCAGTTGATGCTATTATCGTATTGATATTCCATTGACCACCATTAAATTCACTCGCCACTTTTGACTTTTTCGTTTGCGTGCCATGACCATAGCTGGCAAGAGGTAAGGAACAATCACTATCTTTAGGAATCGCTAGGGCCCCACTCGCCTGTACTAAAGAATCGGGATGTAAATAGGGGCATAAATAAACAACTTTATAATAGTCCACTTCATATATAGGATTAATTAAGCCTTCGGGTAGTCCAGCTTCTTCTATTATGGAGTTCAAGGAATCAATTGAAAAAGTAGCTAGTTTTTCAAAGGAAATTATTTGAGCGCTTAGACTTAAATTTAAGCATGTAAAGAATACAAATAGGTAGTTTTTCATTTTTTTGTTTGGTTTTAAAATTAATAAAATTTACATTAAAACACCTTCCTTAGCTTCAATGGCTGGAGGTAAATCTGTTTCATACAGCATTTCTCTTAAATCGATTTCTATAACTCGACACAAGGACAGCATCGGTATATCATTGGCCATACCTTGAAAAGGATTCTCCGTATAGTCTCCAACAATTTCCATCATTACATATATCCATCCAATTAGCGCTGTTAAAGGAACAGAGAGCCATAATCCTGAACTCCCTATTTTAATCAACTCAGGAATCATACTGAAGGGCAATAATATGATAAATATACCAACGAAATACCTGCTCATATTGGCATATTGCCTAGGTAATGGAAATTTTTTAATTCTTTCATTCTTTCCTTGAAGCGTGTAAAAACTTTTCAAGAGATTTGCCAATTCCATATGACGGAAATCTTCAATCAATCCCTCCTCCCTCAGCTGTGCTAAATCTCTTGATTGCTCATTGATAATTTGAGTGGCAGTATTCACATGCCCAAGCAAACGATCATGTTCTTCTTTGGGTAAGAATCGCCTTAAGTCAGACCGAGTCGTTTCATCGTCAATCAAACCTAGTCCAAATTTTTTTTGGTACATCTTAGCTGTTCTTCCAGTATGTCCATCTTGACTTGCATGTTCCCAAGGAGTAGAAACTAATAACTGACTTCTGTGTGCATATAGCCATCCAATATGTCTGTACATTAATCGCTTTTTGATTTTATGAATTTCTTCTGCACGCACTTCTTTTTCAGTAAATAAATTGCTAACAAATCCATCTATCATCATTCCCCAAGAACGACTATCATTCACTATGCCGCCCCAAATTTTACGCGCTTCCCACATCCTATCATAGGCTTGATTGTTCTTAAAACCCACATAAAAAGCTACAGCGGTTCCAACAACGGATACAGGCAACCAAGGAATGCTAATGGAAATGAATTCAAAATGATACAAGGCGGCAACTGCTCCCATCAAGATCAAGAGCCAGGCAACATGGTGAGCGGTCCAGGCGATTAAACTGCCTAAACTTATTCCTTTAGTTACTATCATGTTGTTTGAAATTTACTTTTTTATTCAGTTTTTAGACCAAAGTGCTAAGTTAAAATTTAAATTAAAACTTCACGCAATCAGCTCTAATCATTCTCTTCAATAAGATTGCTAACAAGACTTTTCCTTCAAACAAAAGAATACTAAACTTGTTTGTAGCTTTACAAACTCAAAATGGATTCATTAACTCAAATTATATTAGGAGCCGCAGCCGGTGAAGTGGTTCTAGGGAAGAAAATTGGCAATCGTGCTCTGCTCTGGGGGGCCATAGCAGGAACGATTCCCGATTTAGATGTGCTAGGAGGACTATTCCTAAATAGTGTAGATAACATCTCTTTTCACAGAGGAATCAGTCACTCGATAACTTTCAGTGTGCTTGGAGCTTTCCTATTTGGGTGGTTAGTACATAAACTATATGAATTTCTAGATAGTAGACGAGAAAAACCTAGGCCAAAAGCAAGTTTAAAAGGCTGGCAATGGCTTTTCTTTTGGGGGCTTTTTACGCATCCCATCTTAGATTGCTTTACCATGTACGGTACTGAATTATTCGCTCCTTTTTCAGATGCTCGAATAGCATGGGCTACTATATCAGTTGCAGACCCATTATACACTATTCCATTTTTAATCTGCTTAATTGTTGCTTCATTTTTTAAGCGAGAATCTAAGAAAAGGAGATTCTGGAATTACTTAGGAATTGGCTTAAGTTCCTGCTATTTGCTTTTTACGGTTGTCAATAAACAACTGATTAATAATAAGTTTGAAGAGGCTCTAAGCGTAAACAACATAGCAGTAGAAAGATACAGCACAAATGCCTCTATTCTAAACAATATCTTATGGAGTTGTATGGCGGAAACTAAAGAAGCTTTTTATACGGCGCAGTATTCATGGTTCGATGAAGGAGAAATAGAATTTGTACGTATTGAGAAGAACCATGAGCTTATTCATAATATCGATGAAGACCCTACCATACTAGAACTTAGAAAGTTTAGTAAAGATTACTTTACGGTGATTCCAATCGGAGATCAACTCCAATACAATGATTTGCGCTTTGGCACCTTCTATGGTAA
>JBLHMK010000083.1:0-11941 GCA_047621945.1 Flavobacteriaceae bacterium
AATTTACACCGACTATCTATGGTCTACGGGTGAATCTACCCAAAGTATTGAGGTATATGCACCAGGAACGTATTGGGTCGAGGTGTTAGATGTGTTTAATAGAATAAGTTATGACAGTATCGAGATTATAATGCCAATTCTGTCAGCTCCTCCAAATCCGGTTTTCTGTCTGAATGATAGTATTCTTTGGTCTTCTAATCTAGTTTCTTCGGATTACATCTATGATTGGTCTAATGGTTCGGTGGATTCAGCTATATCCATATTCAATGAAGATGACTATTACTTAATTTTAGAAGATAGCTCTGGCTGTAAAGCATATTCAGACACGATTTCATCACAAATTGACTCTTTTGAGCTAATCGAAGTTTTAGGCTTAGATACCAACCTTTGTGTAGGAAATAATTTCCCTTTGTTTGATAGTGGTAATTCTCTTATAAGTTCATATTTGTGGTCTACCGGAGATACAACAGCAAGTATTCAGGTGCAACTTACTGGCAATTATTGGGTTGAATTGATAAATGTAAATAACTGCAAGGTAAAAGATACCATTACGATAAACATACTAGGCAATACTCCTACCGCACTCTTTTCGGTAGATACCTTCTGTATGACCCAAGAAGCTGCATTTATAGATCAGTCCGTAGTACTCGGAGCCCTTATTAACTCATGGGATTGGGATTTTGGGAATTCTGACACCTCTATTTTACCTAATCCAACAACCTCATACTTAAACAGTGGGTCTTATCTCGTTAATTTTCAAATTGGGACAACTGATGGGTGCTATGATGACACCACTATGCTTGTTGAAGTAAAAGAAAATCCTAATGCTAATTTTTCTTTTGATGTAATTTGCGCTGGAACGAATGGATTACTTATTGATGAAAGTTTGTCAAACTCACCTAATTCATTAAACTCTTGGTTTTGGGATTTTGGTGGCGGACAAACTTCAAACATACAAGTCCCGGCTTTCACCCTAAATTCTCAAGGAAACTATTCAGTAAGTTTAACTGTAATAAATGAATTTGGTTGCATAGATTCTCTTTCTAAGATAGTAGAGGTTTTTCCTGCTATTCTTCCTGACTTCACTATTGATAAAAATTGTATCGGAGACACTACTTTATTTACGGACATCACCCCTTCATTCTCTATCATTAATAGAACCTGGGATTTTGACCTCTCCAATCAAACGTCAAGTTTGGAGAGCCCTTCCTTTTATTACCCAACTACAGGGAGCTATAATGTAAGTCTTTCGGTAAGCAATGCTATTGGTTGCCAAAATGAAATCATTAAAACTGTAGAAGTTAGAAACCTTCCCGTTGTCGATATATTATTTGACAACACTTGTGAAGGAGCGGCAAGCTTATTGTACGACAACAGCAACACTCTCAATGGTTTTATCGCTAGTCAAACTTGGGATATTGAGGGGAATACCTTCATGGGAGACACCATTTCTTATGTTTTTGATGCAGTAGGAGATTACCCTATTAGCCTTGATATTATTGACAATTTTAATTGTCAAAACGATACTTCAATAATCCTTTCTGTTTTTGCTCTGCCTGTGGCAAATTTTGACTTCTCGCCAAACTATGGCTCATCGCCCATTGACATCCAATTGGCTAATGAATCATCAATAGATGCTATTAGTTATCTATGGGACTTTGGAGATGGTTCTGGAAATTCAATTGACGAAAACCCACTGCATCAATACAGCCAAAATGGGGTATATGATATTTTTTTAGTGGCAAGTACTTTAGAAGGTTGTGCTGATAGTGCAACTCGATCAATCTCAATTATTCCAACAGAATTAGATATCGAACTCAGCGACTTTAGTATTCAAAAAACGCCACTTGCTGATGGATCTTTGGCATACAAACCAAGTATTTTACTCAAAAACGTAGGTACTCGAACTATTTTTAATGTGGACTTATCTCTTTCGGTGAATAATGAAACTCAAATTGCAGAATCCTGGGAAGGGGTGCTTAATGTTGGTCAATCTGTATTGTATGCTTTAAGTAGTTTTGCGATTATTGACAATGAAAGTTTAGTCGATTATATTTGTCTTGAAGCCCAAAACGTAAATGATAATACGGAACTCAATTTTACGAACAACAAGATTTGCGTTGTGCAAAATGGATCGATACAAAGCTCTGACCTTTATCCTAATCCAGCCAAAGAATTGGTGCAAATGGACATTGTGATGGAAAAGAAAGGCCAAGCACAAATCGGGATTTTCGACATGCTCGGCAAGGCTGTTGTTCCACTTAAAGATTTAGATTTAGAAGAAGGATATAATTTAGTTTCCATAAATACTGCCTACTTGCAAGCTGGGAAATATCTAGTAAACCTTGTTTATCAAGATGAGCTTGTTTCTTACCCATTGATTATCCAGAACCCATAGATGAAAACAAGAAACATAGCGATTTTTGCATCTGGTAGAGGAAGTAATGCAAGAGCAATTTTAGAAAAGGAGACAGCATATAACTACCACATCGCATTAATAATTGTATCTAATCCGAAGGCTGCCGTTTTGCACTTGGCAAAGGAAAACAACCGTCCATTTCTAATCCTAGACAAAAAGAACTTTCAAGATACTTCTGAAATTCTCGAGACCCTAAAACGACATCAAATCGATTTAATCTGTTTAGCCGGTTTTTTATGGAAAGTCCCCCCTTATCTCATTCAGTCCTTTCCCGATAAAATTATCAATATCCACCCTGCCCTTTTACCCAAATATAGTGGCAAAGGCATGTATGGAATACATGTGCATAAAGCAGTGGTTTCCAGTCAAGAAACAACAAGTGGAATTACCATTCATCTGGTCAATGAAGAATATGACAAAGGAAGAATTCTGCATCAAGAAACCATTCACCTGAATGAAAGTGAAACTGCTCAGTCCTTGGCGGACCGAATTTTAGTGTTAGAACACAAGTGGTTTCCCAAGGTAATTGGAGAGTTCATTACCCCTTAATTTTGTTGTAAAATAATATCCAAAAGCCTTGAATAATCTGAATTTAAAGGATAAATTTGCAAGACAGCAAAATCATCCAAGTGAAGAGAATTAAATCTGCATTAATTTCAGTATTTTATAAAGATGGACTAGAGGAAATCGCGAAAGAACTTCGCGCACAAAATGTTACGATTTATAGTACAGGCGGAACTCAAAATTTTTTAGAAGGCATTGGTTGTGAGGTTGTTGCAGTTGAAAGTTTAACAGAGTACCCTTCTATTTTAGGCGGTCGTGTGAAAACACTTCACCCTAAAGTTTTCGGTGGTATTTTAGCACGAAGAGAAGAAGAAAGTGATTTAATGCAATTGGAAGAATTTAATATTCCAACAATTGATTTGGTTATCGTTGATTTATATCCATTTGAAGAAACTGTGGCTAACACGAAGGACGAGTCAAGCATAATTGAAAAGATTGACATAGGAGGCATTTCACTAATTAGAGCTGCTGCTAAGAATTACAAAGACACTTGTGTTCTATCATCAAACAAACAATATCAAGAATTTCTTGATCTTTATACGGACCAAGAAGGTTCGCTTAGTTTAGCACAACGAAAAAATTTCGCTGCTAAATCTTTTGCTACTTCTTCTCATTACGATACAGCAATATTTAACTACTTTAATACAGACGATTCTCTCAACGAGTTTCGAGAAAGTCATGATCAGGCCAAAGTTCTTCGTTATGGTGAGAATCCTCATCAAAGCGCAAGTTTTTACGGAAACTTAGATGCATACTTTGATAAATTGCACGGTAAGGAGTTGTCATACAATAATCTCGTTGATATCGATGCAGCAGTTAATGTGATTGCTGAATTCGAAGAAGCAAGTTTTGCAATCATGAAACACACCAACACTTGTGGATTAGCAAGTGCATCAACAAATAACCTCGCTTACGATAAAGCGCTTGCCTGCGACCCGGTTTCTGCATTCGGCGGTATTTTAGCTACGAATGAAAAGATTGAAGCTGAGCTAGCAGAAAAAATACATAAATTGTTTTGTGAAGTAGTAATAGCTCCTGAATTTTCAGAAGAAGCCCTGGCTATTTTACGAGGCAAAAAGAATAGAATTATATTGAAGCAAAAGGTTTTTACTAAACCTAGCAGACAGTATAAATCACTCTTAAACGGAGCCATTGCTCAAGACTATGATGTAAAAATGGAAGATCAATCTTCTTTCACCTTAGCATCGAATAAAACAGTAAGCGAAGAAGAAAAGGAAAACCTTGTCTTTGCTATTAAAGCTGTGAAACACTTAAAATCTAATGGGATCTCTCTCATAGCTAATAAACAACTCATTGGAATGGGTTGCGGGCAAACATCAAGAGTAGATGCGCTTAGACAAGCTATTGCGAAGGCCAAAGGGTTTGGGTTTGATTTAAAAGGAGCTGTTATGGCTTCTGATGCATTTTTTCCTTTTCCAGATTGCGTAGAAATAGCTGCAGAAGAAGGAATCGTTGCTATTTCTCAACCCGGAGGATCAATTAAAGATCAGGATTCCATAGATGCTTGCAATAATTTGGGGCTAGCTATGGTTTTTACAGGAACCAGACATTTTAAACACTAAGACCATAACCAACGAATGAGCTTATTTAATTTTTTTACAGAAGAGATTGCAATAGATTTAGGTACAGCAAATACCTTAATCATTCACAACGACAAAGTTGTTGTTGATCAACCCTCCATAGTAGCGATTGACCGTATTACAGGTAAAGTGAAAGCAGTAGGTGCTAGAGCCATGCTTATGCATGAAAAAACACACTCAGATATCAAAACTATTCGTCCTTTAAAAGATGGTGTTATCGCCGATTTTCACGCAGCAGAAATCATGATCCGCGAGATGATAAAAATGATTTACGAAGGAAAGCGTAAGCCTTTGTTTCCTCCATCATACAAAATGGTTATCTGCATCCCTAGTGGTATCACTGAAGTGGAAAAACGAGCAGTAAAAGATAGTGCGGAAAATTCAGGGGGTAAAGAAGTAAAAATGATTCACGAACCTATGGCAGCAGCTATCGGTATTGGAATCGATGTAGAAGAGCCTTCAGGAAACATGATTATTGATATAGGGGGAGGAACTACAGAAATTGCCGTAATCTCTCTTTCAGGTATTGTTGGCGATCAATCTATTCGTATTGCTGGTGACGAGTTTACCGCAAACATCGTAAACTACATGCGAAGACAACACAACATGATGATTGGTGAAAGAACTGCAGAAAAAATAAAAATCAATATTGGAGCAGCATTAACTGAATTAGAGCATCCACCAGAAGATTTCCCTGTAAACGGACGAGATTTGATGACGGGGATTCCTAAACAAATCATTGTTACTTACTCAGAGGTTGCCCATGCTTTAGATAAGTCTATTTCTAAAATTGAAGAAGCTATCCTTAAGGCTCTTGAAACTACACCGCCAGAGTTAGCCGCTGATATATACAAAACCGGCTTGTACTTAACTGGAGGAGGAGCTTTATTAAGAGGTTTGGATAAGCGTATTTCAGCTAAGACCAAATTACCTGTGCATGTAGCTGACGATCCATTGAGAGCGGTGGTTAGAGGAACAGGAATTGCTTTGAAGAAAATGGACCAGTTTACCTTCTTAATGGACTAAATCGCGTGAAACACTCAGAATGTATAATCTAGTAAAATTTATTTTAAAGTATCACTTTACCATTCTGTTTATCATCATCGAAATTATTGCCATTTCAATTTTATTTCAACACAATCAATATCAAAAAGTTAAATTTATAAACGCGTCCAACTTTATTACCGGGACCGTTTATGAAACTAAATCCACCACAGTAGATTACTTTAAACTAAGGGATATCAATGAGCAATTAGCCAAAGAAAACGCCGAATTGCAAAACAAAGTCCTTGAGCTAAATTATGTAGAAATTCCAAGGCTATATAACGACACCGTGTACATCCAAGACACCGTAGTCATGGACACGACTAGACAACTTAAATTTCATGCTGCAAAGGTGATTAGCAATTCTTTGCACAAACAATTCAATACCATATTCATAAATAAGGGAGCAAAAGACCATTTTTATGTAGACATGGGAGTAATCAATGCTGAAGGCTTAGTTGGAGTAGTTAGAAACGTTTCTGATTACTATGCCACGGTTACCCCGATTATAAACAGAGAACTTAACATCAATGCTAAGATTAAAGGGTCCGGCTTTTTTGGAAACCTTACTTGGGATGGCAAAGACCCTGTTTATGCCCAACTGTATGATATCCCCAACCATATTTCCCCTAACATTGGTGACACGATCGTTAGTAGCGGATATTCCCATATTTTTAAAGAGGGTTATGTAATTGGTTATATTCACCAAGTGGTGACTGTACCTGGCAAAAGTTTTATCAATTTGGATGTGAAGCTGGCCGTTGAATTTGGTAATTTGAATTACGTGTACGGTATCGAAAACACCATTAAAGAAAGTATAGATAGTCTAAGCATTGAAAATTAATACACGAAATATAAGCCTTTGGGTGGTTGTAATACTGCTGCAAATTTTAGTACTTAATGAACTAAACGTAAGTGGTTATATCAATCCATACCTCTACCCCCTACTCATCATTTTACTTCCTTTTGATATTGCAGGATGGCTACTTTTGGCCTTAGCTGCAACATTAGGGGTTTTCATCGACCTCTTTACAGGAACTTTAGGCATGCATCTGTTTTCACTTGTTCTTATGGCTGGAATCAAACCAAGTATTGTAAGAACCTTGTCTCTCGGTAAATACGACCAAGGCGCCTATATCAATATCAAACAACATGGAATTTTAGTTACCATGAGTTTTGTAAGCGTGCTTTTTCTTGTTCATCATTTCTCTTATTTCTTTTTAGAAACCTTTGCTTCTTCCGGAGCAGCTTATGCATTTCTGCGCAGCTTGGCTAGTGCTTTTTTCAGTATCCTACTTTCCTTTATTTTACTATTGTTTGTAAACGTTTGGAGAAATGAAAGATAGGTTCAAACGAAGGGCATACGTTTTAAGCTCATTGATTGTAATCTTAGCGCTTATTTTTCTGGGTAAGTTGTTCGCTATACAGGTAGTAGATAAAACTTACCAGGATATCGCTAAGCGAATTGCTGTGAAGCAAATTAAGTTATACCCTAACAGAGGTTTAATTTTTGATAGGAATAACGAACTATTAGTTTACAATCAGGCCATCTATGACATCTTAGTTGTTCCCAGGCAAATCGTGGATTTAGACACCGCCTTGTTTTGTGAGATATTCGATTTAACTACAGCCACCTTTGAACAAAAAATGGCTGTGGTAAGTAAAGACCTTTTCTATTATAGTCCAAGTGAGTTTATTAAACAGGTGCCGGCAAAAACCTACGCTTTGTTTCTAGAGCACTCTTATAAGTTCAATGGATTTTACGGAGAAACGCGTACCATTCGGAATTATACGCATTCTTGCGCTGCTCACATTTTAGGAGATGTAGGGGAAGTTGATTCTAGTGATATTAAAAATTCTGATTTTTACTATCAACCTAGAGATTATGCAGGAAAAAGTGGTTTGGAGAAGTTGTATGATGATGAGCTTCGGGGAACCCGTGGATATAAGTACGTTTTTATTGATAAGTACAACAAACAACAAGGAAGCTTCAACGATGGAACCAATGATAGCATTCCTTCGCAAGGCGCTAATTTAGAGACCACCTTAGACATCAAGCTACAGGCTTATGGCGAACGCTTGCTTCAAAACAAAGTAGGGAGCATTGTAGCTATCGAGCCTAGCACAGGGGAAGTGCTTGCATTGGTCAGTAGCCCAAACTTCGACCCTAATCTATTGTGTGGTTCAGAACGTGGTAAGAACTACACCGTTCTCGCAAACGATCCATTAAAGCCGCTTTTTAATCGAGCAGTAATGGCTCAATATCCTCCAGGATCCACATTTAAACCGGTGACTGCGGCTATTGCCATGCAAGAAGGCGCTATAGAACCCGACTTCTCATATTTTTGCAATACCCTTTTTAGCATTCCGGGTTATACCCTTCATTGTTCTCATAATCACCCATCAGCGCAAAACGTTCAACAAGGCATACAACATTCTTGCAATCCATACTTCTGGCAAACATTCAAAAACACATTAGAGATTGGAACGTACAATAACACCGGAGAGAGTTATGCAAAATGGCACGAGTACACGCAAAAAATGGGCTTAGGTCACACACTAGGAATTGATATGCTTAGTGAAAAACCGGGCAACATTCCTGCTCCAGAATATTACAACGATTTATATGGTGCTGGTCGATGGCGCGCAGTTACTATTATATCATTAGCGATAGGTCAAGGGGAAATTTTAACTACTCCTTTACAATTAGCAAACTTGTATGCTACGCTAGCCAATCGAGGATACTATATTACCCCGCATTTAGTAAAGAGAATAAATGAACGGGATAATGATAAACCTGAAAGACATGAAACAGGTATCGATAAACATTATTTTGATGTCATTGCCGAAGGCTTGCAGCTTGTGGTTGAGGAGGGAACAGGTAGACGATCAAAAATACCGAATTTAACTTTTGGAGGGAAAACCGGAACTGCTCAAAATCCACACGGAGAAGATCACTCTATTTTTGCCGGATTTGCCCCAATTGTCAATCCTAAAATAGCTGTCGCTGTAGTGGTGGAAAACGCCGGAGGAGGATCAAAATATGCCGCTCCTATAGCTAGTTTAATAGCAGAAATGTACCTCCACGACACCATTGCTAAGAGTCGGTTTTATTTCGAAAAAGTCATTTTAGATGCCAACCTAACTGAACTAGAAGAAGAAGTAATCGCAGAGGAGGCCGACACCCCATGAGAAGTGATGGTTTTATAAATAGCATTGACTGGGTCTTGATAGGCCTATACTTATTGTTAGCTACGCTGGGATTGGCCTTTGTGTATTCTACTACATATATCGCTAGTGACCCTTCTTTTTTCAATTTCACAACTTCCTATGGAAGACAATTCATTTGGCTATGCATTAGCTTAATTGTTGGGATGTTTATCGTGGTGATTGACTATAAATTTTACACTTCATTCGCCTATATCATATTTGGTTTAATCATGCTATTGCTGGCTTCGGTGCTAATTTTTGGTGTAGAGATTAATGGGTCCAAATCATGGTTCGCTTTGGGGTCCTTTCGTTTTCAACCAGCAGAATTAGCCAAGTTCGCTACATGCCTGGCTTTAGCAAAAGTAATGACAGGGGTGAACGTTAACCTAAAAACCTGGACAGGGAAGTTTAAAGCCTTAACGGTTTTACTTATCCCTATTGGCTTAATTCTAATGCAGGGTGATGTGGGTTCAGCTATTGTGTTTGCAGGGTTAATTTTTGTACTCCATCGAGAAGGTCTAGAATCTGCTTATCTCATCGTAGGCTTTGGATCAATATTCCTATCGGTTATGGCCTTGCTTTATCATCCCTTAGCTTTGTTATTCTTTTATGGTCTGCTTTTTTCCTTGGTCATTTATTACAATAGAAAGGCTAAACAACCTATCATTGCCTTACTACTTATTCTAATTGGCGGCTTAACTTACGCCTACCTATACAAGAACTACATTCTTCAATTCTTTCCATGGGAAGTGTTTGGAATTGACATACAGCAATACCTATTCTTGTTTATTCCAGTGATAATCTTAATCCTAGTTGGTTACTTTATTTTCCTCAAACGAAAGAAATGGCTGCCTGCTTCTATGGTCATTTTTCTAATAGTGGGCATGTATACTTTCTCTGTTGATTTTATGTTTAACAACGTATTAAAGCAACACCATCGAGATAGAATTAACTTGATATTGGGTAAGATAGAAGATCATTCTGGTGCTGGATATAACTTGTTTCAATCGAAGGTGGCTATCGGTTCCGGTGGAATGTTTGGCAAAGGGTATCTGCAAGGAACACAAACTTTGCTTAATTATGTTCCAGAGCAATCTACCGATTTCATATTCACCTCAGTGGCCGAGCAATTTGGCTTTGTAGGAAGCTTCTTTATCATTCTGCTTTATGTGGTCTTGCTCCTGCGAATTATCCAAGTGGCTGAGCGACAGCGATCTACTCTAGCCCGAGTCTATGGCTATGGGGTGGCCAGTATTCTGTTCGTTCACTTTGCCGTTAATGTCGGGATGACTATAGGCTTGGTTCCTGTAATTGGAATACCTCTACCCTTTTTCAGTTATGGAGGAAGTTCCTTGCTAAGTTTTACTATACTGCTCTTTGTGTTAATCAAATTTGATACCGAGCGCTTAAGCGTCCTTCGTTAATTTTTGGTGTTTTCTTGAATGTACATTTCTAATTTTTTCTTGTTAGAAAGCAAACTTAACTGATCAGATAGCCAGTAGTAATTCTGTGCATCAAAGACTTTTGTATAAGCAAAAATAGCGTACGCTACTCTATTGTTTTCCTGTTCAAACAGCTCACAAATTCTCGAATTTTGATAACTTGTTAAGCAGTTTGTATCGGCTATTTTTTGTGCTAGTTCCAGGCGTTTCGCCTCAGATTTCTCCTTAGTAAGCATAGCAAAGCCATTTTTAAAACTCAACTCTGTGAGCGGACTTTCACAAGCCCCTTTTTCCAAAGACCATGAAGGGGTGAGCATTTCTCGATCTTCAAAGTTAGACTCATATTGTGCATCCAGCAAAGCTTGCTCTTCCTGCGTAACAAGCTTAGCGCTTTTGCAAGCACCCAAACTAAACAGGCTAATTACTAATAGGGCTTTGATAAAATTTCTCATATAAAAAATGCCAACTTGACAGTTGGCATTAGTATTTAAATTTATAAATTAAAGACTAGTTATTCAAGTAGTCATCCAAATCTTCTGTGCTACTGTCCCATTCAAAAGCATCATTTACTTGAAAATAATTATGCTGATCGATGCAGTATGAATATGCATACTTTGCATAGTCTAGTTTATTGTCTTCCCACTCTAGAGCATCCATTACTTTTTTAACTTGACTAACCATTAAACAACTTGGGCCAGTGGCCTGCTTGGCAATCGCTAATTTTTCTTCATCAAAACTCTTCTTGTCCATACTGCTCAATAAAGCTGAAAAGCTACCTGGGCCCATTAAAGGACAAGATGGTTCTTCTATTACAACCATTCGAGCGGGAGCAACAGTTGTTGTTGTAGTAGTACTAGTGTGTGTTGAATTACCAAAGCCATCATTAACATTTACGTTGACGCCCATATTAAAGCCTCCTACATTCACGCCTACATTTACATTGTCAGAATTTCCCATGTTATGCGTGGTGGTTGTTTCCGTTACTTGAACGCCTAAGACTGGCACTGGCATAGGTCTCGTATTATAATTCACTACAGTAACATTCGTAGGTGGTGGCAGAGCCGTTGCCACTGGAGTAAAGTTATAAGCCTTCATTACTAAGTTTCCTTTTTTATCATACTTGATCTTGTATGTAACATCACAAGGATTACATTCAGGACCAGAAATATTAAGAAACTTCTTTTCTATTTCTCCAAGACTAGCATCATTAAAAATAATTTTTGAGGCGTAATAGTCAGCGTTTAAAGCTTCCATTCGAACATTCGTTTCTGGCTGTTCGTTTTGACGAATTCCATTAAGAATTAAATAGAATGGTAGGCCGTCTTCAGAAAAGACAGTAAGGTTATTTTGAGCAAAACTAAAGTCTGCAAACGCTAGCAGACCAATCAATACTAGTAGTACTTTATTCATGGGTTTATTTTTTATTTTACAAATATAACTGTCCTTGACAAATTATTTAGTCTACTTGACTAAATAATTCTCGTATGGCATTCTAGAAGCCAAAGACCGTGCCAATGTGAGTTCGTCTGTATATTCCAACTCTCCACCAAAGGAAACTCCTCGGGCAATAGTGGTTAATTTTAAGTCATATTCTTGCAAGACCTTAGAAATATAATAGATAGTTGTGTCCCCTTCCATGGTTGGACTTATGGCCATGATAA
>JBLHMK010000084.1:0-11824 GCA_047621945.1 Flavobacteriaceae bacterium
AAGAACCCGTTGATTGGATTACATGATTATCTATGGCGCTAATCGAGTTCCTAAGTATTTAATAACTTGATTGAACTCTAGTAAATTGCCTTTATCGTGTAGTCTTTCTTGTTAAAACTAAATGAGTCTCCTGCTTTTTTGCCTCTCATTAAAGAGTAAATGGGTGCATCTGGTGCAAGGCCAATGTATTCGTCATCCCCAACCTTGAAACCGTGATTAGCAATTGCAATAAAAAACTTATAGTTTTCAGTTGCAACAATTGAACCCTGAGTAACAGTTTCAGTTACTCGCATATCCATAGTTTTAAGGGTGTTCAACTCATGCTGTGCCTGAACCAATTGAAGCTCCATACTGTGCATCATTTCGCTGGCAACATCTTGACGACTTAAGTCCTCTATATCTTGGGTGTCCTCATCATCTGCATCGACAGCTGATTTATAACGTGCAACTAGAGTTTCGAAGTCTTGAATGACTTGTTCTTGATATTGTATAAGTGATGATATGACTAATTCTCTATTGACCATTTTTATTCATTTAATTTAAGATAAATCTACGAGTGATTAGTGTGGGTACAAATGATAAATGCTAGTCATCTAAATAATAATCGTTAAGGCTAAAAACTAAAAGCGATGCTTCAAGCGATCAAGGTCTCTTCGATTGTCTTTTTCTTTTATACTATCACGTTTATCAAAACTTTTCTTTCCTCGGGCTACGGCAATTTCAAGTTTAGCTAAACCTCTTTCAGATAAGAATAGACGGACAGGTATAATTGTTAAGCCTTTTTCTACAATCTTTCTATTGATTTGCTTCAACTCGCTTTTTTTCAAGAGTAGTTTCCTAGGTTGATTAGGAACGTGATTGTAATGAGTACCAAATGTATATTCTGCAATATGCATATTGACAACGAATAGCTCACCCTGTCTCATTTGACAAAAGGCCTCATTAATGTGCGCTTTGGCGGATCGAATCGCCTTAATTTCAGTACCTGTTAGTTGGATTCCAGCAGTATAAGTCTGCATCAATTCAAAGTCGAACCTTGCGCGCTTATTCTTAATGTTTATGGACTCTTGTTTCACTATTCAAAGGTAGTAAAATACTTCCTACAGTCTGCTCTAGGAGAAAAGAAAAGCAGGAGGCTCGTATTTTCTTAATTCTCTTACCAAGTGGGAATTTCTCTCCAATTGTATGTGTGTCCTGCGCTGAATTTCGAGTAATTGGCTTGAAATGAGTGCTTTAGCTAGTGGTTTTTTAAGAAAATGTGGACTACCTAAGTGTGAAATGTAAACCCTTGTTAATGAGTAAATTATGTTTCGTTGTTAACACTAGGGAATCGGGTATCCACATTTTTACCCTATGGTTATCCACATTGACACCTGTTTAGTTTTGCAAAATGTGAGTAATTAGCGGTGGTAAAAAATGGGAATATGTGGGAATTTGTGTCAAAAGTGTATACTTTTATGACTGATTTAAAAAACATAGTGGATAACTAATGAGCTTTTTAGGAGAATATGAATTGAAGTTGGATGCGAAAGGTCGCATGCGTTTACCGGGGGCACTTAAGCAGCAGCTTAATCCGGAAGCGAAGGGCCGTTTTGTGGTGAATAGAGGCTTTGAGGAATGTTTGGAAATTTATCCTATTGATGTTTGGGAGAAGGTTCGAAAAAAAGTAGAGCGCTTAAATCAATTCAAAAAGAAAGAAAGAGCTTTTATCCGTTACTTCTTAAGAGGAGCAACTGAAATAGTTTTAGATAGTGCCGATCGATTAAATGTTCCTAAACACTTACTTGATTATGCAGGTATTGATGGAGAGGCTATAATTACTCCTGGCAAGAATACGCTTGAACTATGGGATAAGTCGAAATATGAAAAAGAACTGGCAATGGATTCTGATTCATTTGCTGATTTGGCTGAGGATGTACTGGGTGATTTTGATTTAGATATTGAGGACACTAAAGAATAGGAACTATGAATGAGCAAGGCTATCATGTTTCCGTTCTTTTACAAGAGTGCATCGATGCATTGAATATTGACTCTTCAGGTAAATATGTTGATGTAACCTTCGGTGGAGGTGGACACTCCAATGAAATTCTTAAAAAATTAGCTAAAGGACAATTGTTTGTTTTTGATCAAGATGAAGATGCAATCGCAAATATTCCTGATAACGAACAGCTCACTTTCATTGGGCATAATTTTAGATTTCTTAAACGCTTTCTTAGTTATCATCAAGCGGTTCCTGTAAATGGAATTTTGGCTGACTTAGGAATTAGCTCTTACCAAATAGATGCTGGAAGTAAGGGTTTCTCAACTCGTTTTGAAGGTCCCATGGATATGAGAATGAACCAAGAGTCTGAGTTGAAAGCAAGTGACATACTTCACGAGTATAGCGAAGATGATTTGGTTCGTGTTTTTTCTGAGTATGGTGAAATTCGTAATTCAAAAACATTAGCCGCAGCAATTGTAGATGCAAGACAAAGTGGTATTCGCTTCGAAAGTACTAAAGCCTTTACGTCATTTATTGATCGATACACCATGGGTGGTAACCCCAACAAGTATTATGCTCAAGTTTTTCAGGCACTTCGAATTGAAGTTAATGATGAAATGAATGCGCTAAAGGAAATGCTGATGCAGAGCTATGAGGTTTTGGATAAAGGCGGTCGATTAGCAGTAATCACCTTTCATTCTTTGGAAGATCGCTTAGTGAAAAATTTCATGAAGACCGGAAATTTTGAAGGAGTTAGAGTGAGTGATGAGTTTGGCAGAAGTAAGCGCTTTTTCAAGCTGATAAATAAAAAACCTATTGAGGCAAGTAAAGAGGAATTGAAAGTTAATTCTCGTTCTAGAAGTGCAAAGTTAAGAGTAGCGGAGAAAATATAAATGAGTGACAAGCAAGAACATATAGTTGATGAGCCCGTTGAGCTTTCCTTGGAAGATCGCTTCAGGAATTTCTTGCGATTTGATGAGAAGAACTGGTTCAATAATATGCCTTTAGTGCTTTTTGTTGCAGCCTTAGGAGTATTGCATGTGGCGAATAACCATACGGCAGAAAATAAAATACGCAGAATAAATTCTATTGAGAAAGATATCAGAGAATTGCGATGGACATACATGACTTCAAAGTCGGAGTTAATGTATAAGAGTAAACAAAGTGAAGTAGCAAAAATGGTTGAGGCTATGGACTTAAAAGAATTGACTAAACCACCTT
The DNA here is from genome assembly GCA_047621945.1 of Flavobacteriaceae bacterium. Lineage (GTDB taxonomy): Bacteria > Bacteroidota > Bacteroidia > Chitinophagales > UBA8649 > JAFMKE01. The sequence continues at coordinate 3,203 of JBLHMK010000084.1, forward strand.
ATAAAATAGTAGTAAAGAGTAATGAGTACGAATAAACGACAAGAAATAATGTGGCGCATGTGGGTCGCAATACTGGTTCCAGTATTGGCGGGCTTTGCTATTGTATTTCAGTCGTTCAAGATTCAAGTGTATGAAGGACCTGCATTACGTCAATTAGCAGATAGCTTGACTATTGTATCTCGTTCAATTGAAGCAGAACGTGGAAATATTTATGCGGAGGATGGAAGCTTGCTTTCTACTTCATTGCCTTTTTTTGAAATCCGTATGGATTTCAAATCGGAGCCAATGACAGACAACATATTCAATCGCAATATTGATTCCTTGGCTTACATGTTAAGCGTGAATATTGGAGCTAAATCAAAAGCGGATTATAAGAATGAACTCATTGCAAATCGACAAAAAGGAAATCGCTACTATCTGATTAAAAGAAACGTAACCTACCCAGAATTAAAGAAAATATACGATTGGCCTTTCTTCAGATTGGGTCGCTACAAATCAGGGATGATTGTTTTGCAAAAGAATAAGCGAATTACTCCTTTCGGTATTCTGGCTGAAAGAACTATTGGATTTAAGCGTATTGTGCCTAACCCAAGCATCGAAAATAGAATGGACACTATTCGTGTGGGAATTGAAGGGAAGTTCGATGAGTATTTAGCAGGTGTGGAAGGTCAAATGCTGATGCAGCGAATTTCAGGTGGAGTATACATTCCACTGAATGGGCAGGGCAACATTGAGCCTAAAGCAGGGAATGATGTGAAAATGACGATCGACATTAATATTCAAGATGTAACGGAGTCGGCTTTAAAAAAAGCACTCTTATCTAGTAATGCTGATAACGGCTGCGCTGTGGTTATGGAAGTGAAAACTGGGAAGATTAAGGCAATCGCTAATCTTACCTATAGAAAGGAATTGGGCAGATACATTGAGTATTACAATTATGCAGTAGGGGCTAACACAGAACCTGGTTCAACTTTTAAATTGATGGCCATGGCTGCTTTATTGGAAGACGGTCTGTTGAAAGATGTGAACGCAGAAACTGTAGATGTGGAAGGTGGTGTAAAGAAATATGCAGATAGAATAATGCGTGATGTACATGTTTTTAACCATGATACTATTACGGTTAAAGAAGCCTTTGCCTATTCTTCAAACGTGGGGATTTCAAAATTGGTTACGGAGCGTTACGGTGATAAAGCTTCCAAGTTTTATGATCGATTAATCGCTATGCATTTGCAAAATCCGGTTGGAATTGAAATAACTGGTGAAACTGCACCTACTATTCATCCACCTTCATCTTGGAGTCAGGTGTCTTTGCCATGGATGAGCACTGGTTATGAAGTTCAAATGAGCCCATTGCAGATTTTGACTTTTTATAATGCAATTGCTAATGATGGTAAAATGATGAAGCCTTATTTGGTTTCAGCTATTAAAGATTTGGATGAAGTAGTGGAGCAATTTGATCCGATTGTTATTGATAAGGCAGTAGTTAGTTCATCAACAGTTCATCAACTCCAAAAATTATTGGAAGGGGTATTTGAAATTGGTTCCGCTCGTCACCTTAAATCTGGTGGTCAGCTTACTATGGCCGGTAAAACGGGAACAGCAAGAATTGCGAACGCGACTACGCAGTATCAAGATAAAATTTATCAAGCCTCATTTGCTGGTTATTTTCCAGCGGATAATCCTTTGTATTCGTGTATCGTAGTAATCAATAATCCGAAGAATGGATACTATGGCGGAGCCGTAGCTGGACCCGTTTTCGCTGAAATTGCCAATAAGATTTACGCGAATGGAATAGAGATGCATAACAGCATTCAATCTAATCCTTTAGTAAGCGACTATACGATTCCTAGAATCGGAAACCTCCAAAGTGGAGAAGCGGAAATTATCTACAATAAGTTAGGATTCTCATTTCATTCAGATATTAACTCGGATTATGGAATAGCTAAAAAAGAGAATAATGCCATGACAATGAAAGCGAACAACGTCATTGATGGCCTTGTACCTAATTTGATTGAAATGGATTTGAAGGATGCCTTATTTGTGGCAGAAAATGCAGGACTAAGGGTTCAAGTGTATGGCTCAGGAAAAGTTAAGAAGCAAAGCTTAACAGCAGGAGGAAATTTTACTCAAGGACAAACTATAACTGTAGAATTGTTTTGAAAAACTTACAAGACATATTAATTGGCATAAAAGTCAAAGAGATCATTGGAGAAACGAATGTAGATATCCAAAGTTTGACGCTTGATTCGCGAGAGCTTCAAAAAGGCACCTTATTTACTGCGATTAAGGGAAGTCAAACAGATGGACATGCCTATATTTCTCAAGTAGAAGAAAGCGGCGCTAAAGCAATTATCTGTGAGATTTTACCAGCTAGTGTATCTGAAACTTGTACCTATATAGTTGTAGAAAATTCTTCAAAAGCATTAGGACGTGCAGCTTCTAACTTTTATGATAACCCTTCTGAAAAACTGAAATTGCTTGCCATAACAGGTACGAACGGAAAAACATCCATCGCAACTATGTTGTTTCAGTTGTTTGGGAAATTGGGATACATGTGTGGATTGCTTTCTACCGTGGAGAATAAGATAGGCAACAAAATAATACCAGCCACTCATACAACTCCTCACCCCATTGCCATTAATGCATTGTTGGCTGAAATGCTAGAGCAAGGTTGCTCATATTGCTTTATGGAAGCAAGCTCTCACGCTATTGTTCAGCAAAGAACTTACGGCCTAGATATTGACGGGGCCATATTTACCAACTTAACCCATGACCATTTAGACTACCATAAAACTTTTAAAGAATACTTAAAAGCCAAGAAAGGCTTATTTGATCAGTTAGGGAAAAATGCATTTGCCTTGAGTAATGCCGATGATAAAAACGGCTTGGTAATGCTTCAGAATACGAAGGCTAAAAAATTCCTTTACGCCATTTCTGGCAGTGCGGATTTTTCGGGAAGAGTTATTGAAAGTGACTTTAACGGAATGATGCTTAATGTAAATGGGAAAGAACTTCATGTAAAAATGATAGGCGGATTTAATGCCTACAATTTACTAGCAGTTTATGGAGCTGCTACGCTTTTAGGCGAAGATGAAATAGAAGTGCTTGTTGCCATGAGCACAATTGAAGGAGCTGAAGGTCGATTTGAATACATCCTTTCACCAAAACAAAGAATTGTTGGAATAGTGGATTATGCGCATACGCCAGATGCTTTGAAGAAAGTATTGGAAACGGTCAATCAGTTGAATACACAAAGTAATCAAGTGATTTGTGTGGTGGGCTGCGGCGGAGATAGAGATAAAACTAAGAGACCATTAATGGCAGCAATTGCCGCGAAGTTGAGTACTAAGGCAATTTATACTTCTGACAATCCAAGAACGGAAGATCCAAATGTGATATTGGAGGAAATGCAGGCAGGAGTATCTGTAATCGATAGGAAAAAGGTTTTGGTGATTGAGAACAGACGACAAGCAATTAAAACAGCTTGCATGTTAGCGAATAAAGAGGATATCATTTTAGTTGCTGGTAAAGGCCATGAAAACTATCAAGAAATCAATGGAGCGAAAGCTCATTTTGATGATATGGAAGAATTAGAAGAAGCTTTTAAAGAATTGAATAAATAGATCATTATGCTGTACGAACTATTTCATTACTTAAGTCAACATACATCACTGCCTGGAGTAGGTCTTTTTGAATTCCTATCATTTCGTGCTACTATGGCAGCTGTCCTTTCTTTGGTTATTTCCATTTTGTTAGGGGATATGGTAATTGATAAATTAAGAAGTCTCCAAATTGGAGAAACTGTGAGAGATTTAGGTCTTGATGGGCAGAAAGAAAAACAAGGTACGCCGACAATGGGTGGCATTTTAATCTTGTTAGCTATTCTTATTCCAACCTTGTTGCTCGCTGACTTAACCAATATTTATATCATCATTATGATAGTTGCTACTCTTTGGATGGGTGCAATTGGATTCTTGGATGATTATATCAAAGTATTCAAGAAGAACAAAGAAGGACTAAAAGGGAGATTTAAAGTAGTTGGTCAGATTGGCTTAGGGATTTTCGTTGGAACGATGATGTATTTTCATCCAGATGTTTATGTGAAACAAGAAGTTAGTTTTGCCGAGTCTCAAAAGTTTCCTATAGAGCAAATTTCGACGCATAGCGACATGCAAGGCGACGAGCATTACATGGCAAAAATTGATGCGCCAATTACAAACGTTCCTTTCTTTAAAGGGAATGAGTTTAACTATGAAAAAGTACTAACCATTATCAATCCATCTTGGAAGAAGTTTGGATGGTTAATCTTTATACCCGCAGTTATATTTATCATCACAGCAGTATCTAACGGGGCAAATTTAACCGATGGGATAGATGGTCTGGCAACAGGTGTCTCGGCCATAAGTGGATCTGTTTTGTTTCTATTCGCTTACATATCTGGTAACATCATATTCGCGGAATATCTGAATATTCTATACATACCATTTGCAGCAGAGCTAACCATTTTCATTGCGGCCTTTGTGGGAGCTTGCATCGGTTTTCTATGGCAGAACTCATATCCAGCTAAAGTCTTTATGGGTGACACGGGGAGCTTGGCAATTGGAGGAATCATTGCAACTATAGCTATTCTAACTAGAAAGGAATTGCTTTTACCCATTCTTGGTGGGGTCTTCTTAGCAGAAAACCTCTCGGTAATGATACAAGTGGGATATTTCAAATACACGAAGACTAAGTATGGTGAGGGCAAAAGAGTCTTTTTGATGTCTCCACTCCATCATCACTATCAGAAAAAGGGTTATCACGAATCTAAGATTGTAACTCGATTTTGGATAATAGGTATTCTGTTAGCCATAATAGCAGTAGCAACATTGAAAATAAGATAAAGAAGAACGACAAGAATCATGACTACTAACACTCAAAAAATAGCGATACTCGGGGCTGCGGAAAGCGGTGTAGGGACTGCTATCCTTGCTAAGAAGCAGGGCTATGAGGTTTGGGTGTCTGACTTTGGAAAAATTAAGGATAAGTATAAAGCACAATTAACTGAACATGCTATTGCTTGGGAAGAGGAAGTGCATACTGAAACGGAAATTCTTAATGCAGATTTAGTGATGAAAAGTCCTGGTATTTCAGATAGTGCCCCAATCGTTAAAAAGATTCGCGAAAAGGGAATTTTAGTGGTTTCTGAAATTGAATTTGCTGCAAAATTTACTGATGCATTTATTATCGCAATAACTGGTAGTAATGGGAAAACTACAACGACAAGTTTAACATATCAGCTATTGAAAGATGCAGGTTTGAATGTAGCAATAGCCGGAAATATTGGTCAAAGTTTCGCTTACCAAGTAGCAACGGCCGACGTTGATTATTATGTGCTGGAAGTCAGCAGTTTTCAACTAGATGACACGCACGAGTTTAAGCCGAACATTTCCATATTACTCAATATTACTCCAGATCATTTAGACCGTTACGACTACAAATTTGAAAACTATATCGAGTCTAAGTTTAAAGTAGCTAAAAATCAAACTGCGGAAGATCTCTTCATTTATTGCCATGATGATGAAGTAGTAAATGATAAGAACAAATTAAAACAAATCCATGCCACCGCAATCCCTTTCAGTATTGAAAGAGAGTTAAGCGAGGGAGCATGTCTAAATAATAACGAACTAACAATAAACCTTAAAAAAAAAGTATTTACTATGTCAATTAACGAACTAGGAATTAAAGGCAAGCATAATATTTACAACTCAATGGCAGCTTCAATAGTGGCTAGAGCAGTAGACATTAAAAAAGAAAGTATCCGGGAAAGCCTCATGGATTTTAAAAATTTAGAACACCGTATGGAAAAGGTGTTGAAAATTGGTGGAGTAGAATTTATAAATGATTCTAAGGCCACCAATGTAAACTCTACATGGTATGCCATGGAGTCTATTCAAAACCCAATGGTTTGGATTGCTGGGGGTGTAGACAAAGGGAATGATTACGAAGTACTGAAAGCATTAGTGCGTTCAAAAGTACATACAGTAATCTGTTTGGGTAATGATAGCAGAAACCTACACGAAGCATTCTCTCATCATACAGATCTAATGATTAATGTGCATGATATGAAAGAAGCGGTGAGAATTGCTAATCATTTCGCGAACAAAGGTGATGCTGTTGTTTTATCTCCAGCTTGTGCAAGTTTTGATTTGTTTGAAAACTACGAGGATAGAGGGGATCAATTTAAAGCTGCAGTTAGAAATTTATAGAAGTTAATTGAGAAGGTATAATAGTCTATAGTCAAATGAACAAGCCTAATCCCATATTAGATAAATCCTTTGTCTTTTCTAAAAAGATAGTTCGTTTATATTCTGTGTTGATAGATCAATATAAAATGTATGATTTAGGTAGACAGATTTTAAGGTCAGGTAACTCTATCAGAGCAAATGCTCAAGAGGCGGTTGCCGGAATATCGAAGAAGGATTTTAAAGCAATGTTTGGCATTAGTTTGAAAGAAGCAAGAGAAACTGAGTATTGGTTAAGACTTTTACATGAAACTGATTTTATTCCTAATGAGGAATTTAATGATTTGTACAGAGACATAGTATAGTTAATTTAAATTTTAACAGCAATTGTAAAGTCTTCAGAAGAGAAGAAGGTTTAACTGACCAATTATACATTAAAAATTATGCATTATACATTATAAGCAATGTTTGAAAAGCTAAGTAAAAATATAAAAGGAGATAAATTCATCTGGGCAATAGTGCTCACTTTATCTTTATTTTCCTTGTTGGCGGTTTATAGTTCTACCGGAACCTTAGCGTACAAATATCGTGCGGGTAACACCGAGTACTATCTCATCAAGCAAGTATTCATCATTTGCGGTGGACTAGGATTAATGTACTTAACTCATCTTATTAACTATAAATATTTTTCTCGCGCATCTCAAATTTTGTATTATCTAAGTATAGTTCTTTTAGTGATAACTCTTTTCTTCGGAACGGATATCAATGAAGCTAAAAGATGGATTACATTACCTGGAGTAAACTTGACTTTTCAAACTTCCGATTTAGCGAAGTTTGCCTTAATCATGTACCTCGCCCGAATGCTTTCAAAGAAACAAGACATGGTGAGTTCTTTTAGCGAAGGGTTTTGGCCAACTATAATGCCGGTATTTATAATTTGCGGACTTATTGCTCCAGAAGACCTTTCTTCAGCACTAGTGCTTTTTTCTACAAGTGTTTTAATCATGTTTGTAGGTAGAATTCACATGGCCTACATTGGAGGATTAATTGGTTTATCCTTAATTGCAGTGGGGATGTTCGTTACCCTGCTCTTTACTCTGCCAGAGGAAAGCATGCCTGGAAGGATGACTACATGGAAAGGAAGAATTGAATCATTTACCAATGCAGATGGGCTAGATGAAGATCCTTATCAATTGGTTCAATCGAAAATCGCAATAGCAAAGGGAGGTTTTTTTCCTAATGGTCCTGGAAACAGTACGCAAAGAAACTTTTTACCACATCCATATTCTGACTTTATCTATGCAATTATTATTGAAGAGTATAGTTTTTTCGGTGGAGTATTCGTGGTCTTTTTATACTTAGCCTTCTTGGTACGTTCAGCTTTTGTCGTCAGGAAATCACCCAAAGCCTTTGGAGCATTATTGGCCTTCGGTTTGGCATTAAGCTTAACCATACAAGCCATGATTAATATGGGAGTTGCAGTAGGCTTGCTTCCTATTACCGGCTTGACACTACCCTTAGTTAGTATGGGGGGAAGCTCAACCATATTTGTAAGTCTAGCATTTGGAATCATCTTAAGTGTAAGTAGAGATGCAGAACAACTAGAAGAAGAATTAAAAGCGAATGAAGAATTAATAATAGTAAGCGAATAAAGTGAAGAAAAATTTGAAAATATTAATGAGTGGTGGGGGTAGTGGCGGACACGTTTTTCCAGCGATTGCTATTGCCGATGCTATTAAGAAAATTGCACCTGATACGGAGTTTCTATTTATAGGGGCCTTGGGTAAAATTGAAATGACAGCAGTACCCAAAGCAGGTTATACTATTGAAGGCTTAACTATTGCTGGTCTGCAAAGAAGAATAAGCTTAAAAAATCTACTTTTTCCTTTTAAGCTTTTGTTTAGTTTAATCAAAGCATGGTTTATTGTAAAACGATTTAAACCAAACGCAGCTATTGGAACTGGCGGTTATGCTAGTGGAGCGGCGTTGAAAGTTGCTCAATGGCAAGGAGTTCCAAGTTTTGTTCAGGAGCAAAATGCATTCCCAGGAATTACAAATAAGCTTTTATCCAAAAAAGTAAGTATCGTGTTTGCCGCCTATCCTGGTTTAGAAAAATATTTTGAAGCTTCAAAAATTCAAATTACGGGTAATCCTTTACGTGGAAGTATTTCCTTGGAAGGAGTAAGTAGATCCGAAGCGTGTGCGCATTTTGGTATGGATGAGAAAAAACCAATTGTATTTATTACAGGTGGAAGTTTAGGGGCAAGTGCTATTAATAAGGCAATTGCGGCTAAGCTAGATCAATTCCAAAAACAAGGCGTTCAGTTAATATGGCAGTGTGGTAAGATATATGAAGACAGCTACAAAAACTTAAACAGTGCCCAAGTTAAAGTCTTAA
>JBLHMK010000085.1:0-11472 GCA_047621945.1 Flavobacteriaceae bacterium
TAGCAATCCGCAAATCCCTAGGAACTGTTGAACTTCTTTTCGAATAACAGCCCAAAACGAATAAACATCTCTTGCTTCACGTTTGGCACTAATACTTATAAACTCTTGACAATCTTCCTTATTGAGGATTTTCTCAAAGTATTTTTGAACTTTAGGCTTCCCAACAACTTACACATTCCATCAAGATGCTCTAGTTTTAATTCTTCTAGTCGTAGGCGATTAGATGTGGTAATTGTTCTAGCCATATACCTCAATTAGACCTGGCAAGTCTCGAAGACTTCGCAGGTATAATTTATGCATGCAACGCTCGAAGAAATTTATCTTCTACAAGAATTAAGAGTTTATCAGGATTAAACTTACGCCAAGCTAGGTTTTGCAAAGCCTCATTACTATGCATATAATAGTGAATATTATCGTTCATCATTTCTTCGACCACATGATCATTAAAATTCACCAAGGCAATCCAACCTCCTTCATCAATAATGTCATTGTACCATTCTTCATAATAGTCTTCTGAATCACTGTGGAAGTTCAATACGTTTTCACCGATAATTATAAACCGATAAATACCGTTTCCAATAAGGATATCAATAATATCCCTTTTAAAAAACATGATGTCGTTGTTTATGGCATCATTCCATTCTCCGATCATTTCAATAGTAGCCACTCCTTCATCATAATCGACAAAAAGGATCTTGATAAAAAGGGTAGGAGTACCTATAAAATCCCATTGAGGGTGAATCACATGATCATAGATAGCGTGAGTGAACTCCATTTCAGAGTACACTTTTTCATAAAACGGGGAAAACTGATCTTCCTCGGCTATATATAAATCGCGCCAACGCCAATATGGCTCAATACCGTGCATACTTTATTTTTTTAATGCTTCAATCGCAAGCTTAACGCTATTCAGAGCTAACAAAGTTTCTTTTGCTTTTGTTTCATCAACCCGAGTTGCGTCTCTTATCATTTTAACGCCTCGAGCAAGCAATTTATGATTGCTCAATTGCATATTTACCATTTTGTTATCCTCCACACGACCAATTTTAATCATTGCGGAAGTACTAATCATATTCAAAATTAACTTTTGAGCGGTACCTGATTTCATTCGTGTGCTTCCCGTTACGAATTCTGGGCCAACCACACATTCAATCGGATACTTAGCCACTTCAGCTAAAGGACTTCCCTCATTACAGGTAATACAAGCGGTTTGAATGCTTTGCTTATTACAAGCTTCTAAACCCGCTATAACATAAGGCGTAGTTCCCGAAGCCGCAATACCAATTACCACGTCATTGGGATTGACGTCATATTCTTGTAAATCCTTCCAAGCCAAGTCTTGGCTATCTTCTGCAAATTCAACCGCTTTGCGAATAGCTTTATCCCCACCTGAAATGATTCCGATAACTAAGTGATCCGAAACTCCAAACGTAGGAGGACATTCACTAGCATCTAGAACACCTAAGCGTCCACTCGTGCCTGCTCCAATGTAAAACAAACGACCGCCAGCCAACAACTTATCACTTACTAAATCAACTACTTGTTCAATTTGAGGAATACATTGTGCCACTGCTTTAGGCACCGATTGATCTTCCTTATTCATATTAAGAAGTAAGTCTTTAGTCGACATATTTTCGAGATGTCGATGATTAGAATCTTGTTCAGTTGTTTTTATCATTTCACAAAAATGACAGTTTTTCTTAAATCAATGCAGCTTTATCTTATTTTTGTAAAAATAAATACGCATTTATGTACAAAGGAATATTAGGAGCCGCGTTACTAAGTATTTTACTAGTATCATGCAAAGATTCACAAGCTACCACAGAATCTACCGTTGATGTGGTATTAGATAATGAAATAGAAGAAAGTGTAGCAGAAGTTATGCAAATTGAAACTGCGCATTTGTTGCTAAAACCAGCGCTATTCAAAACTAAACTTGACAATGATGAAAACTTCATGCTTCTTGACATCCGAACTCCCGCAGAATTAACAGAGAATGGAACTATTGAAGGGGCTAAGAATGTTGACTTCTATACAGAAGATTTCAAAGCAAACATGGATGCCATGGACAGAGAAGTTCCTGTAATGTTATTTTGTAGAAGTGGTGGAAGAAGCGGAGAGGCTGCAAGCCTATTAAAAGAAATGGGATTCAAACAAGTATACGACCTCAATGGAGGATACAATGCTTGGTTAGAAGCTGGGTATTAAAAAATAAAAATGATTCATTTAGTAGAATGTCCAAGAGATGCTATGCAAGGCATCAAAAATTTTATTCCTACAGCGCAAAAAGCGGAATACATTAACGCATTACTGAAAGTTGGCTATCATACTATTGACTTTGGCAGTTTTGTTTCTGCCAAGGCCATTCCACAAATGGCAGACACCAGTGAATTAGTTAAGCTATTAGACCTACGAGATACGCAATCTAAGTTATTGGCAATCATTGCTAATGAAAGAGGAGCAGAAGACGCCTGCAAGTTTGAGGAAATTAGTTATTTGGGTTATCCATTTTCTATTTCAGAAACTTTCCAACTTCGCAATACGAATTCGACAATCGCGGAGTCATTCGAACGAGTTAAACGTATTCAGGAAATTTGTGTGAAAAACAACAAGCAAATGGTCTTGTATATTTCCATGGGATTTGGAAACCCTTACGGAGATCCTTACAATAAAGAAATTGTAGAATCTTGGATTCATAAACTAAGCAAATTAGACATCAAAATATTTTCTTTATCCGATACCGTTGGTGTAGCAAAACCAGATACTATTGCCTACTTATTCGACAACCTAATTCCTAGTTTTCCAGGTATCGAATTTGGTGCACATCTGCATACAGCCCCGCACAATTGGAAGGAGAAAATTGATACGGCTTTTGAACATGAGTGTAGAAGATTTGATACAGCCATATTTGGATATGGTGGTTGCCCTATGGCTAAAGATGATTTGATTGGCAATATGCCTACAGAGCATTTTGTAAACTATTTTGGCACAAAAACAATTGGTCACAATTTCAATTTAAATGCATTCGAAGACTCCCTGAGAATAGCAAAAAAAGTATTTAACCCTTCAGGTTTTTAATATGGCTCTTCAAAAATATGCATACGGTCTAATCATCTTTATTGCTAGCATATTTATGCTATACATTGGTAAGACTTTATTCATGCCTTTGACACTTGCCATTATCGCATGGTTCATCATTAAGCAACTCATTTTCTACATCAATAAGTTAGAATTGAAAGGTAGAAAAATTCCTGTTTTTTTACAGAATATATTTGCCTTCATTGTGGTGATTGGGGCCTTTGTTGGATTCAGTGGAATACTGTTCAATAGTGCAGAAGCCATTCAGGGAAAGATCCCAGAATATCAGCAGAATTTAAATCAACTCATTCACGAAATTCAGCTTCCTTTTCAAATGGATTTTAAAGGCTTGTTCGAGCGAATAAGTGAGCAGTTTAACATCTCGTCAATTTTAGGTTTGGCAGTTAGTTCAGTTAGTTCAATATTTAGCAATGCGGTACTCATTTTACTCTATCTATTGTTTATTCTTATTGAGTCATCCTCTTTTAAAGAGAAGCTAGTTAAGCTCTATCCAAACCAAAATGATAAAGAAGATGTAGATGCTATTTTATCGTCTATTAATACGTCAATGAGTAGTTACATTTCTTTGAAAACAGTGACCAGCTTATTGACCGGGATACTTAGTTATATCATCTTAAGCATAGTAGGAGTTGACTTTGCTATTTTTTGGGCCTACCTCATTTTCTTATTAAACTATATCCCTACGATTGGATCTCTAATCGCCACTTTATTCCCCGTACTGATTGCTTTTATTCAGTTTGGCACTTGGATGCAGCCAAGTATTGTTCTGGTTGCCGTTGCTGGTGTTCAAGTTTTCGTGGGTAATATTCTAGAACCAAAATTAATGGGAAACTCATTAAATGTTAGTCCGCTAGTTGTGCTACTTTCATTGGCTTTTTGGGGATGGATTTGGGGAGTAGTAGGTATGATTATAAGTGTACCTATTGCTATCATGTTAATTATCGTTTGCACGCAATTTAAAGATCTACGTTGGATTGCTATTCTACTTTCTAGCAATGGCGATTTACCTATATTAAAGAAGGAAACCAGTGAAGTACAGAAGACTAAATAAAGAGGAATTAGCACCTTTAAATGAGGAATTTTTAAAGTACTTAATGGTGGCTAATATTACTCCTGAAAACTGGGAGCTACTTAAAACCAACGAACCAAATAAATGCGAACATCACCTAGATGTTTTTAGTGATTTAGTATTTGATAAAATCCTTTCAGATATTCAGTTTGTAGAACGGGCTTTACCAAAGCGACTTGAAGTGTACCATTTCTTAAGTGAGTATGTACTCATGTATGCTCTAGAAGCGAAGAGTAATGAGGACTTTTCATTCGACAAAGCTAACTTGGATAAATTACCATTAAAGGACTTCCGTTTGATAGAAGGGAAGAAGCAATATCAAGCCGATAAAAATATAGAGACGTTTAAAATACTGCAACAAGAATATGCCAGCATAAGTAATGGGACTTTATTCAAACAACTCGCATTAAAAGTGGTAGAACAAAAAGAGCAGGCTAAGTAAATAATTTACTTCCAATTCGCACCATGGTGCTTCCTTCTTGCAGCGCTAATTCATAATCACCACTCATTCCAATACTTAAAGTGTCAAAGCTATCCTTCTCTGTAAAGAAGTTGTTTTTCAAGTCATTGTAAATATCTCTTAACTGAGAGAACTCTCCCTTAACTTGCTTTTGGTCGTCAACAAAACTTGCCATCCCCATAATACCTCTTATTCGAACCCACTCTAAGTTGTATTGCTTTAACTCCTTTACAAGTTCATCTTTTTGACTAGGAGGAATACCAAATTTACTATCTTCTTGAGCTACATGAAACTGCAATAAGCAATCAATTATTCGATTATTTTTTTCTGCTTCTTTATTAATTTCTTTAAGCAATCGGAGACTATCCACTGAGTGAATGAGATTAACAAAAGGTGCAATATATTTCACTTTATTCCGCTGCAAATGACCAATCAAATGCCATTTAATATCCTCAGGTAATTTGTCTTTTTTGTCTAGTAATTCTTGAACCCGGTTTTCTCCAAAATGACGTTGACCAGTTTGATACAAATCCTGTAGTTCGTCAACAGACCTAGTCTTAGTTACCGCAACTAGATTGGCGTGATGTGCTAGACACTTTTTATTGACTTCGTTCCAATTATTTTGATTAACCATCTATTATTTACCGCTTTTTGTTTTCCCTGCAAAGTTATTTCATTATTTTTACGCTAATGAAGAATATGCTAATCTTTTTTCTGTTTACTGCATTGGCTGCTTGCCAAACCGCAGAACAAGCTAGAACTGAAGTATTAATCCCAGAAGATGAGATGATTGCAATTATGGTTGATTTGGCTATGTCAGATGCTAAAGTGGAACATGAGTTATTACCTACAAACAAATTAATTTATCAAAAGAAACTTACTTTCTATAAAAGTGTTTTTGAGAAACATGGCTATACCGCTGAAGAGTTCGAGGAAGCCTATCTCATTTATGGACAAGACTTAACTCACTTAAGTGAGATGTATGATAAGGTCTTGGAGGAATTAAGTAAAAGAGAAATAGAATTAAAATCATTGATATGAATAAAGTTGTAAAAGATGCTTTCGAAGCTATCCAAGGAATTGAAGATGGGATGACCCTAATGCTTGGCGGTTTTGGTTTATGTGGAATTCCTGAGAATTGTATAAACGCCATTGTTAAAGAAGGGCAGAAGAATTTAACTTGCATTTCAAATAATGCTGGTGTTGATGATTTTGGGATTGGCTTAATGCTACAACAGCATCAAGTGAAAAAAATGATCTCTAGTTATGTAGGAGAAAACGCTGAATTTGAGCGACAATTACTTTCAGGTGAATTAGAAGTAGAGTTAACCCCTCAAGGCACCTTGGCAGAGAAATGCAGAGCAGGAGGAGCTGGAATTCCAGCATTCTTTACCGCCACGGGTTACGGAACTGAAGTAGCAGAAGGAAAAGAGACCAGAGAAATTAATGGACGCATGTATGTACTAGAAGAAAGTCTTACTGCAGATTTTGCTATTGTTAAAGCATGGAAGGGAGATCGTTTTGGTAACCTAGTTTTTAAAGGAACCGCTCGAAATTTCAATCCAATGATGGCAATGGCTGGAAAGATTACTATTGTTGAAGTAGAAGAATTAGTAGAACCAGGTGTGCTTGATCCGAATCATATTCATACACCAGGAATATTTGTTCAACGAATTTTCCAAGGCACGAATTACGAAAAGAGAATTGAGCAAAGAACAGTTACCGCTTAATTCAAGTAACTCGAAGAAATCAAATTGTCCAAACATACAAATTAGACTTATGCTAACGAAAGATCAAATCGCTCAAAGAATTGCCAAAGAATTACATGATGGCTGGTACGTTAATCTTGGAATTGGAATTCCAACATTAGTGGCTAACTATATCCCTAAAGGAATAAATGTAGAGCTGCAATCAGAAAATGGCTTACTCGGAATGGGGCCTTTTCCAAAGGAATCTGAAATTGATGCAGATTTAATAAACGCTGGAAAACAAACCGTAACCATGTTGCCTGGAGCTAGCTTGTTTAATTCTTCTGATAGTTTTGCTATGATTCGTGGCGGACATGTTCAGCTGACGGTACTTGGTGCCATGGAAGTAGCTGAAAATGGCGACATTGCCAACTGGAAAATTCCTGGAAAGATGGTTAAAGGTATGGGGGGGGCAATGGATTTAGTAGCTGGAACAGATAATATCATCGTAGCGATGATGCATACCAATAGAGCAGGAGAGTCTAAACTCCTAAAAAGATGTAGCCTACCATTAACTGGTAAAAATTGTATCAAAAGAGTCATCACTAATCTAGGCATGTTTTCTATTCAAGATGGAACTTTCATTTTGGAAGAGTTAGCTCCTGGAGTGACTCAAGAAGAAGTTCAAGAAAAGACAGAAGGAAATTTAAAGATTTCTCCAAATCTTAAAACCATGGAATTAGATTAATGCAGTTAATCTGTTTTAATAACACATTCATCCAAGCTGATGAAATTTCTTTTTATGATGTTGAACGATTCCGCGTAGGAGATGCTTGCTTCGAATCGATGCTCTTTATTAATGGGCAGATTCCTTTACTCAATTTCCATCAAATAAGACTAGATGAAGCTTGTCGTCAGCTAGGCTTTGATTCCTATACTATAGATGAATCCCAAATCATTGAACTGTTAAACAGCAATGAACTGAGTAAAGGAATGGCAAGAGTGAGACTTTCTTTAATTCGAAAATCTGGTAAAAACTATACGCCGTATGGCACCGCAATAAATAGCTTGCTTGAAACGGAGTCTGTAGATCAAGTGTTTACTTCGATTAAAAATTTAGGCAACTATCCAACATTCACAAAACCAACTAATGACTTAGGTGGAATCAAACACTCAAGTGCCTTACTCTATGTTTTAGCTAAACAGTATGCTGAAGCCCATGGATGGGATGAAGTTCTCTTAAAAAATGACCAAAATATGTTTATTGAAGCTAGTTCTTCGAATATATTTGTGATTAGCAATGGCGAGGCATTTACATCTAAAGATAACAGTGGATGTGTTTTAGGAGTTGTACGTGCTTGTTTACTAAACTTTTTACCGATAAACTTGGTTGAGATGGACGAAGAGCTCTTATCTAAGGCTGATGAAATTTTTCTAACGAATGGAATTCAAGTGATTCAATGTGTAGATAATTATGAAGGAAGACCGTTGACCAAAGAGCGTTCAATGGAAATTATGAAGCAATTAAAAACCAAATTAAGCATTTGAAATATTTAATCATTCTCACCATTATAGCTGGACTCTTTGGATGTAAAAGTACCCAAATAGAAAAGCAAACGGAAAGCCATATTACTTGGGAAAAAGTTGATTTCAAGCCGAACAAGGAAATGATTTTGCCGAATGCCTATTCTACTTTTACCCTTCATGCTGAAAACTTTACTAGCCAATTGAAGTCAGGGAAAATTGAACTTCCCATGCCTAATGGAGAATTGAGTAGCCATCTTGTACAAGATAGCCAAACGATGAGTGAAGAACTTCAAGCTAAATACCCCTATATTCGATCTTTCAAAGGTTATGACGAAGCTAATTCATTATGTCAATCTCGAATTGACCAGAAAGATGAAAGCTTTAAAATTGTCATCTTTTGTAATGATGCAACCATTTACATTCAAGACCTGAACGACCTTGGTCTATATTTCGTTTACTATAAGAAAGACCTACCTGAAGGGGTAGGAACTGTTAAAGAATAACTATGAAAAATATTTTTACAATCATCTTACTTTTCAGCATAGCTCATGCACAGAATAGCTTTTGGAAAACAGTTTATCAAAACGATTTAGCAGGTGACCCTCAAATTGAAGCCACTGATGCGGTATATTTTCAATTAGAATTGAGTGCATTTCAAGCTAAACTTTGGGAAGCCCCACTGTATAATTCTCAGGCTTTGAGTTCAGTATTTATTGAACTTCCTTTGCCAGGTGGAACGACGGATAATTTCATGGTTTTTGAAGCACCTATTATGGAAGCCAGCCTTTCCGCTAAATTTCCAAATATCAAAACCTTCATTTTCAAAAGCACGAGTAATCAATTGCGTTATGGTAGAGCGGACTTCACTCGCAAGGGTTTTCACTTGATGTTGTTTAGTCCTGAGGGAAGCTTATTTATTGACCCTTACTCATCAAGCAGTAACAAGAATTACATCTCTTATTACAAGAAAAACTTTCATACAGACAAACCTTTACCGAATTGTCTTTCAGAAGACAATGATGATTTTATCATTGAAGATGCTTCTACCGGAGTAAATCAGCAAAGTATGGAAGAGTTAAAATCAGCTAAAGATTCAAATGGAGGAACCTTGAGAATATATAGAATAGCAGTTTCAACAACTAGCGCTTATACTCAATTTCATGGCGGAACAGTTCCCGACGGACTTGCTGCTGTAGTTACTTCAATTAACAGAGTAAATGGTGTCTTTGAAAGAGAATTTGCGGTTAGATTAGTTCTAGTTGCAGATAATGATCTAATTATTTATACAGATCCTAACACTGATCCTTTTATTAATCAACAAAGTGGTCAAGTAGTAAGTGCGGGTCAAAAACTTGACATAAATCAAACAACCGTCAATAATGCAATCGGCTCGAATAATTATGATGTAGGACACGTAATTGGACGTTCAGGAAGTGGCTTAGCTGGCTATGCAGTTGTATGCAGAAATCGCAAAGCAGAAGGAACAACAGGAATCAATAACCCTATAGGCGATCCTTTTGATATTGATTATTTAGCTCATGAATTAGGTCATCAATTTGCAGGAAGTCACACCTTTAATAGTAATTCAGGTTCTTGTAGCGGAAACAATTTATCAGCGGCTTCAGCTTATGAGCCGGGTAGTGCTACAACCATTATGGGTTATGCGGGTATTTGCTCACCACAAAACATTCAAAACAATAGCGATGATTACTTTCATACCAGAACCTTTGATCAGGTTTTAGCTTATACCACACAGTTTCAAGGAGATAATTGTCCAGTAAAAACGATCACAGGAAATAATATTCCTACCATTCAGATTCTTACACCTACAAATCAAACCATTCCAAAGTCTACTCCTTTTGAGCTTCAGGCCTTGAGTAATGATATTGACGGCGATGCTATTACCTATTGTTGGGAACAATTCGATTTAGGTCCATCTGGTGATCCAAATAGTCCTTCAGGAAATGCACCATTATTTAGAAGTTTTCAACCAACGATTAATCCAATAAGAACTTTTCCTCAATGGAATGACATTGTCAATAATGACCAAACTATGGGTGAAATTTTACCTGATTATGGAAGAGGAATGACATTCAGAGTAACGATAAGAGATAATGTACCTGGTGGTGGAGCGGTAAATTACGATGACATTGATGTAGACGTAACAAATACTGCGGGTCCATTCTTAGTAACTGCACCTAATACCAATGTTACATGGACAGCGGGTGATAGTTATAACGTGGAATGGGATGTGGCAAACACCAATCAGAATCCAGTTTCATGCAATACGGTTAATATCCTTTTATCAACTGATGGTGGTTATACCTACCCGGTGATCTTAATCAGTGGAGTACCTAATAATGGAGTTGCCGCTGTTACCGCACCTTTTGCTTTAAGCTCTCTAGCTAGAGTGCGTGTAGAGGCTGCAGATAATATCTTTTTCGATATATCTAATGAGAACTTTGAAATCGTTTCTAATTGTGGGGCTATTGATCCTTCAATAAATATTGTAGATCCAATAGCTAATGCAACTTGGTGTGTTAACACGCTAGGGGAGTTAACATTTACTGCAAGTTCTCCAGATTTAGTAATTACTTCATACCAATGGTTTTACAATGGTTTAGCCATTCAAGGAGAAACAGGAGCAAGTTTAAGTATTAATAATGTTCAAACTAGTGATGGCGGAAATTACTATTGTACGATTAGCAATGGATGCAATACCGTATCAACAAACACGGCTACCGTCTTTATCTCATCTACACCTATCATTCCAAGCATTACTCAAGTAGGTAATCAACTGCAATCATCTATATCTTCCAATATTCAATGGTATTTCAATGGTAATCTATTACCTGGAGAAACCAATGAATTTTTACCGATTGTTTCAGCTGGTTCTTATGCAGTAAGAAGTGTTGCGGGGCCTTGCTCAGGTAGTTCAGCAGAGATTATAATTACGAGTATCAAAGATTTGAATGAGGTGGCGAACATTACTATTCTTCCAAATCCTAGTCAAGGCGAATTTAGTGTTCGTGCAGCGAATTGGAACGAGCAAATTGAGCTTAAAGTTCAGAATGTTCTTGGTCAAGTAGTAAGAGACAATATTAAGTTCCAAAATCAAGTAAGTCTTGACTTGACAAACGTTTCCAATGGCTTGTACATAGTTACACTCAGCAGCAATGAGTTTCAATCTACCTACAAATTGATTAAGCAATAGACTTATTTAAAAGTTTACGTTCAATTATTTATTGAGTATATGTGAAGAGAATAAGACCCCCCTTTCATACATACACGGATACTTTTAGCCAGTCTTTTTTTAAGTTTATCCCTAATTGTTCGTGCACAACTGCCAGGATCAGGAAATGCCTGTGATTTCTCGAGCGCATATATTACTGTTCCTCATTATGCATTACTGAATTCAAATATTTTCACCTTAGAGGCCTGGATTAATGCAGATTCTCGGTCAACAAAGAAAGTGTTTATAGCCAAAGTGTAAAGAAATAAAAAGACTAAGAGTATCAATTACTGGGACTTAAAACTCCAAGTAATTTTGAATCGAGCCACTTCGTCACCCGCTTTATTATATCCTACAGTAATGGTCTCAACTGTTTGTCCTTCCTTAGTTTCTATTG